>JANWLL010000083.1 GCA_025450855.1 Vulcanimicrobiia bacterium
CCGCGCCCATGGCGCTCGGCATCATCCCGTTCGAGTTCCAGCCGAACACGGAATACGGCACCGCGATCGCGTCGCTCACGTACCCGATCGGCACCTCGCTTCAAGTGACGCAAGCCGGCGCCGACCGCATCGCCGCGAAACTGCAAGCGATGCCGGGCGTCAAGGACACCGTCGTCACGGTCGGCGGCGACGGCACGTACACGGCGAGCGTCCAGGCTGACCTCGTTCCTGAACGCCGCCACGACGAACACAACCTCGTCGACGCGATCAACAAGATGGGCGACCTCGTCCCCGGCGCGCTGCTCGTCGCAGGCGGCGCGATGAACGGCGGCGGCGCCGATCTCGTCTACACGTTCACGGGCCCGACCGACGAACTCGACGCGGCGTCCGCGAAGGTGATGAAGTTCCTCAAATCGCTGCCGAACACGACCGGCGTCAACAGCACCTCGACGATGACCGGCCCGCGCCTCGAGGTGACCGTCGATCGCCAGAAGGCTGCGCTCCTCGGCGTGTCGCCCGAAGCTGCGGCGACCACCGCGCGCGCCGCCGTCGGGGGCGTCATCGCGACGAAGGTGCGCTCAGATCAGGGCCTCATCGACACGATTGTCCAGCTCGCGCCCGCGCAGCGCAACGACGTCGACTACCTGAAGACCATACCGGTCCGCTCGCAGACCGGCCAGCTCGTTCCGCTCATGGACATCGCCTCGTTCACGTGGACGCAAGAGCCGCCCGTGCTGCGGCGCATCGATCGCGAGCGCATCGTGCGGGTCTTCGCAAGCATGCTTCACGGCGCGCCCATAGGTCCGGTCAGCGACAAGGTGTCGGCCGCCCTCAAGAACCCGACATTCCTGCCGCCGGGCGTCCGCGTCAAGGAAGACGGCCAGGCCAGCCTCCTCACCGACTCGATGAACAAGATCGGCATCGCGCTGCTGACGTCGTTCGTGCTCATCTACATGCTGCTCGTCATACTCTACCGCAACTACCTGACGCCGCTCGTCATCATGATGAGCATCCCGGTGGCGCTCGTCGGCGTGTTCGGCGCGCTGACCGCGGCGAACGTCCTCCACAACATGTTCCCCGACGTCCGCTACTTCGGCGGCCAGACGCTCAACATATTCAGCATGCTCGGCATCGTCATGCTCATGGGACTCGTCGCGAAGAACGGCATCTTGCTCGTCGACTATGCGAACACGCTCCACACGAAGGGCCTCGCGCTCAAAGAAGCGATCGTCGAGTCCGCCTCGATCCGCTTCCGTCCGATCGTCATGACGACCGCCGCCATGATCTTCGGCATGCTGCCGCTCGCGCTCGGCATCACCGAAGGCGCGGAGTTCCGCAAGTCGATGGGTACGGTCATCATCGGCGGTCTCACGAGCTCGCTCTTCTTGACGCTCTTCCTCGTGCCGGTCGTCTACGTCGGACTCGTCGGCTTCGTCGAGAAACGTCGATTGCGCGCTGCTGCCAAACGCCTCTCGATGCCTGACCTCGATCTCGAAGACGAGCCCGCCGCCGCCGCCGGCGCCGCCTTCCAAGCCGTCTGACCTTCGCGACAAAAAAAGGGAGCGGTCGAGCTTTAGCTCGACCGCCGCGACCTTCCAAGGTACTTTACACAAACGATGTGAATGCGGCGCCCACCAGATGATCGCGTCGCGATCGGCGCCGGCCGACGAACCCGAGCAGATCCCGCACCTCAAAAGAGCGATGACCCTTTCGGACGTCGTTCTCTTCTTCGTGCTCGCCGGGTCCAATTTCCAATGGGTCGCGACGGCAGCAGCAGCCGGCCCAAGCGCGCTGCCGGCGTGGATCGTCGGCGGCGTCCTGATGTTCGTTCCTCTCGCGATCGTCGTCGTCTATCTGACGTCGCACCATCCCGATGAAGGCGGCCTCTACGTATGGGCAAAGAAAGCGTTCGGCCCGCTTCCCGGATTTCTCACCGGCTGGACGTACTGGTGCTCGAACCTCCCGTACTTCCCGGCGCTGCTCTACTTCATGGCCGGCAACGCGCTTTACATCAGCGGCACGTCGAGCGCACTGGCGGGCTCCCCGCTCTTCTTCATCAGCATGTCGATCGGCGGGCTCATCTTCGCGACCGTCATCAACATCTACGGTCTCGGCGTCGGCAAATGGCTGAACAACGTCGGCGCTATCACGCGCTGGACCGGCACGATGATCCTCATCGCGATCGGCATCATCGCATGGGTGAAGTTCGGCTCCGCCACACCGATCAATTTCCACACGATGACGCCGACGCTCGACTTCAAGAGCATCATTTTCTGGTCGGTCATCGCATTCGCATGGACGGGCCCGGAAGCAGCATCGTTCATGGGCGGTGAGATCAAGGATCCACGACGCTCGATACCAAGAGGCCTCGCATATGCGGCTCCGGCGATCGCTGCGATCTACGTCTTGGGCACGGCAAGCGTTCTCGCCGCCGTGCCTTCTGCGCAAGTCGACCCTTCGTCCGGCGTCATGCAGACGATCTCGCACGCCGCGACACGTCTCGGCTGGAACGGCGTGAGCCCCATCGCCGCGATACTCGTCACGGTCAGCTGCCTGGGCAGCGCCGGTTTGTGGCTCGGCGCCGCTGCTCGCATCCCGTTCGTCGCCGGAATCGACTCGTTCATGCCGCGCGCATTCGGCAAACTCCACCCGAAGTACGGTTCGCCGCACGTCGCGCTCATCTCGCAAGCGGTCATCGCCGCCGTCTTCGTCTTTCTCGGTCAGAGCGGCACGACGGTACGAGGCGCCTATGCTGTGCTCGTGAGCACGACGGTCCTCACGACGATGCTGCCGTTCTTGTTCGTCTTCGCTTCTGCGATCAAGCTCTACGTCAAGCCACAAGCGACCGACGTGCTGCGAATACCCGGCGGCAAGGCGACCATCATCATCTCGGCCGTCGTCGGGCTGTTCACGACACTTTCGTCGATCGTTCTCGCCGTGATCCCAGACCCGAGCGAACCGAACAAAGCTCTGGCCGTCGCGAAGGTGCTCGGCATGACCGCGCTCGTCGTCGGCAGCGGAATCCTCGTTTTTTACACAGGTAGGCGCCGGCAGGCTACAGCCTCGTAGCCAAAGGGAGCCGGCGCGTCGACCGCTAACCTTATCGAGAATGGTTCTCGATAAGAGAGCGCGCCGATTCAACGAACAGTGGCAACGGGACACACGCGCGCTCCCCAGTGCCTGCCGATAACCTAACGTAGATGATTCGCCGCAAAACGATGCGCCCGGCCCCGACCCTCATGAGGGTCTATTTGGCGCTCGTCGTCGTCGGCGGCATCGGCTCGCACCTCATCTCGGAGTTCGCAGGGATGGGAGCGGCGGCTGCAGCCGTCACCTTCTCAAGGCTGCATGTCTACCTCGGCGTCGCGCTGATCATAGCGACCGCCGTACTCGCGCGCGACCTTCACGACCTCATCGCGAACGCCGCCAACGGCCGCGACGCGAAACGCGTCGCCGAGATCGGCCTCGCGTCGCTCCCCTTCGGTGGCAAGACCAGCAAATTCTGGCTCGCGACCGCTGCTCTTCAGTTCGCCGTCGCGTGGTCGACGGTCGTCGCCGAAGGCTCGCCTTTGCTCGGCCACGACGGTGCGCTCGGTTTGATCGGCGCTGTCATCGGCGCCGCTTTGATCGCGCTGCTCACGCGCGCGTTGACCCGAAGTCTGCCGACCTTCGCGAGCGCCATCGTCGAATTCCAGCCGGCAGTCACCGCCGGCACGCACTCGAGGACGAGCGCCACCGAAGCACCTGCGCCCGCCTTTGCCGCAAGCACGTGGTGCTCGCGTCTGTTCAACCGCCCCCCGCCCGTCCTCCAATCCGCATAGTCCTCAAGTCGGCTTGATGACCCGTGCGCGGCACAAGCCGTGGCACTCGCGCGATTGGAGAATCGAATCATGTCCAGGAAACCTCTGCTATCCATATATGCCGTGTGCGCGGCCGTCCTGACCAGCGCCGCGCTCGTCACCTCAACCGCCCAGCCGGCGAAAGCGGCGAGCACGCTCAGCGGGGTCGTCGTATACGCCGACAAGCCCGTCGCCGGAGCAAAAGTATCGGCGCAGGGCGGCAACGCGACGGAGCAGACGACGACGGACCAAACCGGACGGTTCGCGTTTCCCGACCTCGAGCCCGGCACGTATACGATCGACGTCGTCGCCCCCGCCGGTTCGGCGCGCCTCATCGTCGATCTCGGCGTGACCGGCGCCGACGTCACCATGACCCTCTCAACCAAACAGCTCGGCGTCGTCCAGGCGATAGCTCAGGCGTCACCCGTTCGCAAAGCCGGTACCGACGTGACGCTCAATAGCCAAGCACTTCTCCGCTCGCCCGCGGCAGGCAGCTTCCCGAACATCCTCGTCCAGCTCCCCGGCGCGGCGCGCGGCGCGAACGGCGTCGTCCACATCAACGGCGACCACGGCGACATCAACTACATCGTCGACGGCATCTCGATCCCGCAGGAGCTCAACCGGAACATCGGTACCGAGTTCAACGCGAACGACGTGTCCTTCGTCGACGTCCTTGAAGGCGCATACCCCGCGCAATACGGCGAACGCTTCGCGTCCGTGCTCAACATCGACACGCGCGCGGGCGCCGGCTCGAGGGCTTACACGGGATCAATAGACGCGGGTTCGTTCGGGAATCTCGATTCGTCACTCGGTTACCAAGGCGCGCTCGGGAACGGATCGATCGTCACGGCGTTCCGCCAATCTGCCACTCAGCGCGGCCTCGATCCGCCGAACCCGGATTCGCCGCACGACGACGCGAGCGATGCGAACCAGTTCGTACGTTACACGGTACCCATCAACGGCGACTATGTCAACTTCACGCTCTCGCACGCCTACCAGACGTACCAGCTTCCCATCGACCTCCTCGGCGGACAACCGCCGACATCCGACGACAACGAGACCCAAGACGACCTCTTCACCGCGATCCAAAAACGCCACGCGATAGGCGATCGCGGTTCGCTGACGTATGGGCTCGGCCTGAAGCGGTCGCACATCCTCGACTTCGGCGACGCGCCGAACGACTGGACGTACGGAGAAGCGCTTCACCTTGCCGCCGGCGGCAGCCCGACGGACTGCGCGAACGCGCTCTCGATCCCGAACTTCTCGAACGGTACGTGCGCGTACTCGCTCGGCGGCGAGCGGACGGCGGTCGACGAGAAGCTGAGCCTCGACGACTCGCTGGGCGACGGCGCCCACACGATCGGTTGGGGCGGCCTCTTCGACGCCGCGCAGATATCGAAGCTCTACGCGGTGGCGCTCCAGCCGGGCAACTTCCTCGCGCCGATCTTCGTGCCGTCGACGCCGAACGCGCCATACACGGTCGCTGACGACGCCCCGAACATCGGCCACACCGAGGCGCTCTATCTCCAAGACGCATGGCGGATGGGTGCGAACTACGAGCTCGATTACGGCTTGCGTGGCGACGGACTCCAACTGCGCTCGAGCCAGTTCGACCGCGGCTTCGCGCAGGTCAGCCCCCGGATCAAGTTGACGCGCATCCTCGGGACCCGCTCGAGCGTCTACGTCTACTACGGCCGCTTCTTCACGCCGTTCTCGTTCGAGAACGTCTCGCCGGGCGCGGCCCAACTCCTCAATCTGCCGCTCCAGCGCGCCGTCGTCGCCTTCGACCTCAAACCGCAGCGCGACTCCGACTACGAGATCGGCGGTCACGTGCCGCTCGGTGATGGCGACCTCGGATTGCGCGTCATGCAAAAGGACGCGCAGGACCTCATCGACGACACTCAGGTCGGCGTCACGCTCCTCCATCAGGACATAAACTACGCAGCCGGCCGCATCGCCACGCAGTCCGCGTACTACCAACGCCCGCTCGCGACCGGCGGCCGCATCTACTTCTCGGTCAATCACACCTACTCGGTGAACAAGGGCTGCGAAACGCAGCTCCTCGCGCCCTGTTTCGGGGCGACCGGCGATTGGACGCCCGCCGATCACGAACAGCGTTGGGGCTCGACGACGGGTGCGATCTTCGACGACCGGCGCGGGGGCTGGTTCGCTGTCGACGGCGAGTACGGCAGCGGGCTCTCGTCCGCCGCGTGTCCGCCGACGACGCCGGGCTTCTGCAAATACACGCCGCACACGACGTTCGACGTCGAGCGCGGTGTCGCGGTCGGTCCGCAGGCGAAGCTGACGCTGCGGATCCGCAACCTGCTCGATGACGAGTATCAGATCACGTTCCAAAACGCGCAAGGCAACCACTGGTATGCCCGGCGCTCCTTCGACGTCGAGTACTCGTTCGCGGGCCAGTGAGAATAGTGAGACGGAGGTAGATCGATCGTGGATTGGACTAACATCTACGCCCTCGCCGACAAGATCGGCGAGGTCGTGCACAAAGACTTCGGTATCGCGCTGCTCGTCATGTTCGTCGGCGGCATCGTGAGCGCCATCAGTCCTTCGAGCGTTCCGCGTATGGTCGCGATCGTCAACTACGCGGGTCATGAAGCGAAGACGTTCTGGCGGGCCGTCCAGCTGTCGCTCGCCTTCGTGGCCGGCATCTGCGTCGTCTACTGCGGCGTCGGTTTGCTCGCGGGATCGTTCGCACGCCTGCTCATGCTCACCGGCTTCCTCTACTACTTCACCGCGGCGTTGTGCTTTTTCATGGGACTCCAGCTCATCCGCCTCGTCGAAGTGAAGATACCGTTTCCGTCGCTGCCCGTGCTCAGCCACGGACTCGTCGGCGCCTTTCTGCTCGGCTTCGGCTTCGCGTTTCTCATCGCGCCCGACGCGACGCCGATCATGCTCGGAGCGCTCGCGGTGACGACGTTCCGGGGCGAGATCTGGACCGGCGCGCTGCTCATGCTCGCCTTCGGCGTCGGCCACGGCATACCGGTGTTCTTCGTCGGTTCGTTCGCGCCGTGGTACACCCGAAACGCTGCCGTGCGCAAGTGGCATCTCGTCGCGGAGATGGCGGCAGGCTACGTCCTCGTCTTCCTCGCGCTCTTCTTCGCGGTGATAGCATGAACGCGCAACCAGCGACCCAAGAGGTGCGGCCGTACGTCATCAGGACGTATGACCGCTGGATCATCCTCGTCATCGTGCTCGTCGGAGGCTGGGTCCTTTTCCGGCCGGTCTTCGCCGTCGTCACCACGTATCGCGGCGTGACTTTCGAGGCGTCGCTCATCCCCGATACGGCGGAGTATTACTATAAGAAAGCGATCGCGATCGACCCCGCCGTGCCCGACGGCTGGATCCACCTCGGCGAGCTCTACTATTCCTTCAGCGACCAGAACCGCATGCGCTACGAACTCGCGGCCGCGACGTTCGAGGCGGGCACCAAAGCCTTGCCCACCAACGCACGGCTGCCGTTCGACCTCGGCCGCACCTACCTGATCAAGCTCCGCGACTACAAGAAAGCGGAAGACGCATTGCGTACGAGCGTGCAGCGCGATCCGACGAACGAGTTCGCCTGGGATTATCTCGCCTATGCGGCGCTCAAGAGCGGCGATCGCCCATACGCGCTCCAATGCTGGCGCAAAGTCCTCGAGATCGATCCGGGCCACGACTCCGCTCGGCGAGAGATTCAGCGATACGGCGGCTGATCGCCAAGCAAGAATAATGTTGGCCGAAACGACTAGAGCGTGCTATGATTCCGCCAATCCCGGAATATGCTCCAGGGATAAAAGGGGCGTTCAGATGACACGTGCGGGCATTGCAATTGTAACTCTGGCTTCTCTCGCAGTCGCGACAGCCGTGACCGGCTTCGCCCTGACGAGAGCAAACGCCACGGACGGCGCACAACCAAACACGGCGTGCGCGACCACGGCGGCATGCATCGAAGGCGACAACACATCCAACGGGCCCGGCGTCAAGGGAACGAGCACGAAGGGCCATGGCGTTGTCGGGACGACGAAAGCAAAGGGCGCGTCAGTGGGTACCAGCCATGCTGGGGTCCTCGGTCAGGATCTTCAAACGGGCGGCGGGGCCCTCA
>JANWLL010000084.1 GCA_025450855.1 Vulcanimicrobiia bacterium
AGCTTGCCGTCGATGAATGCCTCGATGTTCGCACGTGCGACGGCGAGACGATTGCGGATGTCGTGGATGATCTCGTTCTGATCGAGTCGGTCGCTCACGGATGTTTCGACAGCTTGTAGCCGACGCCGAAGACGGTGACGACGTAACGCGGCTTCGTCGCGTCCTCTTCGATCTTGTGTCTCAGATTCGCGATGTGGCGATCGAGCGTCCGGTCGAAGATCTCGAGGTCGTCGCCCTTGACCTGATCGAGAAGCTGCGTGCGCGTGAACGCCCTACCCGGACTCGTGAACAGCACCTCGAGGATCCGGAACTCGGTCGGCGTCAAATGGACGGATTGCCCGCCTCGTCGCACCTCGTGTTCCGCCGAGTCAAGCTCGATGTCGCCGATCCGCATCGGCGGTCCCGGCTCTGAAGGACTGCGGCGCATGCTCGCACCGTCGCCCGCGCGGCGCAAAACCGTCTTGACGCGCGCGACCACCTCACGAGGACTGAACGGCTTCGCGATGTAGTCGTCCGCACCGAGCTCGAGGCCGACGACTCGATCGACTTCGTCGCCGCGCGACGTGAGCATGATGATCGGGACGTCGGAACGAGATCGGATCTCCCGGAACGCCTCGAAGCCGTGCTTGCCCGGCATTTTGAGATCGAGCACGATGAGATCGGGCAATTCGGTCTGTTGCAGCTCGACCGCTTGCGCACCGTCGCAGGCGCTGCACACGACGAAGCCTTCGTCGGTCAGATACTTCTCGAGTATCTCGACGATTTGCGGCTCGTCGTCGACGACGAGGATCTTGCGTAGCTTCTGATCGGATCCCGACCTCATCGCGCCGGACTTGGCCGTTTGGCGCGTCGCCCCTAGCGATTGCCATCGGGCCGTCCCACCGAGTTCACATCGTCGGTTTGGGGCTCGGATGAGGCATCGGCGTCTGATACACGCCGCCGCTGCCGCTGCCGCCACCATAGCCGCCGCCGCACGCATAAACGCTTGTGGCGAGCGTCGCCGCCAGCAGCGCCGCGGTGATGATCTTCAAGCTGTTGGATTTCATGATGTCCTCCATGCAAGCACGCTCGAGCCTGCAGCGACATCGTTTCCACGAGCGATGAAGAAACGCTGAATTTATTGGCCGAGTGCGAAGAGCACGGCGTTGTTCACGCCGTAGATCTGGCCGTCTGCGCCGACGATCGTAGGAGTGTACGCCTCCCCGACGCCGCTCGTCAGCCGGATGCGCTGGGTGAATGAGTTCGAGCTCAAATCCCAGCGATAGAGGTAGCCGTCTTCGCTGTTCGCGAGCACCGAATCGGTCGCAGGATCGACCGCCGCGGTGTTGATGCACCACTCTTTGACGCCGCCCAGTTTCGGATCGAGTGTGACGCCGAGAATCGTCAGGACTTCTTTCATCACCGGATTGCCGAAGACAAGATCGGGCTGAGTCGCATTCGGGTCGAGGATAGCGATCTTGTTCTGCCCATCACCCGTACCGATGCCGGCGTAGTTGTTGTATTTCGACATGATAAGGTACGACGACGTGCCTGAATACGACGGCACCATCGACGTCGGCACGATCGACGGCGTATCGTCCCACCCGAACGAGCCGGGAGTCTTCGCCACCGCAAGCGTCGAGTCGAAGTGGAGCAGCCAGCCTCTGTCGTTGTGATTCGGGAACGGATCTTCGAGCACGCCGAAGTAGACATCACCGTCGGGGCCGACCGCCGGCGACGCCGTGCCGCTGTCTGAGATCCCTGCTGGTGCTCCGGATTGCGGATCGAGCAAGAAGACTTTGTTCTTCGTCGCGAGCGTGCTGCTGTCGAGCGCCAAAAGGTAGCCTTCGCCGAATTGGCCCAAGCTCGGATTCGATACGGCGATGTAAACGGTTTGTTGACCGGCTGCGAGCGCCGGCGCGCTGTTCGTCGTCACTTCCGTCATCGACCCGTCGCCTGAAGCGGTCGCTGCGCTCACCCACGTGCCGGTGCCGTCGGGCGCCACCCGCGCGATGCCGCTTTGGAGTCCGGCCGGCGTCGCGCCGGTCACCGTGAAGCCGAAGAACGCGTCGCCTGCGGAGTCCGTCGTGATCGGCGTGTCGATGTCGACCTTCGCATCGTACGCCGCCTTGCCGCTTTGATATTGCGAAAGGCCGTAGAAGACGAGCATCTGGACCTTCGCGTGCGCGGCGTCGGGATCGCGGACGAACAGCTTGCCGCCGGCTCCGGGGAACAAAAGAAGGTTCGATGCAGTGAGCGCTGGGTTGAAGCTCGGGATCCATCCGTGCGGCGGCAAGATGTAGTCCGACGGTGCGCTCCAGATGAGGGCGCCGTTGATCGGGCTGTGACCTTCGACGCGGAAGTGGTTCTTCGGTCCGGTCCTAACGGGCACGATCACGTCGTCGTGTTGCGTGACGACCGGAGATCCGTAATGGATGAAGAGCTCATGGCTTTGGCTATACGGAGGAGCAAGGTCGACGGGCGTTCGCCAGTGGATGCGGGCGAGCGATTGGCTTGGCTCGGCGCTCAGCGCCGTGTGTTGCGCGTTTCCGGCGAAGCCCTGCCACGGCGGTCCGGGCTGGCCGCGCAAGATGGGCCCGACCGCTCGCATGACCGTGCTCGCGCCGCCGCAATCGACGACGACGAGCGATGCGAATGCGATCCACAAAGCAAGCGCGATCGAGCCTGTACGATGCCGCACGGCTGGACGGTTCTAACGAGGTGGAGCGGTCGACCTTTATATGACCGTTCCTTGGGAACCGGAGCCCGCACCTGAACGTTTCCTGTATATCCAGGGTCAGGAGGAACATGATCTACGTGAACACTGTCATCAACGGATTGCTTTCCATGCGGCGGCTCGTCGCGATCGCTCTCGCGGCGCTCATCGCGATGTCGACATTCGCGTTGCCGGCGAACGCCGAGACCGCCGGCCAAACGTCGACGCGCAACCTCATCCTCGCGGGCCTGGCGGCGACCGCTGCCGTGATCCTGTACAACAACTACCATCACAAGTACGAGGCCGCGCACACGGTCGTCGGCTACACGCGCGACGGCGGAACCGTGTATGCGGATGGTCGGGTCGTCTATCCGGACGGCACGACGCTGTACACGGGCAACCAGAACGGCACGCGCTGCTCGTACACAGGCTACTATACGCCGTGCAGCGGTCAGGTGTATGCGTACGGGCCGCCGGGCCGAGGCCACCACTACGGCTGGTACAAGCACCAGGGAAATCAAGACGACCAAGGCGATGATAACGGCGGAGAAGACGGCGGCGGCGACCGCGGCTGACACGGGACTCGTTTGAGATGGAGCGGTCGACCTTGAAGGTCGACCGCAGACGACCTTGCATTTGCATAACCCGGGGAGCGGTCGAGATTCATCTCGACCGGAGAACGACCTCCTGATATCCCCGCTCCCACAAAGGCGAAACCGCAGCGGTCGACCGTAAAGGTCGACCACTCCCCCTTTCAATCAGTTACCTGCAGGCGCGCGAGCACGGTCCCACAAATCCGGCGTTGTTTCGACACGTGAGGAGGACTCCATGCGTCTACCGGCCGTCGTCTATGCCGCGCTCGTGCTCGTCGCCGTACCGACCGCCGCCGGCGCATCGCCTGCGTACAACGACCTCCAACTACTCGCGAAAGACCTGACGTTCACGACGTCGCGCCTCCATCCGATGCAGGCGACGGCGCTCGGCATCGCCGGCTACGATGGTCAGCTCGAAGTCCCATCCGAACAGTCGCGATCCGCCGAGATCGCGCTCATCGTCTCCTGGCAGAACCGGCTCGCGAAGATCGATTCCGACAACCAAGGCGCGATGACGCTCGTCGAGCGCGACGACGCGGAGCTCCTCGCAGCGCAGTTGACGGGCCAGTTGCGGCAGTTCACCGTCTACGAAGCCGACCGCAAAGATTATGCCGCGGCTGCGAACGCGGTCGTCGGCGCGATATTCACGCAATTCCAGCATCTGCCGATCGCCGGTCAGCGCGGCGCGACGCCTGCGGACGTCGTACGCGCGTGGGGCGACATCACGTCACGGCTCTCGAAAGCGCCGGCGTATATCGTCGCGGCGAACGCGATGGTGACCCATCCGGGTCACTTGCAGGGCATCACGGGCAGCCAGGAACTCGCGGGCGTTCCAGATTTCTTCGACGGGCCGCTCACCGACGCAGCAAAAGCGCAGATCCCCGCCGCCGATTTCGCTCGCTTCACCGCCGCACGCGATCGCGCGCTCGTGGCGATCTCGACGACGAAGAAATACATCGATGCCCACGTCGCCAGATGGCCGGAGAACTTCGCGATCGGACGGAGCGCTTACGACGCGATGCTTCACGACGAACAACTCCTTCCGGTCGATGCGAACGATGTCGAGCGCATGGGCAACGACGAGCTTTCGCACGGTTGGGGCGTCCAGATGTGGCTCGACCATCTATCGAAGCAGTCCGGAGTCCCATTCGGCCCACAATCCGGCGGCGGTCTCGCGCCCGGCGGCCCGGCGCTCATCTCGTACTACCGCGATCGGATCGCCGAACTGCGTCACTACGTCGTGGCGAACGACGTCGTGACGGTGCCTTCGTGGCTGGGGCAGATCCAGGTCGTCGAGACGCCGAAGTTCTTGCAGCCGGTATCGCCCGGCGCATCGATGAACCCGCCGCGCCTGTTCTCGCCCGAGACGGATGGCTTCTACTATATAACGCCGCCGACGTCGCTCGCGGACGCCGCGAAGCGCCTCGACGCGAACGAGGATTTCGACCGCGACCGTATCTGGTCGACGGGTGCGCACGAGGCGATGCCCGGTCACTTCTTGCAGCTGTCGATCGCCAAACGCAATCCGGATTTCGTACGCAAGATCCAGGGCAGCGGCGTCTTCGCCGAAGGCTGGGCGTTCTACGGAGAAGAGATGTTCGTCCAGCTCGGCATGTACGGGAACGACCTCGACGGCCGGATGTATACCGCTCAGTGGGAGCGCGTGCGCGGCGCGCGAGCGGTCATCGACGCCAAGCTCGCGACCGGCGAGTGGAGCTATCGCCGCGCATCCGACTATTTCGCACAGCAGGCCGGCTTCACGAAAGGGGCGGCCGACGCCGAAGTCGCCGGCATCGCGCTCAACCCCGGCTACGTCATCGCCTACACGGTCGGACGCAGCCAGCTCGAGCTGCTCGAATCGCAATATCTATTGAAGGAAGGCGCCAAGGCGTCGATGCTCGACTTCCACGACCGGCTCTTGTGCTACGGCACGACGCCGCTCGCGATCGTCGGCCCCGAGCTCATGGCCGATCTGAGCAAGCCGCTCTCGCAAGTCCGCGCCGCCGCCCGCTACTAGTTTAGGGAGGGAGCGGTCGAGATTTATCTCGACCGCAGCGGCCTACCGCTTGCCGGATGCCGTCTCATCGACGTACGTCAGCGATTTGTCTCGCAGCATGCTGTTGCGGTAGCCGTACCATGCGTAGATCCCGATGCCGATGACGAACCAGACGATATAGCGGATCCACGTCGGCGTTCCGAGGCCGGTCATCATGTAAATGCATAGGCCGAAACCCAACAGTCCGACGAGCACGCCGGCCGGCGCCTTGAACGGGCGTTTCGCATTCGGCGCGACGTAGCGGAGCACGACGACCCCGATGCTCACGATCGCGAACGCCCACAGCGTGCCGACGTTCACCATGAAGAGCAGCTGATCGAGCGGGAATAGCAGCGCGAAGAGCGCGACGGCGACGCCCGTGATCAGCGTCGTCCGAGCCGGAGTGTGGAAGCGCGGGTGGATCTCGGCGACAGCCGGCGGCAGCATGCGGTCGCGCGACATGACGTAGAAGATGCGCGCCTGTCCGAGCAGGGACGTGATCATGACGCTGATGTTGCCCGCAAGCGCGCCGATCGTGACCGCATACAGGAAGAAGGGGTTGTTCCCGGCCATGCGGACCGCTTGGCTCATCGCGGCGTTGGCATCGATCTTACCGATCGGCACGACGCCGATCGTCAGCGCTTCGAGCGCGATGAATATCACCGCGCCGATCGCGAGCGATCCGACGACGGCGCGAGGAACGTCGCGTTGCGGGTTTTTGGCTTCCTCCGAGGCGACGGTCACCGTGTCGAATCCGATGTACGCGAAGAACACCAGAGCCGCGGACTGCACGACCGAGTGCACGCCGAGCGGTGCGAAACCGGTGAAATGCGAGGGATGGAAAAACCCGACGCAAGCGATCGCGAACAAGACGAACGTGATGATCTGGATGATGACGAATGCCGCGTTCGTCCCGGCCGACTCGCGGATGCCGAGCGCCAGCAGACCGCTGACGACGATGACGGTCAGCGCCGCGACGACGTCGATGTGCGACGACCAGAGGTGCGACCAATCGATCTGCCCGCTCTGCAGCCGTTCAGGCAAGCTGATGTGGAAGTAGCTGAGCAACTCTTGGAAATAACCGGAGAACGACGCTGCGACCGGAGCAGCGGAGATGCCGTACTCGAGGATAAGATCCCAACCGATGATCCATGCGATGAGCTCGCCGAGCGTCGCGTAGGCGTACGTGTAGGCGCTGCCCGCGACGGGGACCATCGATGCGAATTCCGCGTAGCAGAGCGCGACGAAGACGCACGCGACGCCGGAGAGCAGAAAGCCGGTGATGACGCCCGAGCCGGCGGCTTGCGCGCCGACGCCGGCGGTCGGGAAGATGCCACCGAGCATCGTGCCGAGGCCGATCCCGATGAGTCCCCAAACGCCGAGCGCGCGGCGCAGCTGAGGTTTGCCCTCTTCTTCGGGGCGGACGCGATCGAGTGGCTGGACCGCGAAAAGACGTCTGATCCAAGACATGTGCGATCAGGCGTCAATAGAACGTCCTCCGGTGGAGCTGTAGTGGTCGAGCTTTAGCTCGACCGGCCGAACCGAGCGCGGTAACGACCGCGGCGGTCGACCTTTAAGGTCGACTGCTCCAATACCCTTCGCCTGCAAGACCGCGGCGGTCGAGCTAAAGCTCGACCGCTACATCTTATTTAGGCCGCGGCGGTCGAGATAAAGCTCGACCGCTACATCTTATTTAGGCCGCGGCGGTCGAGCTAAATCTCGACCGCTCCCCGTTCAAGAACTCGACCTAGTCGGAGAACCAGCCGCTCGGCGCGACGTCGAGGTTGACGTTGATCTGCTTCACTTCGGTGTACGAATCGTAGCCGTACGTGCCGAGCTCGCGGCCCGAACCCGACTGCTTGTACCCGCCCCAAGGCGCTTCGTTGTACGTCGGGTGATACGTGTTGATCCACGTTATGCCCGCCCGCAACTTGCGGATGACGCGGTGCGCCTTCGCGATGTCGTTCGTGAAGACGGCGCCCGCCAAGCCGTAGATCGTATCGTTCGCGATTGCGATCGCCTCGGCTTCATCCTTGAACGTCTGAACGACGAGCACCGGACCGAATATCTCCTCCTGCACGATGCGCATGTCGCGACGCGTGTTCGTGAAGACCGTCGGCATGATGAAATTGCCCTTTTCGCCGAGCTCGCCGGGCAAGCGGCCGCCGCCGCAGGCGAGGGTCGCACCCTCTTGCTTGCCGAGCGCGATATACGCCTCGACTTTTTCCTGATGCGCGCGGCTGACGATCGGACCCATCTCCGTCTCCGGATCGAAACCGTCGCCGACGCGGATCTTGCCCGCTCGCTCGACGATCTTCGAGACGAGCTTGTCGTGAAGCGACTCTTCGACGATCAGGCGCGACCCTGCCGAACAGACCTGACCCGAGTTCGCGTAGATGCCGAAGAGCGCGTAGTCGACCGCCGTGTCGAAATCCGCGTCCGCGAACACGACGTTCGGCGACTTACCGCCGAGCTCGAGCGTGACTTTCTTGAGATTGCCGGTCGATGCGAGCATGATCGCGCGTCCGGTCTTCGTGCCGCCGGTGAACGCGATCTTGTCGACGAGCGGGCTCTGCGCGAGGTGCTGCCCGACGACCGGTCCGGTGCCGAGCACGATCTGCACGACGTTCTTCGGGAAGCCGATCTCTTCGATAAGCGTGGCGAGCAGGAGTGCCGTCAGAGGCGTCAGCTCCGACGGCTTGAGGATGCAGACATTCCCCGCAGCGAGCGCGGGGGCCAATTTCCACGCCCCCATGAGCAGCGGGTAGTTCCACGGGATGATCTGGCCGCACACGCCGATCGGCTCGCGCACGACGAACGTCTGCGACGGCGCCGGTACGTCGAAGGTCTCGCCGTGCGGCTTCGTCGCGAGGCCCGCGTAGTAGCGGAAGCAATTGGCGGCGTCGGTGACGTCGTACTCGGTCTCGCGGACGGGCTTGCCGTTGTTGAGCGTCTCGAGCCGAGATAGGTCGGTGAAATGCTCGTCGATCTTGTCGGCGAGTTTGAAGAGCAGCTTCGCTCGATCCTGAGCGTGGGTATCCGACCACGGTCCGCTGTCGAACGCCTGCCGCGCCGCGCGGATCGCCCGCTCGGCATCCTCCTTCGTACCTTCGGCGACGACGGCGCTCACCTCGCCGCTGCTCGGGTTGATGAGCTTGCGCGTGCCGCCGTCCGAAGCCGCCGAGAAGGCGCCATCGATGAACATGAGACAGACGCCGCCGGACTGCCGCAGACCGCGGAGCAGATCATCGCGTTTCGGTGCGATCGTCGTCGCCATCGCTAAGCCACCGGTACCTTTCCAGCCATCTCTTCGAGCGATTCGCGGAGCGCGGTGCAGACGTATTCGGCTTGTTCTTCGGTGATCGTGAGCGGCGGCTCGATGCGGATGACGCGTGCATTGACGAGCGTGCCGGAGACGAGCACGCCGCGATCGAGCATCGCCTTGCTGAGCGCGAAGCCCATCTCGTTGTCGACGAACTCGATCGCCATGAGCAGCCCTTTGCCGCGGACGGCGACGACGATGCTCTCGAAGTCGGCGACCGCGGCTCGCATGCCATCGAGCATCCGATCGCCCATGACGGCGGCACGCTGCGGCAGCTTCTCCTCGATGAGCACGTTGATCGTCGCGAGGGCCGCCGCACACGCGAGCGGGTTGCCGCCGAACGTCGTCGTGTGGAGGAACGGGTTGTCGAAGATGCGTGAGAAGACCGCTTTCGTTCCGACGACCGCGCCGATCGGCATGACGCCGCCGCCGAACGCCTTCGCCAAGCACATGAGATCCGGCGCGACGTTCCAGTGATCGCATGCGAACATGCGACCCGTCCGGCCCATGCCCGTCTGCACTTCGTCGAGCACGAGGAGCGCGCCGTATTCGTCGCACAGCCGGCGGACGCCGGGCAGATAGTCGTCGTCCGGTATGTTGACGCCACCCTCGCCTTGGATCGGCTCGAGGATGACCGCGCCGACGTCCTCGCCGACCATCTTGAGCGTATGCATTTTGATGCGAAGCTCTTCGAGATCGTTGAACGGCACGTGTTCGATGTTCGGCAGCATCGCGCCGAACGGGCGGCGGAACTCCGCCTTCGCGCTCACGGAAAGCGCACCGAAGCTCTTGCCGTGGAAGCCTTTCGTCGCGGCGACCATCGTCTGTTTCGCCGGGTTGAATGCGCGCGCGAGCTTCAGCGCGCCCTCGACCGCTTCCGTGCCGCTGTTGCAGAAGAACGAATATTCGAGGTCGCCCGGGGTGAACAGCGCGAGCGCCTTCGCGAGCATCGCGCGCAGCGGATCGAGCAGGTCTTGGCTATGGAGCGCCTGACGCTTGATCTGGTCGGTGACCGCCTTGACGACCTTCGGGTTTCGGTGACCGACGTTGAAGATACCGAACCCGCCGAGGCAATCGATGTATTCCTTGCCGTTGACGTCGCGGTACGTGTTCGGACCCGAGTCTTCCCATTCGACCGCGGCGACCGCGTGCGCGACCGACGTCGCTTTCCTATATTCTAGGAAGCCGGGATTTACGTGGTCACGGAAATTTTCGACGGTCTCCGCCGTGATCCACGCGGCATCGGACGGCGTGATCGAGGGCTTGGCGATCAGATCGAGCACCTTTTGCGTGTACAGATATGCTTGCGCTTCGCTGCGGTTATGAATTTTAACGGTTCCTCCAGAAGTTAGTTCAGGGCCGCGTCGCAGCTCTCCGCGAGCCGCGCGAGCCCCGTATCGAGCTCGTCGTCCGAGATCACGAGCGGCACGAGGACGCGGATGACATCCGCCTTCGAGCCTGCCGACATCAACAGAAGGCCGCGAATCCTCGCCTCCTCGATGACCTTCGCCGCGTACGTCGATTTCGGTTTGTCCGGCTCGTCGACGAACTCGATGCCGAGCATCGCGCCGAGACCGCGGACGTCGGCGATCTCCGAATGGCGGCGCTGCAGATCCCGAAGTGCACGTTCGATGCGCGCGCCGATCTTGCGCGCTCGCTCGACAAGGCGTTCCTCTTCGAAGACGTCGAGCGTCGCGAGCGCCGCCGCGCACGCGAGGGGGTTGCCGCCGTACGTGCCGCCAAGGCCGCCCGGCGTCACCGAGTCGATCATCTCCGCCTTGCCGACGACGGCCGCGAGCGGTAGGCCGCCCGCAAGGCTCTTCGCGATGGCGACGAGATCCGGCTCGATGCCGCTGTGCTCGAACGCGAACATCTTGCCCGTGCGGCCGAAGCCCGATTGGATCTCGTCGCAGACGAGCGCGATGCCGTGCCGCGTCGCGAGCTCGCGCAACGCGACCATGAATGCAGGCGGCGCCGGCACGAAACCGCCTTCTCCCAGGACGGGCTCGATGATGATCGCGGCGACGCGATCGGGCGAGACCTGCGCCTCGAAGAGGTCGTCGAGCGATCGGAGCGCCCGTTCGGTCGTCCAGCCGTGATGTTCGTATGGGAACGGCGTCTGATAGATCTCGCTACAGAACGGTCCGAAGCGCAGTTTGTACGGATCGTTCTTGCCGGTCATCGAAAGCGCGAGCAACGTGCGGCCGTGATAGCCGTGGTGGAAGGAGACGACCGCCGGCCGGCCCGTGTACGCGCGCGCGATCTTCACCGCGTTCTCGGTAGCCTCGGCGCCGGTCGTCACAAGCAACGTCTTCTTGCGCGACGACCCCGGCACGAGCCGGTTCAGCCGCTCGGCCAAGCGGACGTACGGCTCGTACATCGCGACTTGGAAGCACGTGTGGGTGAACCGATCGAGCTGCTGCTCGACGGCCGCGCGAACGCGCGGATGCGCGTGTCCGACGTTGAGCACGCCGATGCCGCCGACGAAGTCGATGTATTCCTTGCCGTCGATATCCCAGAGGCGCGCGCCCTCGGCGCGCTCGACGAAGATCGGGTGGGCGTTGCTGACGCCGCGCGCGACCTCAGAAGCCCGCAGTTCTAACAGCGCTGCGGTGCTCGTGCCAGCGAGGGCCACGGTGGGGTCCTTTCAGGGGGGATTGACGAGGGTACGCCTCTAGTGTACCGGGTTCGACAGGCAAGCGCCACGTCATTCTCGCACAACTTTTCGTCGCTTCTTTGGCATACGAAACCAACTGATTGGCGGTACGGCCGTATGACGGTTCGTGAGGCGCTCGCGCTCGAATCGCTTGCTGCAGCGAGCGTCGTCGCGGGCGAAGACGGTCTCGACCGCCTCGTCCTGTGGACCCATGTCGTCGATCTCCCCGATCTCGCACCTTGGGTGCGGGCGGGACAGCTGCTGTTGACGACCGGATTGTCGTGGCCGAAGTCCGACGCGGAGCAGCGCTCCCAGATCCGTCAACTCGCGGACAAAGATCTCGCGGCCGTCGTCCTGGCGGTACCACGGTACCTCGAACACTTTCCCGAGGTCGCGCGCGACGAAGCGGATCGGCGCGGTCTCCCGTTGATCGAGATCCCATTCGAAATCCCGTTCGCTCATATCACGGAAGAATTGCAGCGCGCGATCATCGCCGAGCAATACCGGATACTCGAGCGTTCCGAACAGATCCATCGCGAGTTGACGCGCGCCGCGGCAAGCGGAAAGAATCTGCACGATCTCGCGCACGCGCTCGGCACCTTGCTTGAGAGGTCGGTCACCTTCGAAGATGCGACCGGCAAGCTGCTCGCGTTTCACGACGCCGGCGTGGCCGACGCGATCCGCGGCGAAACCCTGCAGCGCGAGCAGAGTCCGGCGAACACGATCGCGGCGCTCGAGGCTGCCGGACAGCTCGCGAAGATCCGCAATAGCTCCGGCCCGGTGCGCATCCCCGCGATGCCGGAGATCGGCCTCGCCGCGCGCGTCGTGTGTCCGATACGTCTGGGCGCCGAACTCGTCGGGCACGTATGGATCATCGAAGGCGAAGCCGAGTTGTCGGAACTCGATCACCGTGCCGCCGAGCACGCGGCGCTCGTCGCGGCGGTTCACGTCGCGCATCAGCGCGAGCTCGCGACGACCGAAGCACGGCTAGGCTACGCATCCTTTCTCTCGCTGCTCGAGGCCGAAGACAACGCTCCGCAAGCGATCGAGCGAGCACGCCTGCTCGGGTTCGATCCGGACGGTTGGCATCGCGTCGCTATCGCTGTCATCCCCGAGCCTCTCCCGCTCGGACGCGAGGGCTTCTTGCGCCGCGAAGAGATCGCGAACAAGATACGGACCGGCCTGCTGACCGCCGGTGCGAAGCCGATGTTGACGACGTCGCTGAACTACGTCTACTTCTTGCTCCCCGACGGCGTACACGCGACGCCCATCTGGGCCGCGCTCGAGGATGGTTCGATCGCGCTGCTCATCGGGCGTCGATACCGCGGTACGAAGGGAGCGCGAAAGAGCTTCGAAGAGGCGAAGTCGCTGCTCAACTACCGTGACGCTTTGCCGATCAGACACTTTGATGATTCGCTTGTACCGCGCGTCCTCATGGGTGACTCAGGCGCGCGCGCGGCGTTCATCGACGACCTCTTCGGGAAGCTGCGCGTTAAGAAGGGCGGCGCGACGCTCGAGCGTGCGCTCCTCACTCTCGCCAAATCGGGGTTCAACCACAAGAAGTCGGCGGAAGAGCTCAAGATCCACCTGAACACGCTTCGCTACAGGCTGTCGCGCGCCGCCGAGATGCTCGGCCTGAACCTCGACGAGCCCGAAACGCGCTTCCGGCTACAATTGGCGGCGAGACTCTTGGACTTCTCGCATAATCCCTGAACGAAAATTTGTCACCCGCGGACATAGGTGCCGGCACGGCTACCTAGTAGTCTTCCGTCCGTAGGCACTCGCTTCTGGGAGATTGCCCGTGATATTCCGCATTTCGTTGGTCGCGGCGTTTGTCGCCGCGTGCGCTCTGACATTTGCAGGCCCGGCTTGCGCGGGCACGACAGGCGGGCTGCACGGCCGCGTCGCGGATACCGCGAGCGGTGCGCCGATCGTGGGGGCTAAGGTCACTGCGGCATCGCCGTCGCAGCTCGAGACTGTGACGACGGACTCGAACGGCGTGTTCGTCTTCATCTCCCTAGCGCCCGACACGTACACGGTGACCATTTCGAAAGACGGCTTCGACACTGCGTCGCTGCCGGGCATCACGGTCGTCGCCGACCAGGCGCGCAACATCGGCGTGACGCTGCAGAAATCGCTTAAGACCCTCGCGACGATCAGCACGCGCTCGACGGCATCGCTCGTTCGACCTGGAACGACGAGCGACGTCTACTCGATCAACTCAGCGACGGCGAAAGCGACGGCGTCGCTCGCAGGATCCGGAAGCCTCAACCAGGCCTATGGTGCTGTCGCGAGCGCGCCCGGCGTCGTCTACCAGCAGGGGCAGCAAGGCTGGTATCAGAGCATCTACATCCGCGGTGGCGACAACGATCAAACCGCGTACGAGGTCGACGGCGTTCCCGTCATGCGCGTATCCGACAGCGCGTCCGTCACGAACCTATCGACGCTCGGGCAGCAGGAGATGCAGGTGTACACCGGCGGGACTCCGGCGTCGGCCGATGCGGCGGGCATCGCGGGCTATGTCAACCAGGTGATCAAGACCGGCACGTATCCCGGCTTCCAGGATCTGACCTTCGGGATCGGCGGACCAGCGCTGTATAACTCCGTGCAATTCGAAGCGGGCAGCGCGACGCCCGACCGGCGCTTCAGCTACTACATCGGCGAGTCGATCGACGCGCAAGGCTATCGCTACGGCGACCAGTTCAACGGCGCGAGCGATCCGCTGTTCTTCATGCCGGCGTACATCCCATCCGACAACGGCACTTCGGTGAATGGCGGCTGCTCGGTCGCGCCGTGCGTCTATGACGGCAACGGCAACAACCCGCTCGACCCGACGGGGAAGGCGGTGTTCTCGCCAGGTGTCTCGGATGCGATCGCCTCGACCGAAGACTCCGAGAGCATCATCAACCTGCACTATCAGCTGCCTCACAGGAACGACTCGCTCCACGACGACATCCAGGGTCTCTACATCTATAGCAACCTGCTCCAGAAATTCTACACGTCGCTCAACGACCTCGGCCTCTCGTCGCCGGCTTCTCAGAACCTCGTAGAAAGCGTCTTCAACAGCACGGGACCGATCACGTATCTCGACCAGACCGTGTACAACGGCCCGCTCTTCCAGGCGCCGAATCCGAACGATCTCGCCATGGCGAACTTCCCCAACTCCGGCCAGTTCCGGCCGGCGTTCGAGAACCTCCCGCTCGGCGAGCGCGAAGGATCGCAAAACGGCGCGGGCATCGAGAAGCTCCAGTTCCAGAAGAACATCGACGAGAAGACGTACTTGCGGATCTTCGGCTACGCGCAAGACTCGTGGTGGTTCATCTCAGGACCGGTGAGCGCGAACCTCACGTACGGCGACCAGCTCCCCGACTACGAAGTGATCGGCCACTCGTACGGAGCGGACGTCGTCTTCTCGAGGCAGCTGAGCGACAAGCATCTGCTCAACGCGACGGCCTCATATTTCACGTCGAAATTGCAGACGTATTCGATGGGCTTCCAAGCGGGCAACTTCACCAGTCTCATCGACGGCTCGGGAAACTGCTACAACGGCAACCCGTCCGATCCCAACTTCGGCAACCTCGACAGCTGCTACGATTCGAACTCGCAGGGCACGGCGGCGAATCTCGAACCGGGGACTCCGTCCTCCGGATCGCCTGCCGGGCTGGCCAACGCGAAATGGATCGTCACCGAAAACGGGCAGAACGCGCAGGTCGACAACGTCCGGCCGTACTTCACGGCCGCTTCGATCACGGACTCATGGCGCCCGAACGAAAAGCTCTCGTTCTCTCTTGGTATGCGCGCCGAGAACTTCAAGTACGTGCTCCAAGACCTCGCGAGCGCATACCCGGCGCGTCAGTTCTGGTTCAACGCGTACAATAACGAGTTCTGTTGGGGTCAGGGCTTCCCGGGCACCGTTTCCCGCTTCGATCCGTCGACGGCGACGTTCGGTCCGTGCCCGAGCGGCACGAAGCCCGTCGATCTCCAGAACTATCATGGCGGAACGATTTCGCAGACCGAGTTTCAGCCGCGCTTCGGCGTTACCGACGAGCTCAATCCCGACAACGTGATCCGAGCGTCGTATGGCCGCTACGCTCGGCCCGCCCCGACGTCGTATCAAGAGTACAACACGTTCCAGCAAGACCTGCCGAGCTTTCTCGCCACGTTCGTTCCGAACGGGTGGGACAATCCGGTGCACAATCTGGTCGCAGACACGTCGATCAACACCGACCTCTCTTGGGAGCATCATTTCAAAGGCACGTCGCTCGCCGCGAAGGTGACGCCGTTCCTTCGTACGACGCAAGGCCAGATCCAGTATTCGTCGCTGAACGCGCAGGGCGTCGTCGCCGCGGTGAATGCCGGCAAGCAGATCTCGGACGGCATCGAGATCGCGCTCGACAAAGGCGCGTTCGACCGCGACGGGCTCTCATGGGTCCTGGCGGCGACGTACACGAGGAGCAAGATCCAGTACGGTCCGTATCCGAGCGGTCTGAACGTCATCGACCTGCTCAACGAACAGATCCAGATTTACAACTCGTACACGGCCGGGTGCGCGGGCGCGTCGCCGTCAGCCAACCCGCTGTCCCTGTGCGGCGTCAACGGCAACGCGAACGCGCTCGCCGTCGAGTCGAACGGCATAAACAACCCGTACTTCAACGCGAAGCTGCAGCCGCTGCTCGACCCGCACGCCCAGTACACGACGTACGATCAGATCCCGTCGCCGTTCAACAACGCGATCGGCTTCGAAACGCCCTTCCAGATGTCGGTCGTGCTCAATTGGAAGAGCGGGCCCCTCAGCATCACCCCGAACTTCATCTACTCGACGCAAGGCAAGTACGGTTCGCCGCTCGTCTGGCCTGGTTACGATCCCAATACGTGTAGCGGTTCCGGCGCCGCGAACCCGCAGAATTGCACGGGCTCCCTGTTCATCCCCGACAAGTTCACCGGAGTCTTCGACGGCATCGGCGCGTTCGCTCAGCCGCAGCGCCTGACTGCGAACCTCTCGGTGGGCTACAAGTTCAGCCCGCACCTCTCCGCGACGTTCACGGCGGCGAATCTCATCGACCACTGTTACCAGCACAACGTGCCGTGGCAGAACGGCCCGACGTGCGAGTACGCGCAACTTCAGTCGAACTTGCTGGCGCCGGCCGGCAACTTCGTGGCGAACCCGCCGATCCAACTGCGGTACCCGTACGGCAGCTGGTACAACAACATCGAGATCGCCCAGATGGGTCAGAGAAATCCGATCGAAGCGACGCTCGAGTTCGAAGTCAAGCCCTAGAAAAGGACCACGATGGCCCGCTCATCGCTCACCGACCTCCTGCGCAGGATGCACGCGGCGCACGCCGAGGCCTCGTTGCGCGGCATGCCGGCCGACGAGATCTTCGAAGAACAGACGCAGCGTGCGGCGCTGAGACGCAGCAGCTTCATCGCGGGTGCGGCGGCGCTGGGCGGTACGGCCATGCTCGGCCGCGCGCTCGGGCCTTTACGCGCGCTGGCGAGATCGTCGGCGCCGCGCATCGTCATCGTCGGCGGTGGTCTCGGTGGCACGACGTGCGCGTACAGGCTTCATCAGGCGGGGCTGTCTTCGACGATCTACGAGGCGAACGCGAGCGTCGGCGGCCGCACGTGGACGCTGCGCAACTTTTGGGATGACGGTCAGATCAGCGAGCACGGCGGCGAGTTCATCTCGAGCGAACACACGGACATCCGCGCGCTCGCGAAAGAGCTCGAACTCGATCTCGTCGATCTCCGCGCGGCGCAAAAGCCGGGCACGGAAGAAGTGTACTGGGTGCGCGGGAAGCGCGTCCCCTTCAAGGCGATGCTTGCGGAGTACGCTTCCGTCTACCCGAAGATCAAGGCGGCGAACGACTCGGCGCCCTATCCAACCCTATGGAACCACTACAACGAAGCGGGCCGCAAACTCGACCAGACGTCGGCGCGCGAATGGATCGAGCAGAACATCCCGGGCGGTCTCGAGTCGACCATCGGCTGGATGCTCGACCTCGATGCGACCACCGAGAACGGCGGCGAGGCCGATCTCCAAAGCTCGACCGAGCTCATCTACATGCTCGGGCACATGCCCGCGTACAATCCGAGCGGCGGCTTCTACTGGGTGGGCACGGACGAGAAGTACGGCGTCA
>JANWLL010000085.1 GCA_025450855.1 Vulcanimicrobiia bacterium
ACGGTCATACCGTTTCCGTCATCATCCCGACATATAATGAAGCCGGTGGGATCGAACGGCTCATCGCCAGCCTGACGGATGTGTTTTCCAAAGCCGCGATCAGCGGCGAAATCGTGATCGTCGACGACAACTCGCCGGACGGTACCGGCGCGCTCGTCGATGGTCTCGCTTCGAAGTACCCCGTGCGTTGCGTCCACCGCGCGGGCAAGCTCGGTCTGTCGTCAGCGGTCATCGCCGGATGGGCGACGAGCTCGTCCGATATCCTCGGCTGCATGGACGGCGACTTCAGCCACGACCCGTCGATCATCCCGGAGCTCGTCGGCAGCATCGAGCGCGGCGAGTGCGAGCTCGCGATCGGTAGCCGTTACGTCAAAGGCGGCGGCATCACGAACTGGCCGCTGCGCAGACGCATCACGTCGAGCGTCGCGATCTCGCTCGCAAAACCGTTGACGCCGGTGAAGGACATCACGTCCGGTTATTTCTTCTGCAAGCGATCCGTCATCGACGGCGTGAAGCTCGACCCGATCGGCTTCAAGATCGGGCTCGAAGTCATCGCGAAAGGGAAGTACGAGAAAGCGAAGGAAGTGCCGTACGTCTTCACAGATCGCACGCACGGCTCGAGCAAGCTGAACAGCGGCGAGATATTCAACTACCTCAAGCAGCTGCGCAAGCTCTATTTCGGCGACCGCAACGGAAGGCGAGGGTAAACGCCGTGGCGCCAACACCGAACTGGCTGCGACGCCGCGCTCCGAAGCCGGAAGCGTCATCCGACCCGCTTTGGGTCGTCTGCCCCGAGTGCAACGAGCGGGTCTACAAGAAAGACTTAGCCGAGCGCTTGTTCGTCTGCCCGAAATGTGGCCATCATTTCCGGCTCGGCTCGCTCGATCGCGTCGCGCTGCTCGCCGACGGTGACTTCCACGAGATCGGCGCCAACCTCGTCACCGGCGATCCGCTGCAGTGGGTCGACCGCATCCCGTATCCGCAGAAGACGTCGCAAGACCGTTCGAAGTCCGGTATGCTCGAGAGCATCGTCGTCGGCACGTGCCGCATCGGCGGCATTGACGTCGGACTCGGCGTCATGGATTTCGCGTTTCGGGGCGGCACGATGGGCAGCGTCGTCGGCGAGAAGATCGCGATGCTGCTCGAAGAGTGCGGACGTCGCAAGGTGCCTGCCGTGCTCGTCTGCGCATCGGGCGGCGCTCGGATGGAAGAAGGCGTCATCGCGCTCATGCAGATGGCAAAGACGAGCCTCGCCGTGCAGCGGCTCGGCGCGCTCGGGGTGCCGTTCGTCACCGTGCTCACCGACCCGACGACGGGCGGCGTTTCCGCATCGTTCGGATTCCAGGCAGACGTCATCATCGCAGAGACCGGTGCGGCCATCGGGTTCGCAGGCCGCCGAGTCATCGATCAGACGATCCGTCAAAAACTGCCCGACGGCTTCCAATCCGCCGAGTTCTTGCTCGAACACGGTCAGGTCGATATGGTCGTGCGGCGCACCGAGCTCAAAGGCTGCCTCACGAACGTGCTGCGTCTGTTGACGATGAAGGTGCCGGCATGAACGTCATCGTCGAACTCGAGAAGCCGCTCACCGAACTCGAAGCGATCCTGCGAGATCTCAAGAACCGTCAGAGGGAGACGCAAGGTGTCGACCTGACGCCGAAGATCCGCGAGCTCGAAGAGAAGGCGCAACAGCTCAGGGCAGAGATATTCGGCAACCTCACGCCGTGGCAGCGCGTCCACATGGCGCGCCATCCGAAACGACCGCTCGCGCTCGACTACATCTCGCGGCTCGACGACTTCGTCGAGCTGCACGGAGACCGGACGTATCGCGACGATCCCTCGATCGTCGCGGGTCTCGGCGTGCTCGACGGAATCCCGGTCTGCGTCATCGGCGAGCAGAAGGGCCGCGATACGAAAGAAAATCTCTACCGTAATTTCGGCATGCCGCATCCAGAAGGCTATCGCAAGGCGCAGCGCATCATGCGCCTCGCCGAGAAGTTCCACCGGCCGCTCGTCACGTTCATCGACACGCCCGGCGCCTATCCAGGCATCGGAGCCGAAGAACGCGGTCAATCGGAAGCGATCGCGACGTCTCTGAAGCTGCTCGCGGGTCTGCGAACACCGATCGTCGTCAACGTCACGGGTGAAGGCGGCAGCGGCGGTGCGCTCGCGATCGGGCTCGGCGACCATATCGTCATGCTCCAACATTCGATTTACTCGGTCGCATCGCCGGAGCCCGCCGCGACGATCCTCTGGCGCGACGCGACGAAAGCCGAAGAGGCGGCGAAGCGTTTGCGGCTCACGTCGGACGATCTCTTCGAGTTCGGCATCGTCGACGAGGTCATCGAAGAGCCGCTTGGCGGAGCGCAGCGCGATCCGGAAGGGACGATCGGGAAGGTGCTCGCCGCGGATCGGCGCGCGATCGAGCGCCTTATGAAGCTCGAGGCCGACACGCTCCTCGACCGCCGCTACGAGAAGTACAGGAAGTTAGGCTCGCACTCGGAGCTCGTGCATGACCGCGCGGCGCGGTAGCCTTCGCTTCAAGATCAAGCGCATCGCCGCCGCGCGCGTCGGCACCGCGGCGAAGCCGCCTCATTGGCGCAAGCGCCTCATCCTCTGGACCCGGTTCGGATCGCGGCTGGTCGTCGGCGCAGCCGTGCTCGCTCTCGCCGGTGCTTTCGGCGCCCAGACGTATCGCGTCGCCGCCGAGAACTATCGCCTGCACGTCCAAGTCGACGACGTCGAACATCGCAACGCGGCGCTTTCCGCCGATGCGGCGCGCATGCAGAGGCAGATCGTCTTGCTCCACGACCCCGACTACCTCGTCCCGCTCATCCACGCGCAGCTCGGGCTCGTGAAGCCGCACGAGGTCTTCATCGTCGTCGCGCCGGCGTCGGCCTCGCCGAAATAACTCGTGATCGTCCGCGGAACCGTCCTTCACTGCAGCCGTTTCGGCGCGGTCGTTCGGCTCGAGGACGGACGTCTCGCCCTCTATCCTTCGGACGAGCCCGGCATCGGGGCGGTGAGGCGAGCATCGTCCGGCGGAAGACGCCCGCAATTCCCGTTCGATGTCGACGACACGTCCGCGCGGCGCGTTCGCCTGTCGCTCGCGCCATCGACGGACCAGATCGACGACGAGCCGCGACGCGTCGACGCACCGGCGTCGTCCTCGCTCGAGCAGAAGATCATCGACTATCTCCGTCAGACGGCGGAGTGGGACCCTCGCGCATCGCAGGCGCCGGTCGTTCGCGGCGACGAACGGCCGAGAGCCAACCGTCTGCTTCCGTTCGAAGCGCGCGCGCGACGGCAATATCGGGACTCCGCGGAGCGGCCTAAGCGGCGCAAGCGCTAACGTGAGCGGGGGGCGCACGCCCTGCTCGTGGAACTTCTCACCTGTGACATCGACGCACGTGGAGGCGGTCAGCGTCCCCGGTTGCTTTATACGCATCGACGGGGTGTATTCCGCGCTGCGCACCGCGGAAAAACGCGTCGCCGACTACATCCGCGCTCACCCCGAGGAGCTCATCCACTTCACGGTCACGGAGCTCGCCGATGCGACGCAGACGAGCGAGTCGACGGTGGTCCGGCTGTGCCAAAAGCTCGGCTACAAAGGCTACCAGGAATTCAAGATCATGCTCGCGCGCGACCTCGTGTCGCCGGCTGACACGATCTTCGAGGCGATCGCGCCTGCCGACCCGATCGACGTCCTCAAGACGAAGGTGTTCCAGGCGAACATCCAAGCGCTGCGCGACACGATCGAAGTGCTCGACGACGCGATGCTCGCGCGCGCGGCCGCGGCTATCCGCTCCGCCGGCAAGATGGACATCTACGGCATCGGCGGCTCGAGCTCGATCGCGTTCGACGCGTATCATAAATTCCATCGGATAGGCATCGCGTGCATCGCACATTCCGATACCGACATGATGGCGACGTCGGCAGTGCTTCTCGCACCGGG
Organism: Vulcanimicrobiia bacterium; assembly: GCA_025450855.1. Lineage (GTDB taxonomy): Bacteria > Vulcanimicrobiota > Vulcanimicrobiia > Eremiobacterales > Eremiobacteraceae > JANWLL01. The sequence continues at coordinate 3,956 of JANWLL010000085.1, forward strand.
TGACGTCGCGCTCGGCATCTCGCATACCGGTTCGAGTCACGACATCGTCGAGGCGATCCGGCTGGCGAAAGAAGCGGGCGCGACGACGATCTGCATCACGCACAACGCGACCTCGCCGATCACGCGCGTCTCCGATATCGCCCTCTTCACCGCCGCGCGCGAGACCGCGTTCTCGAGCGATGCGATGACGAGCCGCCTCGCGCAGCTGTCGATCATCGACACGGTCTACCTCGCCGTCGCGCTCGCCGACTACGACAAGTCGCTCGCGCTCATCCAGAAAACGCGCCGCGCATCAGCCGCGAAACGCTACTGATTTATTTGTAGCGGTCGAGCTTTAGCTCGACCGCCGCGACCTCGCATGACGAAGAAGACGAGCCGACCCATCGCCCGCTACGCCGTCATCTCAGTCGGCACGAACTCGTGCCGCCTGCTCATCGCCGTGCGCGGCGCCGACGGCGTGTTGCGCTCGGACTATCACGAGACACGCGGCACGCGCCTCGGCGAGGGTGTCGACGAGACGAGGGCGCTGCGGCCCGAAGCGATAGATCGGACTCTGACGGCCGCGCGAGATTACGCATCGCTCGCGAGAGGGTCGGACGAGATATTCGGCATCGGCACGAGCGCGCTGCGTGACAGCTCGAACCGGCGCGAGTTCACCGACCGCTTCGAGTCCGTTGTCGGGGCGAAGATCGAGCTGCTCGGCGGCGACGAAGAAGCGTCGTGCTCGTTCGCCGGCGCGCTCGCCGGATTGAGCGCAAACGGCGTCGACGTGCCGGCGAGTATCAGCGTCGTCGACGTCGGAGGCGGCAGCACGGAGTTCGCCACACGCGCGCACGCGAACGAAGAGCCGCGCGTCCGCTCGCTGCAGCTCGGCGCGGTGAGGCTCACGGAATCGTCGCTCGGCGGCGATCCGCCAGGGCCGGCCGACGTCGAGCGAGCGCGCCGCGTCATCCGAGCCGAACTCGCCGGTCTTCCGGATGACGTGAGGCCGAGCGGCGCCCTCGTCGCGGTCGGCGGCACCGCGACAACAGCCGCCCGCATGCTTCAGGAGCTCGACGAATCGTCGGGTTCAGGAGTGGCGACGATCGCGGCGGCGGATCTATCGGCGCTCTTGAAGGCGGTGGTTTCGATGCCGACGCGAGAGCGGATGCGCATGCGCAACCTGCCCGCGCAACGCGCTGACATCTTCCCGGCCGGGATGCTCATCATCGATGAGATCGTGCGCGAGTCCGGCGTCGCGTCGCTCGCCGTCACCGACTCCGATCTGCTGCTCGGCTACATCGCACGTCACGCGAAGTCGTAGATCGGAGCGGTCGACCTTCGCGGTCGACCGCCGCGGCCTAACCTTCGGGCAGGTGAGTAGCCGATCTATGCCCTACGTTTCGCGGCGTGAGGACCGCGATGAGCACGAGCGGGTCGCGTTACACGTTTCCGATCGCCGCTGCATTGGTCACGTTCGTCCTGCACGCGCTGGGCAATCCCCACTACGGGTTCTTCCGCGACGAGCTCTACTTCATCATGTGCGGGCGCCATCCGGATTGGGGTTACGTCGATCAGCCTCCGGTAGTGCCGCTGCTCGGCGCGGCGTCTCAGGTCTTCGGGGCCTCGCTCATCCTCTTGCGTCTCGTCCCCGCGTTCTTCGCTGCCGCGAGCGTCTACGTGACGTGTACGTTGGCTCAAGAACTCGGCGGCTTCATTTTCGCGCAGCTCGTCGTCGCGGTGGCAGCATTTTTCGCGCCGGTGCTTATGGGCTTGGGAGCGCAGCTGGATCCCGACGGGGTCGGGCTGTGGCTCTGGCCGCTCGCGGCGCTCTTCATCGTGCGGATGGTCAAGGGAGAGTGCCCCCGATTGTGGCTTGCCGTCGGTGCTCTATTCGGCATCTGCTTCGAAAGCAAATACAGCGTCGCATATTTCATCGCCGCGTTGATCCTCGGGATGCTTTTCACGCGCGAGCGGCGGTTGTTGTGGTCGAAATGGTTCGCGGGGGGCGTCGCGCTCGCCGCGCTCATCGCTCTGCCGAACTTCTTATGGCAGGCCGCGCACGGGTTTCCGATCGTCGAGCTGCTGCGGAACGGGCAACTCGGCAAGAACGTCATGTTGACGCCGCTGGACTTCATCGGTCAACAGTTCGTGCTGATGAATCCGATACTGTCGCTCGTATGGCTGGCAGGTCTCGCGTGGCTGCTGATAAGACCCGCATACCGCTTTCTCGGGCTGACGTACATCTTTCTCATAGCCTTGATGGCTGCGTCGCACGCGAAATCGTACTATCCGGCCGACGCCTATCCGATCCTGATAGCAGCCGGCGGTGCGGCTATCGAATCGTGGTCCGAACGAGCGCGACTCGCGCGGCTGCTCGCGGCCGCTGTGCTCGTCCTGGCTGGGGCCGTATTCGTGCCGTTCGCGATGCCGGTTCTTCCCGAGCAGACCTTCATCGCCTATTCGGCCTCGGTATATCGAGCGCTCGGGGCTGATCAAAGCACGATGAAGACCGAAAATCATGCCCTCGGTTCTCTGCCGCAGGACTATGCGGACATGCACGGGTGGCCTGAGTTCGCCGAGACGGTCGGTCGCGTTTACGATTCGCTGCCCCCGGCGGATCGTGCGAAAGCGGTCGCGTTCGCGCAGAACTACGGCGAAGCCGCGGCCATAGAATTCTTCTCGCCGCGCGTGCCGGTCGTCAGCGGACACAATCAATACTGGCTGTGGGGGCCGCGCGGCCACGATGGCAGCGTCGTCATCGACATCGCAGGTGACTGCGGTGCGAAGCAGCACCTGTTCGCAAGCGCGGTGAAAGCGGCGACATTCTCGGCGCCGTATGTCATGCCGTATGAGGACAATATTTCGATCATGGTCTGCCGTGGCTTGAAGATGCCCCTTTCCACCTTGTGGCCGAGCCTCAAGCACTACGAGTAAAGGCCGCGGCGGTCGACCCTAAATGTCGACCGCTGCATCCACAACCTGATTTTCGGCGTGTAGTGGATCTCGATCGTCCTGAACGGTAGGTGGAAGAGCTCCGTCGCACCCGCGCCGAAGTACTGCTGATAGTCCGACGCTTGCGCGAAATGGTTGAGCGGGAGCGGAACTCCAAGCCCGACCATGTTTCTGATATCCGCGTTCTGGTTGAAGAGATTGTCGATGCTCACCGCGACCGTCGAAACGCCTTCCGGCGCTGAGATGACGAAATCCGAGAAGCTGTAGGCGGGCAAATTGTTCGCGTTGTTGATCGAGTAGTGGTATGTGTCGAGCCGTGCCTCGAGTCCGCGGCCGAACGCGTAGTCGAAGGAATACGAGTATTTGTGGAGCGGCACGTTCGGCAGCTGTGATCCCGGGATGTAGAAGAGCGACCCGCCGGAGGCCGGATTGATGAGCGAAGGATCTTGCGATTGCAGATAGCTCGATTGCGTGTCGTACGAGTAGTCAGTGAAGAAGTGCGTCGACCAGCGCTGCCGTCCGGTCAGCTCGATGCCGCGCGCCACGGTGTGGCCGACGTTCACTTGGCCGCTCACGCCTAGAAGCGCGATCGCCTGCTGCAGGGAGAGCCCGGGGCATTGGGTTTGGACCACGTTCCCGAACGGCGTGGGGTCGAAGCCCGGCAGAGTCACGCTGGACAGCGGAGCCGTTATCGGGAATATCTGCCCGAAAAGGTTCGTGTTGTACAATGTCAGCTGCGCCGTCGAATCGCCCGAGAAGCGGTGCCCGTAGCTCGCCTCTTCATCGGTGGCCTGCTCCGGCCGTAGATCCGCGGACGGAACGTTGCCGACCGAATTGAGCGAAGAGCACGACACACCTCCGCCCGAGAACGCACCGACCGCCGAGGGTGAGAATGGCTGGTCGAGCATGTCTGGTGTCGGCTGGGTCGACGTGCGGCCGACTGCCAGCCTGTACACGTTGTCGGATTTATTGACCACGAACGCGATGCGCGGGTCGACGTACGAGCTGTTCGTGATCGTCGAGTTCTTGAACCACGCGTTCACGAATGTCGTGAGATCGCTCGCCGGCGCGTGGTACGCGTCTCGAAGGAAGAACGCGGTATCGTGGGTGATCGGGCCTGCGGCGGTCACCGACGGCGAGTACGACCTGTAATTGGACGCCGTATTCTCGTAGAAATATCCGAAGCCGACATCGTTCGCAGTCCCGTCGATGTCGTCGGAGACCGAAACTCCCGAGTTCGTATCCCCGTTGACGTACCAGGACGGGCTACCCGCCGGCAACGCGAACGTGCGGTCGTAGTTGTGATGATAGACGTTGCTGAAGGTGTCGACGACGAACGTATTGTTGCCGCTCGTCTTGTCATACTTGACATCGTAGTCGTCGCTGTGGTACGCCTGCCACGCCGGGCCGGCGCCTTGGTAGCCGTAATTCGCCAGCGCGAACGACTGGGGCGTCTGGCACTGGTTGCCGCCATCCGGCTGCCCGTTCGGGCCGATTCCCGGGGCATTGCCTCCGTTCGCATGCTGAACCGTGAACGCGTTGGGATTCGCGATGTTGCAAGCGTCCGTCCCCGATTGGATCGCCGCTGCGAGATTTGCCTGACCCGAAGCGAGCTCCACTTGGTACGGGAGGTAGTCGTTGTCGCCGTTGCCGGTCTTGTTATCCCATTCGGCGTTGCCGAGCAGGTCGGCGGTCAGGTGAGCGGTTTGACTGAAGTTGTAACGCAGCTTCGCGAGGGCGCTACGATTGATGAAACCCGTGTCGTCCGTGTACACGCCGAGCGCGCGGACCGCCGGATCCGTCGCGTACTGGTCGAAAGCGGCCGAGGATTGATACATCGTGTCGCGTCGGATCGGGCCGTCGAGGCCTTGAGAACCGAAGGCGAATGCATACCCGATCTTGCCGCCCGGCTGCGTGCCGGTCGCCTGTACCGACGTCGCGAGTTTATCCCACGTGCCGTATGATTGGCTGACCGTGATCTGCGGCGTCACGGTCGGGTCGAGCGTTTCCATGTTGACGACGCCGCCGATCGCGTTGACGCCGTACAGATCGCTGCCGCCCGAGCCGTAAAACACGTCGACCGCACGAAGCCCGAAGACAGGCGAAAGCTCGTAGTTGTAGTTCGCTCGTGGACCGATCGGATGGCCGTCGACCATTGCGAGCGTCTCGAGGCCGTTGACTCCGATACCGCGGATGTCGAGCGAGATATCATCGCCCGGCTGCGCGACGTTGTCGCCAGAGATGCCGGGGAGCTGCTGCAAGTAGTCGGCGACGCGGTAGAATCCTTGCTGCGCGAGCGGCTCGGCCGACACAGCCTTGTAGATGAGCGCCGCCTTTTGCAGCGATGCCGCGGCGTGGACGGCTGTCACGCCGAGGACGCGCGTGCTCTGCGACAGACCCGAACCGCGCTGGAGCGCGAGCGTCAGCGCACCTTTCGGAAATCCTCCGCCCACTCGGAACGGCTCCGATTCGGTCGTGACGTAGCCGTTCAAATACATCAGAAGATTGTAGTAGCCCGGCATGAGGCCGGTCAGCTGGAATTCACCTTGCTTGCCGGATGTCGAAGCCGTGATCGTCGGGCCCTCGGTCTGGACGAGTACGCCCGAAAGCGCCAAGCCCGTCGCGGCATCAACAATTTTCCCGCTGACGGTGCCCTGCGCATCGGCGCTCGCGCGCCCGATGCCCGCTAACAATAATGAAAGGCATACGAAAAGGCCGATGATCACCGGCGCCCTCGATCGTAGCATCAGATCAATACTCCCTCTCACAAGATGGTCATGATGGTCGCGCCAACCGGCGCAGTCCGCCCCGTACTGTGCTCGACTTCATCGTGACCCTTGCGCCTTTAGACTAAGTGATAAGAACATTAAGAAGCCTTGAGATAGCTTAATGCTGCAGCAGAGGCACGCGAGCAGATGCTGTCGGAATCGCACATTGTTTTGCGCAGTCTCCGCAAACGCGAAGAAGCGCGCGCCCACAGATAAAAGGAGAAGGACGACGATGCCCATCGTTCCGGCGCTCCCGCCGCACCAGATCCCGATCGTGAGCCACTTCGATTACGTGACGGTCGACGCCGAAAGGCGGCGCGTCTACGCCGCGCATTCCGGCAGCAACAGCCTGACAATCGTGAACGCGGACTCGGGGGTCGTGCTAGGCCAGGTACAAACGGGGAGCGTCCACGGCGTCGCCGTCGACGAGATGACGGGCGACGTCTTCACGGGCGACGGCAATTCCGGCACCGTCTCCGAAGTCGATTCGACGAAGATGACCGTGCTGAACAGCCTCGACATCGGCCACCCGATCGACGCGATCGCGTACGATCCGAAAACGGGCCGGATATTCGCGGACGAGGACAGCGGCAGTCGGGTGTTCGTCGTCGACGCGAAATCGTTCAAACTCGCCGGCACCGTGACGATCCCGGGCCGCGACCTCGAGTATCTCGCGGTCGACCCTGACCGGCCCGTCCTCTACCAGAACATACCCGACCACGATGAGTACGCCGAGATCGACACGCAGTCGCTCGCGATCGTCAAAGTCGTGGAGACGCCGGAGTTGACGAACAACCATCCGCTCCAGTTCGACGACGGATACCGAGAGGTCGTCGTCGGTGGCAAGAACGGTGTGCTTTCGGTCTACAGCGCAGACGGTGCGAAGGTCGGCCAGACGAACATGCCCATGGGCGTCGACCAGTGCGATCTCGATCAAGGAACGCACGTGCTCGCCTGCGCGGGAGACGGAAAACTGTGGACCGTGAAGATCGAGAACGGGGCGGCGCCCCGTCTCATCGATGAGGTGGATACGGGCCACAAGATCCACACGGTCGCCGTCGATCCCAAGAGCCACCGCATATGGACGGTGTGGGCCGGACCGGAAGGCGACTTCGTCCAGGCTTTCGAGGAACGCTGATGTCGATACGATTCATCCGACTGCCAGGGCACGGGCGCTTGCTCGCGGCGCTGTTGCTGCTGATCGCGACGACGCCGCTGCGCGCCAATGCGCTCGGCATGTTGCCCGACGGCAGAATCGTCACGCCGGTCGGGTTCACGATCCCGGTCGAAGGCTTCGCGTCGTCGGAGGCGCTGTCGCCCGACGGCAGGTGGCTCGCAGCACTATCGCAGGATGGAGGCGCCGTCGACGTCATCTCGACCGGGGAAGACGCGCGGCTGGTCGATCGCCTCTCGACGCCGTTCGCGAGCGGCATGACGTGGACGAACGACGGGATCTACGTGACCCGCGGCTATACCGGGCTCGTCAGCCGTTTCACGTACTCGCCCGATCTTTCGCAGGACACGCCGGCATTCACCAAACGAGCCGATCTCCACGTCGGCGGCCTCGTCAACGGCGTCTACGAAGACCCGGCGACGCATAAGCTGATCGTCGCGCGCTCGGCTGTGCGCGAAGTCGACGTCATCGACGACGGCACCGGCAGCGTCCTCCGCCGGCTTCATACGAGCGGGCAGCCGTTCTCGGTGGGCCTCAGCGGTGGAACGATCGTCGCGACGCTCTACGACAGCGATCACATCGATCTATTCACGACCGCTGCCACCTCGCCGGTTCGCATCGCGGCCGGCCCTCACCCCACCGCGCTGCTCATCCGTGGCGGCACTGCATACGTCGCGAACGCGGATGGGCACACGGTGAACGTGATCGGCGTGCAGACGCGATCCGTTCGCACGATCGATCTCACTCTCGGCTCCGACCCCTATGCCGGCCAGACACCGTCGGGCATGGCGATCTCGGATGACGGCAAGCAGCTCTTCGTCACGGAATCGGGCTTCGACGATGTCGCCATCGTCGACGTCGCGACCGGTAAGATCACCGCGCGCATCCCGACCGGCTGGTACCCGATGGCGGTGCTCTACCGGAACATATCGACGATCGACGATGATCCTCGACTCAAACCGCAGCTCTGGGTCCTGAGCGCGCAAGGCTTCGGCCCGCAGCCGAATCCCGGAAGTGAATGGAACGGCTGGTATACCGGGATCGTCCAACACCTTGTCGTCGATCCGACCCAGCTCGCGGCTTGGACGAGAACCGTCGCGCAAGACAACCACTTCGACGTCGCGACGGGACCGGCGCTGCCGCCCGTCAAGCACGTCGTATTCATCGTCGAGGAGAACAAGCACTTCGACGAGGTGTTCGGTGACGAGCCGCGGGCAGATGCGGACCCGACGCTCCTGCTATACGGCCGCAAGTATACGCCGAACGCGCACGCACTCGCGGAGCGCTACGTGATGTTCGACCGCTTCATGGGCAACGGACAGGCGAGCATCTACGGCCACTCGTGGACGACGCAGGGCTTCGCCAACGACTACATGCAGCGCAACGCGCATACGCCCGACGACCCGGCGACGACGGCGGACTGGCGCGTTCCCTACTCGATCTGGCCATACGCGAGAGCGGGCGAGGACACGCTGACTCCCGCGCAGATGGATTTCGACTGGTTCCGCGATCTCACGGCGCTGCCGGGCGGTCCGAGAACGAACGTCTCGGCCATCTTCGGCCCGCGCGGCGAACTCATCGACGAACTCCAGCGCAGGGGCGTTTCGTATCGCGTCTACGGCGAACAGATGACGATGCGAGCCGATGGCCGCATCGCGACCGGGCTGCGCGCGCACGCCGACACGGAATTCCCGGGTGCGCACATCGATTTCAGCGTGCTCGACACGCAGCGCGCGAAACTCTTCCTCGATGATGTCGCGAAGCACGGTCTTGCGTCGTATTCGTACATGACGCTGCCGACCGATCACACCGAGGGGACGAAGTCCGGCTTTTACACCCCAGCCTCGTACGTCGCGAACAACGACGTCGCGCTCGGCGAGATCATCGCCGGGCTGTCGAAGCGCGCGGATTGGCGCGAGACGGTCGTCTTCGTCACGATGGACGATCCGCAAGGCACCGGTGACCACGTCGACTCGCATCGCATGCCCGCATTCGCGATCGGGCCATACGTGCGCCGCTCGTACGTCGATGACACACGCTACGACATCCCGTCGATCCTCCGGACCGTCGAACTCTTCTACGGTCTCACGCCGCTCAACATGTACGACGCCGAGGCGACGCCGATGACCGCGGCCTTCGCCCAGGAGCCGGCCGCGTCGGCCTACAGCGCGATTCCGAGCAACATCCCGATGACGAAGAACCCGGGTAAGGCGGCGAGTCTATGGATGGAGCTCGATGGGCCGGATTCGGCGCAGATCCCGGCGCAGGAATGGGCGTCGGTGAGGGGCGGCCGCTAGGGGTCGCGGTCACGATTCGCCCCCGGTTGGAACCGAGCGGGCATCCGGTTCGTTTTCAGCCTAGCTAGGGTGGGAAGACTTAATACCGGAGGACGAAACACAATGCGAATTGCTGGAATTCTGGCGTTCGCAGCCGCGGCCACATTGTGGCTTGGGCTGCAGGCGCCGGCCTCGGCGGCGACACCAATACCGCCAGGCAGCTACCGCGAGTCATGTACGAACATCACGAGCAATTTCGGCGTCGTCAACGCGACGTGCCCCGACGCCAATGGCTCGATGCACCAGGCGAGCCTCAATTACAACCGCTGCCCGGGCAGCCAGGTCGCGAACAACAACGGCACACTCGTCTGCGGTGCGGGCGGATACAACATCAGCCGCACGTTACCCAGCGGTTCGTGGCGTGCGTCGTGCAAGGACGCGAGCAAGACCAACGGCACGCTGTTCGCCACGTGCGACAACGGCCACAGCGGCTGGACGAATTCGTCGCTCAACCTCAACGCCTGTCCGACGCGGCTCGTCGGAAACAATTTCGGCAATCTCTTCTGCGCCGGCGACGCGAACGGGGCTTACCTGCCGCCGGGCCAGTGGCGGACTTCGTGCCGCGATGCACGTGAAGACGGCCGCACGATCTATGCCGACTGCGATGACGGGCGCGGCAACTATCGTTCGACTTCGGTCGACACCGGAGTGTGCCCGCGCACCGAGATCATCAACACGGCGGGCCGTCTGTACTGCATCAACCATCCGGGTAACGGCAACCACTACGGAAACGGGCACGGGAACGACAACGAAAACGGGAACGACAACGACAACAGGAACAATAACAGCTATACGACGCTGCCGTCGGGCAGCTGGCGGACGTCGTGCCGAAACGCATCCATCACGAACGGCGTCCTTCACGCGCAGTGCCAGAACGGTAGCGGAGGTTGGACCTCCTCGAGCATCGACTTGCGTGCTTGCCGAGGACCGATCGGCAACGTGCGCGGCAACCTCGTCTGCGTGGCTCGAGAGCACGGCGACGATCGATAGGACGATCTATCAATAGGACGATCGATAGATGGACCGCTGCGGTCGAGCGTTAAGCTCGACCGCTCCATTTCAGGATGGACGGCCGAGCTGTGGGTCGAGTGGGCGCGGCGGGGGTCGAACCCACATGGCCTTGCGGCCAACGGATTTTAAGTCCGTCGCGTCTGCCTGTTCCGCCACGCGCCCGTCAACGCCGTCGTTATGGAAAGCGCCGCTGGCCGCCTCCCGCTAAGGTCGCAGCGTGCTTCCCGCATGCCGAAGGCGAGGCCAGGACAGGCGCAAGACGCGCGGTGAACAAGCGGTCGTGTCGATCACGAGCAGCGGATCGAGTCAGATCATCCGTACGACCGACCCGCTCAACAGCGAACCGCCCCTCGTCGAGCTCGTCCGCGACGTCATCACGCCCGTCGAATGGTTCTACGTCCGGACGCACGGCACGATACCGGCGATCGACGAAGGCCGCTTCGTGCTCGAGGTCGACGGCGCCGTCGAAACGCCCCTGCGCCTCACGATGCGCGATGTGCGCGCGAAGTTCGAGAAGTCGACGGTCACGGCTGCGTTGCAGTGCGCCGGCAATAGACGCACGGAGATGATCGCGATCGCGCCGGTGCCGGGTGAAGTCGAATGGGGATCGCAGGCGATCGGCAACGCGACGTGGTCCGGCGCCCGCTTACGCGATATCCTGCACGCGGCAAATCCGAAACCCGAGGGGCGTCACGTCGCGTTTTTGGGCGCGGACGAGATCGAGAAGAGCGGTCACATCATCGGCTTCGGTGCATCGATCGAAATCGAGAAGGCGACCGCGATCGAGACGCTCCTCGCGTACGAGATGAACGGTCTGCCGCTCGATGCGATCCACGGTTTTCCGCTGCGGAGCATCGTGCCGGGGTTTATCGGCGCGCGCAGCGTGAAATGGTTGACGAAGATCACCGTCCAGGCAGCCGAATCGACCAACTTCTACCAGGCGAAGTCGTACAAGGTCTTCCCGCCGGATGTTCGCGCCGATACGGCGGACTGGACGTCGGAGCCGGCGATCGAAGAGGTCGCGCTCAACGCGGTCATCTGCAAGCCTGGGGACGGTGCTACGCTCGCGGCAGGGCCGACAACGATCGCCGGATACGCGATCGGCAGCGGCGGCGTCCCCGTCGAGCGCGTCGAAGTCTCGATGGACGACGGCGCTACGTGGACAGATGCCGAGTTGCTCGGGATACGGGAAATGTGGCGCTGGAACTTGTGGGAAGCGCGGGTCGATCTGGCAGTCGGCGATCGCGAAATCGTCGCCCGCGCAAAAGACGAGCACGGCAACGAGCAGCCTTCGGACGGCTCGAAGCTCTGGAATTTCAAGGGCTACAACTTCAACGCCCGGCACAAGATCCGTGTCAGCGTGAGCTAGCCCCTCACGTCTGAGCGCTTCTCATACGAATCTTCCGGAACGCGGTAACGCGCGCAGGACGTTCGGCACCTCGCCGCCGGGACCGCTCGCACTTCGTTTGAAAATGCGCCTGCGGGATAATGACTCGCAAATGAGTTTCGTCGACTTTCCGCGGCGGCTCGACCTGGCGATGTACGACGAAGCGGTCGAGCAGTACGGTCGCGCGGTCAAATCGCGAGCGGTTGCCGTCTATCGCGGCGGGCGCGTGCGATTCCCCGGGTTGTCCGACATCGACTTGCTCGTCGTCGTCGACGATCAGCCCGTTTGGGATAACGAAGAATTCTACTCTCCGTTCGTCCGCTTGCCGAAACGTTATCACGAACTGTTCCATCACCGCCCGCATTTCGTGCCGCGATCGTGCATCGATGCGCTCGCATACAGCACGTTCGCGTATACGACAAAGACCGCCGCGCATGGCGCCGTCGACGACGCCGGATTCAGGCGGCAGCTCGTCGTCGGCGACGACGTCGTGCCGACGGCTTGGGCTCAGCCGAACTACTCTTGGTATCTGTGCAACCTCTTCGAGACGGCTATCACCGCGCGGCTGCGGTTCGATCACTTCCAAGGGTCGCAGCGGCGCAGCGTGCGACGCCTCGCGTCGATGGCCGCGACATTCCGCTTTCCGCTCCGCCAGCTCGATGAGCTCAATGGCACGTCGTACGAAGGCGCCTACTCGTCGATCGTCGACCGCGCGCGCGCAGAACTTCTCGAAACGAGCGGCGACGTCGAGGCAGCAGCGGGAGTGCTCTTCACGCTCTATGCGGCGACGCTCGCCGGGTTCGAGCGCGCGATAGGCGAGCTCGCGAACGCCCGTCAAGGCGAGCCTGCGGCGCACGCAGCTCGCGAGATCCTCGCCGCGCGTCGCGTTCTCGCTTCCATCGAACCGTCGTACATGGCATCGAGGCGCGCGGCGATCCATACGTACTTCGACCGCCTCCGCCACACGAAGATCTCGGGGTTGACGATATTCGTCCGCGAGCCGTATCGGACCGAAGTCCAGTTGTACCGCCAGCCGCTCTGGGTCGGCCGGACCGCGACGGCGCTTCGGACCGCCATCGACGCGTTAGGATAGCAGGCGCCCGACGCCACGCGCGACGTAGTGGTCGCACATCATGAACGGACAGACCCGCATGCCGGCCGTGTTCATTGGCCACGGCAGCCCCATGAATGCGATCGAAGACACGCCGTACAGCCGAGCGTGGCGCGAGCTCGGCGCGTCGCTCCCTCGACCGCGCGCTATCCTCTGCGTCTCGGCGCACTACTACCGGCGCGGCACCGCGGCGACGGCGAACGAGCGGCCGCCGACGATCCACGACTTCGGCAACTTCCCGCGCGAACTCCACGAGATGCGCTACCCCGCACCCGGCGATCCCGAACTCGCAGCCGAGGCCGCTCGCCTGCTCGCGCCGACCGCGGTCGAGCTCGATGAGCGCTGGGGGCTCGACCACGGCTCGTGGTCGATCCTCGTCCACATGTATCCGAACGCCGACATCCCAGTGGTCGAGCTCTCCGTCGATGAAGACAAATCACCGGACGAACATTACGACCTCGGCGCGAAGCTCGCCCCGCTGCGCGAGCGCGGCGTCCTCGTGATGGCGACCGGCAACGTCGTCCACAACCTCGAGCGGTTCAATCCGAGCATGTCGGGCGCATACGATTGGGGGGAACGCTTCGATGGGTACATCCGGGGAGCGCTCGAGGCTAACGACCGCGCGGCGCTCGTCGGATACGAAGGCCATCCGGACGCGGCGCTTGCCGCTCCCGACCGCGATCACTTTCTGCCGATCCTCTACATAGCCGGCATCCGCAGCAGCGACGAGCCG
>JANWLL010000086.1 GCA_025450855.1 Vulcanimicrobiia bacterium
CCGAACGCGGCGTGATCCGCCTCGGCGAGCTCCACTGGTCGCGCGACGATGCGCCGACCGGACTCGCGCGCCCAGCGCTCGCGCTGCCGATCACCGTGCGGCACGAGCTGGAGGCGATCGGGTTTTTCGGCGGTCACCGAGGCGGCGAAGATTTCGACCCCGACGAGCTGCAATGGCTGAACTCCCTCGCGGCCGCCGCGGGCGCCGCCTACGACCACCTCGCCGCGGACGCGCTGCGGCAAGAGCTCGAGCGCATCACGCGCGAGAACGAATCGCAGCGTCTCACGCTCGAGCGCAACGGCCTTCTCGCGACGTAGGAAATGTGTCGAGATAATGTAGTTGGCCGAGCGAAGCTCGGCAGCCGACATGCGGTCGGCCTACTACAATCGATTTAGACCGGCATCGACGGCTTCGTCGACTCCGTGTGATAGCGGATGGTGCCGTCGGCGATCGACGACGAGAGGTCACCGGCAAGGCGCAGGTATTCAAGGTGCGCCGCGACCTCGACGAGTGCGAAGCGCGTCTCGTGCGAGTTCAATCGGTCGCCCCAGAAATGAGCGACGACGTCGGCCGAGCACGCCCCTTCTGGTTTCGCGATAACGCAATCCCAAACGCCTTGCAAGCGCTCGCGGTGATGGAGGACGAGCTGATGGACCCGGTCGGGCAGCGCCGAGTAGGGCTTTCCGTGCGCCGGGTACACCGTGTAGTCGCCGAGGCGCTCGAAGCGCGCGAACGACTTGAGATAATCGTCGAGGGGGTTCGGCCTACACTCGGGATAGAGGCCGATGTTCGGCGTGATCGTCGGCAGCAGATGATCGCCTGCGAAGATCGCGCGCGCATCGTCGTCGACGAGCACGTAATGGAAGTCGCTGTGGCCCGGCGTCCAGACGACGCGAACAGCGCGGCCTCCGAGGCGCACGAAATCGCGATCGTCGAGCGTCGCGAAGCGATCGGGCAGCGTCACCGCTTTACGCAGCTTCGCGGCCGCCTCGGTGACGGCGGATGCGTTCGCCTCGTCTAGGCCGTGCGCCCGGAAGTAACCGACCCAACGGTCGAGCGGCTGAGCGCTCCACATGTAGCGAGCGCGCTGTTCTTCGTCGCGCATGAGATGAATCGTCGCGCCGCGTGCGCCATGCATCCCCGATAGACCGATGTGGTCGGGGTGCATGTGCGTCACGTAGACGTCGCGGATCGCACTCTGGTCGATACCGATCGACTCCAGCGCCGCGAAGAACGCCGCGCGCGAGTCGGGCATGTCGATGCCCGTGTCGACGAGCGCGCAGCCATCCTTGCCCTGTACGAGATAGACGTTGATACTCCGCAGGCGGAACGGCAGCGGCAGATCGATGCGCCACACATCCGGCGCGAGTCGTTCGACGTCAGGCAAAGTCGGGCCGCGCGATCGCGTCGAAGAAACGGAAGGCGCCTGCGCGGAGCAAACGATTGTGGGCCCCGAAGATCGCTCGCGCGCGCGTGCCGGGCCACTTCGCCGGCAGCAGGCGCGGGGGAAGATCGGGATCGATGAAAGGGAAGCGGCGGAAATCGTGCGTCAACGCGAAGCGCGTGACGAATGCCTGGGAGTCCTCGAAGGCGCCTTTGCGCGCAAGAGCGGCGTCGCGCTTGTAGAGCGGCTCGTAGTGCCGCACGAACGCATCGTAGCGCGCAGCCACGTCCTTGAGATCCCAACATTGCGCGACGAGATCGGCCTGCTCTCCCGGGCCGACGAGCTTGGCCGAGAACACGCGTGCGTACGAGTGGACGCCGCGCTTCCGGAGCAACGCGATCGTCTCCGGGGCGACGTCGCGTGCGCTCACGTACGTGCCGCCGCCCATCGCGCCGAAGCCGAGCCATGCGAGCTGGCGGCGGATGCGGTCGCGTTCGGCGCGTTTCGACTCGGGAATCGTATAGGTGAGCATGCACCATGCGCCATCCCACGCGCGGCTTCGACGCTCGTAGATGCGCTGAGTGCCCTCCTCGATGAGGCTGCGGCCGGAAGCCGACAGGCCGTAGCGCGAGCGCCCGCCGTCACGCCGAGAGACGATCCAACCCTCGCGCGCGAGGCGTGCGACCGCCGAGCGGACCGCGGCTTCCGAAAGTCCCAGCGCCTCGCCGGCGTGGACAAGCCCGGCGAGGGGCACGTCGCGTCGCCTCGGATGCGCGTAGTCGCCGAAAAGCGTGAAGAGCATCGAACGCGGACGCAGAGCGCTCATGCTCGGTGGGCGTTTTGCCATGCGGGCGGGACGTTGCGTCATGTCGGCGAACCTGGTAGAATACCGTGTGTCGAAATCGAGACGGTCGTGAATATATTAACACAAACAAGCGGAGGCTCCTAGCGATGGCGCGGATTCGGACGTTCGAAGATTGGGTCGAGGTCTGCCGGCAGTGGCAAAAGGATATCGACGTCGACCCCGAGGTCTTCGAGCGCACCCTCGGCGACTACCAGCTCGAGGCCAAGTACGGCGAGCTCAAGAGCGACGAGATCGAATTCGGCGAGTTCGTCGGCGGGCGCAAGTGGGAGAAGGTGCTCGAGATCCCCGACCAGCGCATGCGAGACGCCGTCCTCAACATGATCATCTATCAAGGCGACACCGAATTCGCCTCGAACGAGCAGCAGAAGCTGCTGTTGCGCTACGCGCCGTCCGAGTACGACCTCTATTCGATTTGCCGCGTCTTCATCGAAGAGACGCGCCACGGCTACCAGATGTGCCACTTGCTCATCAACCATTTCGGCAACGACGGGCGCATCGAAGCGGAGAAGATGCTCATGCGCCGCGCCGATCAAGGCACGCGGCTTCTCAACGCGTTCAACACGCCGGTCAAGCATTGGCTCGACCTCTTCGCCTATCAGAACTACATGGACCGCGACGGCAAGTATCAGCTGCAGATGCTCTCGCATAGCGGTTTCGCGCCGCTCTCGCGCAGCATGGGTCCGATGCTCCGCGAAGAGTCGTTCCATCTCGGCACCGGCGTCACAGGTCTCAAGCGCGTCGCGAAGGCCGGCGTCATCCCGATCGATATCCAGCAGAAGTTCCACAACAAGTGGCTGTCGGGTTCGCTCGACCTCTTCGGCAACGATCATTCGTCGAGCGCCGTGTGGGCGTACCTCTGGGGCATCAAGGGCCGGCCCGAGGAAGACAAAGAGAAAGACCCGGCCAACGTCGAGCTCCTCAACGACTACGCGCGCCGCGCATACTACGAGGAGTGCCGAAAGATCCTCGACCAGATCAACGCGATCATCCCCGGCGAAGAGAAGCTCTACATGCCCGACATCCGTTTCAACCGCAAGATCGGCGAGTTCGCCGGTAAGCGCCACGCCGTCGACGGCCGCATCCTCGACAGCGACGAGTACGAGAAACACATCGCGGCCGTACTGCCCGGCCCCGATGACGAGGCGGCGCTCGCCGAGATCATGAAGCGCAACGACTGGGTCGCCCCGAAAGCGGCGTAAAAGGAGATCACCGTGGCTACCACTATCGCAGAGAAGACCCTCGTCAAGTACGACAAGCAAGGCGGGATCGCCATCGTCACGCTCGACGATCCGCCGGCGAACACGTACACGCACGAGATGATGCGCCAGCTCGACGAGGCGATCCTCAAGGCGCGCTTCGACAAAGAGGTGCAAGTCATCGTCCTGACCGGATCGGGCGAGAAGTTCTTCTGCGCCGGCGCGAACATCGGCATGCTGCAGCAAGTCGATCCGACGTTCAAATACTATTTCTGCCTGCACGCCAACGAGACGCTGACGCGCCTCGAGCAGACGCCGAAGCTCGTCATCGCCGCGCTCAACGGCCATACGGTCGGAGGCGGGCTCGAAATCGCGATGGCGTGCGACATGCGCCTCGCGCGACGCAACGCGGGCAAGATAGGCCTTCCGGAAGTGGCGCTTGGCGTGCTGCCGGGCACGGGCGGCACGCAGCGTTTGGCGCGGCTCGTCGGCAAAGCGAAGGCGCTCGAGCTCATGGTCACCGGCCGCACCTTCTCGTTCGAGGAAGCGCAAGAGTACGGCATGGTCACCGAGATATACGACGGCGACGGCGCGAGCTTCATGGGCGACGTCATGACGTATGCCAAGCAGTTCACGACACCGAACAAGGCGGCGAAAGCGGTCGGCAACATCAAGCGCGCCGTGCAATCGGGCGCCGAGGTGCCGTTCTCCGAATCGCTCGCGATCGAACGCGAACTGCAGCAGCTCCTCTTCCAGAGCAAGGACGCGAAGGAAGGCCTCAATTCGTACGTCGACAAGAAGATGGCCAAGTTCACGGGCGAGTGAGGCCGATAGGACGTCATGTAGAAGGCCGAGCGAAGCTCGGCTGTAGCGGTCTCACCAAGATGATAAGGGAGCGGTCGAGATTTATCTCGACCGCCGCGGTCTAACGGTGACATCGGGCAAGATCCTCTCCATGCGCGAGGCCATCTCGCGCTACGTCGGTGACGGGGATTCCGTCGCGCTTGGCTTAGCGCTCGAGGCGCTCATCCCGTTCGCCGCGGGGCATGAGATCATCCGTCAACGGCGTCGCGATCTCACCCTCATCGGCCCGATCTCGGACATCCTCTTCGATCAGCTCATCGGCGCCGGCTGCGTCGCTCGCGTGATCGCCGCATGGATCGGCAACGTCAGCGCCGGCCTCGGCTACAATTATCGGCGCGCAGCCGAAAGCGGCGTGCCGAATCAGATCGAGATCGTCGACCACTCGAACTTCACGATCTCGCTCGGGTTAACCGCAGGGGCGTTTGGCGTGCCGTACCTTCCAGCGCGGACGTTGCTCGGAAGCGACATCGCGCGGGAAGGAGGGCCGTTCAAACGCGGCGTTTCCCCATTCGGCGACGAGCAGCTGCTTTTCGTCCCCGCGATCGTGCCTGACGTGACGATTCTTCACGTGCAGCGCGCGTCGGCAGATGGTGGCTGTCACGCCTGGGGCAACCTCGGCGTCAGCGCCGAAGCCGCGTTGGCCGGCAAACGGGTCATCGTCGTCGCCGAAGAGATCGTCGACCGCTCGATCATCACGAGCGATCCGAATCGCGTGCTCGTTCCACCGCATCGCGTCACCGCGGTCGTGCACGAGCCCGGTGGCGCGCATCCGTCGTCGGTCCAAGGCCACTACGGCCGCGATCATGCGTTCTACGGCGAGTACCACACGGCGACGAAAACCGCCGCCGGCAGCGATGCGTGGCTCGATCGTTGGGTGCACGGCGTCGGAGGCCGCGATCGGTTCCTCGACCTGCTCGGTGCTGACCGCTGGGGATCGCTCGCCGTGCGCGGCGACAGCCCCGCCGCGCCGGTGAACTATAGCGCGACATGAGCGACCTGCGCTACTCGCCGGCCGAGCTCATGGTCGTCGCCGGTTCGCGCGAGATCGGCGACGGCGACGTCGTCTTCGTCGGCATGCGTCTTCCTTTGATCGCGTTTGCGCTCGCCAAGCGGATGCACGCGCCGAACGCGGTCGGTTTTTTCGAGAACGGCGTCATCCGCGACCGCCCGTCCGAATCGCTCCTCTACACGATGGGCGACCCGCCTAATATCGAAGGCGCATCGATGTGCTGCACCATGTCGACGGTGATGGGTTTGCTCCAAAAGGGCGAGGTCGATCTCGGCTATATCGGCGGCGCTGAGGTCGACCGCTTCGGCAATGTCAACACGTCGTATGCCGGGCACGTCGGCAAAGAATTCGTCAAGCTGCCCGGCAGCGGCGGCGCGGCGGACATCGCGTCACTCGCGAAACGTTTCGTCGTCATCGTCGACCACAATTCGCGCCGGCTCGTCGAACGCGTCAAGTACGTGACGTCGCCGGGCAACGGTGACGGCGCAGGCTGGCGCGAGCTTCAGGGACTTCCGCGCGGCGGTCCCAGCGCGATCATCACGACGCTGGCGGTCTTGCGTTTTGGCGACGACGGGCAGGCGTTCGTCGCCTCCATCCATCCGGGCGTGAGCGCCGACGACATCCGCGAGAACACGGGCTGGCCGGTGCGCTTCGCGCCCGACTGCGCGACGACACCCGAGCCGGCGGAGGAAGAGCTGCGCGTCATCCGCGCGATCGACCCGACCGGATTCTGGACTCGCTAGCTTCTGAATATGTAGCGGTCGAGCTTCAGCGCGCCCGCCGCGGCCCTTGCCGTTGTATCGTTTGTGGTCGATGACCACGTCGACCGCCGTAAGCCGTTCGCCGCTACTGGTTCATTCCCACGTCCTTGGCGAGACGCTCAGCGTCCTTTTTCGGGACTCCCTCTTCCATAAGACCGGTGGCGCTGTTCCAACCGCCGCCGCTCGACAAGACAACCCATGTGCCGTTCTTCTTCTTCAAGGTCGCTGTTCCACCGGCGTATCCGTCGACCCAAAGAGCGACTGCGTAACCCTCCTCGACCGCGATCTCGCGGATGATCGGACGGTTTGTAGTCACGCCAGCCGGCTGCATGTGGTGAACGACCGCGCTTTCGACGGCGCACATGTCACCCTCGCCGATCGACGCACCCAGGAGAGATATCAATCCCAAGGCGAGTCCTAAAAGCTTGAGTCTCGACTGTGTTTTCACGATAGTCCCCGACTTTCATGAGAGGCGATCTCCGGGCGAGCTAAAGCTCGACCGGAACAGAAGACGTTAGAAAGCGGCGTGGAAGAGCGGGGATTGGCTCAGACCGTTGAGGATGAACTGGACCGCGAGCGCCGATAGGATGATGCCGAGCAGCCGCGTCACGACGTGGATGCCGGTCTTGCCGGCGAAGCGCGAGATCTTGTCGGCGCCGCGCATCGCAAGCCACGTGGCGACCAACGCGAGCGCGTAAGAGATGAACACGGTCGCGACCTTGACCGGATCGCCGTGCGCGAGATTGACCAGCAGCAACACGGTGGTGATCGTCCCCGGCCCGGCGATCATCGGGATCGCGAGAGGGAAAACCGCCACGTTCTCGTTGAGGATCGCCTCTTGTTCCTCTTCATCGGTCTTGCGCGTGCCCGACGGGCGCGCGAAAAGATAGTCGATCGAGATGAGCAGCAGCAAGATGCCGCCCGCGATCGAGAACGCGGGCAACGTGATGCCGAGATAGGTCAGCACGACGCGTCCGATGAGACCCATGAACAGGATGACGAAGGCCGCGACGATGACCGCGCGGTCAATCGTCCTGCGTCGAAGGTCCGGGGGCGCACCCGCGGTCACCGTTAGGGAATATGGCACCATGCCGATCGGGTCGATGATCGTGAACGCAGTCGCGATCGCGGTGATCGCGAAGTGGACATCCATGCCCGGTCGTTAGGCGGACTTGCGACCCTAACCCGCCGTGAAAGTCCCATGACCGATGGTCTTAGTGAGGCCGCCCCACGCGAAGAGGACGTTCGGACGCGAGGGCCCGGCGCATCGGCCGCGAACGCGAATGACATGCGGCGCTTGACCCTCGTCGCGGTCGCAGCGATGACCGCAGCGGCGCTTGCCGGATGCAACATTCTCCAGGCGCACCCGAACACGCCGGCGCCGACGGGGACGCTGCAAGGCGTCGTCACGAGCCCGGGCGGTCCCGTCGCGAACGCGCAGATCCTGGTGACCGCGTCGGATGCGACGCAACACGCGGGGCTTTCGAACGGCGACGGATATTATTCGATCGCATCGTTGCCGCTCGGGCCGGCGACGTTTGCGGTCCGAGCATCCGGCTTTTCAGAGGTCGACGGCAACCTTGTGATCGCACCCGATCCCGGAGGTACGCGACAGGACGTAAGCCTTAATCCCCAGTGACCATGCCGGTGAGCGGGGTCACGACCGACGAAAAAGCGACAAACGCCGACTTGAGCACAACGCGGCGGCCGCCGATAACGTAATCATCTAGCGGTGGCAAGAGCGGATATGAACGACGAACTGAACGAACTGGTCCTCTCCTACAATGACGCAGTCGAGCGCTTCAATCTGGCGCGTCTCGAATACGCCATGGTGTTCGACGGCCTCGCGATCCCGCCGGTCGCGCTAACGATGCCGCGTGAAGGGATCGAGCTGGCGGATAGACACCGGCCGGCCACGCTTTCGGTCCAAGCGGTGCGGGATTTCTTCGAAGACATCTTCGACGGCGACGTCCCGGCCGACACGCGCAGCAACGCCTACGGCTCGCTGCACGGCGCTTCGCTCGAACTGACGCGGCGCTTCTTCCAGGTCTCACTCACGCGAATGGGCATCTCGTGCCGGGAAATGCTCGACTAGCGA
>JANWLL010000087.1 GCA_025450855.1 Vulcanimicrobiia bacterium
CAACGCCGTCGCCGCTTTCGATACCGAGCTAGGCGCTCGAGAACTGCTCGAGCGTCTCCGAGCGATCGAAATCGCATTCGGTCGGCAGCGCCGCGAGCGTTTTGGACCGAGGACGCTCGACCTCGATCTTCTCTTGCTCGGCGATGCTCACTTCGACGATCCTGATCTCAAAGTGCCGCACGAGCAGCTCGCAGCGCGCGCGTTCGCTCTCGCACCGCTGGCGGAGATCGCGCCGGACGTCGTCGCCTCGCCCGATGGCCGGACCGCGGCCGTTCTGCTCGCCGCGTTGCCGGAAGAGGAACGCAGCGGCGCGATCAGACTTCCCGGAACTGCCACGCTCGTCGCGCCGCCGCGCGTCGACTACGACGCACCGGGCGGTGCAGGCGGAGGCTACGATAAGCTGCGTCCGTTTTCGAGGTTCGATGAGGCCGTGCTCGACGCGGTCGTCGAATCGGCCCACCTCAAGCCCGGGGCTCGCGTCCTCGACGTCGGCTGCGGCACGGGGAGATTCTCCGAAAAGCTTCGCGAGCTCGGCTTTCGCGTGACCGGTTATGACCCGAGCGATACGATGCTCGCGGCAGCCCGCGAGCGCGCGGCCGCGCGACAGGAGGCGTCATCCTCGACGTCGCCGGCGGTCGAATATCTGCACGGTGACGCGAACGAAGCACTGCCGCGCGGACCTTTTGACGCGATCACGGCGTTCTATTGCATCCATTATATAGATGTCGAACCGTTCGCTCGCCGCGCGCGGGGAGTGCTCGACACCGACGGCGTCCTCTCGATCGCGACCTTTCCGCATCGTCATTTCGCCGAAGTCATCTACGCGCGCTATTTCCCGTCGTTGCCTGCGATCGACATGGCGAGGTTCCCGAGCGCGCAAAGGCTCGCGAACGAGCTCGATCGCGCCGGATTCGCGGACGTCGAACATCGCGATATCCACATGGAGCTCGAAGACGATCCGCAGGGACTCGCCGACAGGATCGAGCGCAAGTTCCTGTCGTCGTTTTTCCTCATCCCCGACGACGAGTTCCGACGTGGCGTCGCCCGGATGCGTGAAGATTGGAAACACGTGTCGAGCGTGCGTCGCAGCGCGCGGGCGATGGTCGTATCGGGGCGCGTCGGAGAGGGGTAAAACGATAGGCCGCACGGGGAGTCGCGGCGAAGCCGCCGCTCGTGACCCACGAGTCAAACGACGGGATGGATTCGGCGTCGGCCGACCTCATGCAGTTCGTCCAAAACCGCTTGCCCGAGCTCTGCGAGGCGTTCGCGCAAACGCCGCTCATGCAGCTTCGCGTGACGACGGCTGAGGGCAGCGTCACGCTTGAAAAGGCGGGCGCGCGGGCATCATCGCTCGATGCCGAAGCCTCCGAACCCCGCCGGTCGCCGCGTTCGCACGACTATTTGCCGGATGCAGAGCCGGGTCGCGCGTACACGACCGTCGCCGCGGACGTCGTCGGCATCTTCCACAGCGCGCCGGATGCGTTGGAGCTCGGCGCAAAAGTGACGCCGGATCGCGTTCTCGGATACATCGAGGCGTTGAAAGTGCGGACGCCGGTGAAGGCCGGCGTCGAAGGCCGATTCGTGGCGCAAGTCGCGGAGGACGGTCAACCGGTCGATTTCGGCGAGACGCTATTCGTCATCGATACCGGACCGGTCGAAGCGCTGCCCGACGAACCACCGCCGTCGGACGCAGGCACCGACGAAGGTGCCGAGCCGCCGCGCATCTGAAAGACACGACGTGTTCAACAAAGTACTGATCGCCAATCGCGGCGAGATCGCGCTTCGCATCGTCCGCGCATGCAAAGAGCTCGGCGTGAAGACGGTCGCGATCTTCTCCGAGGCCGATCGCAATTCGCTTCACGTCCGCATGGCGGACGAATCGTATTGCGTCGGGCCGCCGCAATCGGCGCGCTCGTACCTCAACATACCGAACATCATCAGCGCGGCTGAGGTCGCCGGCGTCGATGCGATCCATCCAGGTTACGGCTTCCTGTCTGAGCGCGAGACCTTCGCGGAGATCTGCGCGTCGCACGGTTTCAAGTTCATCGGGCCGCCCGGGCCGGCGATCGCGCTCATGGGCGACAAAGCATCGGCGAAGAAGCGGATGGAGGAAGCGGGCGTTCCCGTGATCCCCGGCTCCGGTATCGTCGAGTCGCTCGAAGACGCGAAGGCGTTTTGTCGTACCGTCGGCTACCCCGTGCTCATCAAGGCGACCGCGGGCGGCGGCGGCAAGGGCATGCGCATCGTCGGCCGCGAGGCGGATCTCGCCGCCGGGCTCGAGACGGCGAGCGGCGAGGCGCAGGCGGCGTTCGGCGACGGGCGCGTTTACGTCGAGAAGCTGCTCGTACACCCGCGTCACATCGAAGTGCAGGTGCTCGCGGATGAGTTCGGCCACACGATCCACGTCGGCGAACGCGACTGCTCGGTGCAAAAGCCCGGGCACCAAAAGCTGCTCGAGGAGGCGCCCGCGCCGCGCCTACCGACCGAAGTTCGCGAAAAGCTGTGCTGGGCGGCCGTGCGTGCGACGCGCGCGGCGGAGTACTCGAACGCCGGCACGCTCGAATTCCTCGTCACCGACGACGGAAATTTCTACTTCATGGAGATGAACACGCGCATCCAGGTCGAGCATCCCGTGACCGAAGTCGTCTACGGCATCGATCTCGTGCGCTGGCAGATACGCATAGCGGCCGGCGAACGACTCACCGTGCGACAAGAGGACATCAAGCCGCGCGGCCACGCGATCGAATGCCGCATCAACGCGGAGGACGCCGACAAAGGGTTCGCACCTGCGGCGGGCAAGCTCGGCTCGGTGCTATTGCCGGGCGGACCGGGCATTCGCGTCGACACGCACATCTTCTCGGGCGCCGAAGTGCCGCCGTACTACGATTCGCTGCTCGCAAAGATCATCGCTTACGATCGCAACCGCGCAAGCGCGATCGCCCGGATGCGCCGCGCGCTGTCTGAGACGGAGATCAAAGGCGTGATGACGACCGTGCCGATCCACGAGCGCATCCTGGATTCGCCGTCGTTCGCCGGCGCGAACACGCACGTGACGTGGCTGCGCGAGGAAGTGCTGCAGCCGCCCGCTGCCTGAGATCGTATGGCCTTAGAACGCCGCGAACACCGCGTCGCAGTCGAGATCCTCTACGCCGTCGAGATCGGGCGGCGTCCGACCGACGAAGCCATCGCGCAGGCGCGCAGCGGCGTCGGCGTTTTCGCGCGCGGCGACGATGCGGCGGCCGAGGACCCGTACGAACCCGTCTATCCGGCCGTCGACAAGCGTTCGGACGCGCCGCGCGAGACCGACTGGAATATCGTCGAGTTGCTCGTGCGCGGCACGCTCGAGCGTCAGGCGGTGCTCGAGGCGCAGCTCGAGCCGCTGCTCGAACGTTGGACGCTCGACCGGCTCGCAGGCGTCGACCGGCTGATCCTCTATCTCGCTGCGTGGGAGCTGCGTTACCGGCCGGAGGCTGAGACGACGCAAGTCATCAACCATGCCATCGAACTCGCCCGCCGCTTGTCGACCGAGAAGAGCGCGTCGTTCGTCAACGCGATCCTCGACGCGCTCGCGAAAACGCGGCCACCGGTCACGAGATGAAACCCATCTATCGCAGGGTCGGCCGGATCGCGATCTGGGTGGTCGCGATCGTGCTCTTCCTCGCCGTCGCCGCCGGCATCACCGCCTTGGGCGTCATCGCCGCCTACGGCAAGAACCTGCCGGACATCTCTCGGCTATCCGATATCGAGCCCGCGGGCACGACGCGCATTCTCGCTCGCGACGGAACGCTGCTCGCGCGGCTCTACGACAAGAACCGCGTCTACGTGCCGATCACGCAGATCCCGAGCGTCATGCGCGAGGCGATCGTCGCCAGCGAGGACGAGCGCTTCTACAGCCATTCGGGCGTCGATATCCGCGGCATCGCGCGTGCGGCCGTCGCCAACTGGCAGCACCAACACATCGAGCAAGGCGCGAGCACGATCACCCAGCAGCTCGCGCGCAACATGTTCCTCACCGACGAGCAGACGATGGGCCGCAAGATCCAGGAGGCGCTGCTCGCGATCGAGATCGAGCGCTACTACACGAAGGACGAGATCCTCGAGCGCTATCTCAACCTCGTGTATTTCGGCGCCGGCGCGTACGGGGTCCAAGCCGCCAGCCACGCCTATTTCGGCAAAGACGTCAGCCATCTGACCCTGGCCGAGGCGTCGATGCTCGCCGGCCTCGTGGCGGCGCCTTCCTTATATAACCCGTACGCCAACCTCAAGCTCGCCCGCGACCGCCAGCAGCACGTGCTCGACCGGATGGTCGCCAACGGTTTCGTGACCGAGGCCCAAGCCGACGCCGCCTCTGCCGCGCCGGTCCATCTCGTCGGCGCCGACTCAGGCGGCGTCCTTTCATACAAATATCCGTACTTCACGACGTACGTCATCGCGCAGCTCGAGACGATCATCGGGCCGCAGCGTTTGTTCCACGACGGGCTGACCGTGTACACGACGCTCGACCCCACCGACGAGAGGATCGCGCAGAACGCGGTGACGTCGCTCGTGAAGGAAGGCGCGACCGAAGGTTACGGCATGCATCAAGGCGCGCTCGTCGCCGAGGATCCGCACACCGGCGAGATCGTGGCGATGGTCGGCGGCGTGGGCTTCTCAGCGAAGAGCCAATTCGATCGCGCATGGCAAGCCCGGCGGCAACCGGGATCGTCGTTCAAAGGTTTCGTCTATTCGGCGGCGGTCGATCGTGGCGTGCCCGTCTCGACGGTGTATCCGGATTCCAAGGTGACGTATCCGGCGGGCGACGGCAGCGACTACACGCCGTCTGACGACGATCATCGATACCTCGGCCCGATCACGCTGCGCAAGGCGTTCGAGCTGTCGCGTAACATCGTCGCCGTCGAACTGGCGCACGACATCGGCATCGGCACCGTCATCGACTACGCGAGCAAGATGGGCATCACCGAAGATCTGCAGCCGGATCTCTCGCTCGCGCTCGGAACCGCGGTCGTGTCGCCGCTCGAGATGGTCTCGGGATACTCGACGATCGCCGACGGCGGCATCTACACGCAGCCGACCGGCATCCGCTACGTCGAGGACAAGTACGGCTCGATCGTGTACGACGCGCGCTTCCCCGAGCGCCACGTCGCGATGTCGGCCGGTGCGGCATATATCATGACGACGATGATGGAGGGCGTGATACAAGAGGGGACCGGTTACCCGAACGCGATCATCGGCCGGCCGGCCGCCGGCAAGACGGGGACGACGTCCGACTTCCGCGATGCATGGTTCGTCGGCTTCACGCCGCGATTGGCGGCATCGGTCTGGGTCGGCAACGACGACTACTCGAAGATGTACGAATCGTACGGCGGCAACGTGCCGGCGCGCATCTGGGCGCGCTTCATGCGCAGCGCGCTTACGGATCAGAAGGTCGAAGATTTCGAGTCGCCGCCGCCCGACGTCCAAGTCGTCCGGGTGTGCGGCAACAATCGCCGGGCGCGCCCCGGGCAAGGCGGTCGCGCGGAATACTTCCTCAACGGCACGGCGCCGCTGGAATATTGCTCGCAGGCGCGGCACGTCGCGGTCGGCAAGCATGAGATCGCCCCGGTCGATCAGTCGACGCCGGCACCGGGCGCGACACCGTCGCCGCAAGCCGCGCTGCCGACGCCGATCCCGCTCGATACGCCGACGCCGCCCGTCGATGTGCCCGCGACGCCGCCGGTGACCGCGGTGACCGCGCCTCCGCGCGTCAGGTAGACGATGAGATCGTTGTTCGAAGCGCCGCCGGTCGGCGTCGGCGAGCTGTGCCGGCAGATCAAGCGCGCGCTCGAAGGTGCGTTTCCGCAACGCGTCCGCGTCGTCGGCGAGATCTCGGGCTGCAACGTCAACCGGGCGAGCGGCCACGCATACTTCACGTTGAAGGACGCGCAAGCGAGCATCGCGTGCGTCTGCCTCGGCGACCGGCTGTCGCAGATCGACGTCGCGCTTCCTTTGCCCGACGGCCTGCAAGTCGAGATCCGCGGTCGGGTCGCGACCTACATCCCGCAAAGCAAGTATCAGATATCCGTCGATGACATCGTTCCGGTCGGCCGCGGCGAGTTGCACCGGCGATTCGAACAGCTCAAACAGCAGCTCTCGCGCGAAGGACTGTTCGCCCGCGAACGCAAGCGGCCGCTGCCGGATTTCGTCCGCCGCGTCGCGATCGTCACGAGCCGCGAAGGCGCCGCGTTGGCCGATTTCCTGACGACGTGCCGCCGTCGCGGTGCGCACATCGAGGTGCTCGTCGTCCACACGCCGGTGCAGGGCGAAGCGTCGGCGACGCGAGTCGCGATGGCGATCAGGCGGGCGTCGACGCTTCCCGTCGACGTCGTCGTCGTCGCGCGCGGCGGCGGATCGCTCGAAGATCTGTGGGCGTTCAACACGGAAGTCGTCGCCCGGGAGATCGCGGCGTGCGCTCGACCGGTGATATCGGCGGTCGGTCACGAGACGGATGTGACGATCGCCGACTTCGTCGCCGACGTCCGCGCCGCGACGCCGACGGCGGCCGCCGAGCTCGTCTCGCCCGATCGCACGCGCTTGCTCAAGTCGCTCGCCCTGAGCGAGACCCGGCTCATAGGGTCGCTTCGGCGTGCGCTGTCGGGCCTAAAGACCCGCGTCGATCACGCATCGGACGACATCGTCGACGCGGCCAACGAAATCGTCTTCGCGCGCGCGCAGCGCATCGACGAACTCGAGGTCAGGCTGCGCACCTCGGATCCACGGCGGCGGGCCGTTGAGCTACGCCGCCGG
>JANWLL010000088.1 GCA_025450855.1 Vulcanimicrobiia bacterium
CGATCGACGGATTCGTCGGCCTTGAGATCGCGCGCACCGGCGAAGATGTCCGTCGCCGCCCGGAAGTCGGCCTCGTCGAGCGTCAACACGCCGTCATCGCGGCACGTCCACGAATCGCGGTCAAGCGCCACGGCCGAAACGCCCGCCTTGCTCAGGAGTGCCATCGTCTCGGGCGCGCGGCCGTGGATGAACTCGGCGCCGAGCTCGACCGACTCGCGCCCGCCCGACCCATCGGTCCACAAGACGCGGCCGCCTACGCGATCGCGCGCCTCGAGGACGACCACCGTAAGCGAGCGCTGCGCTAGATGCGCCGCAGTTGCCAATCCCGCCGCACCCGCGCCGATGACGATAACGTCAGCGTCCAACGAACACCATCACGGGCGCAGTTAGATGCGCAAACCGCCAAAACATGCGAAGGCTCTTCGGAGCCTGGGATTGTATAGTCTTTGCGCTTGCCGATCTATCTTTCGGAGGAGAAACTCGTGAAGCCATTCGCTGTATTCGCTTTGACCTTCGTGCTCCTGGCCGGCGCCGCGTGCGGCGGCGACAAGTTGGCCGGCACGTACCAAAACGAGAACGGCTCGGTCGTCCTCGACATCAAATCGGGCGGCACCGGCTCGCTGACGATCGCCGGCGATACCAAGCCCTGCACGTACACGTCCGACTCGCAGACGCTCAAGGTCACGTGCGACCAAAACGAGGTCGACTTCACTATCCACGATGACGGCAGCCTCAGCGGGCCGCCCGACAGCTTCGTCGGCGATATGAAGAAAACCAAATAGTACGCTCGAAAACGTAGACCCAAGGAGCGGTCGAGCTTCAGCTCGACCGCCGCGGCCTCGCGAACGGCAGTGCCGCGAGCACGAGCGCGATGCCCGGCACGAACAGCCAAAGCGGGTACGTGAAGTCGGAAGCCGATTCGAAGATGCGCGAATGGTCGATAAACCGCGCGTATAACGGCCCCCAGACGAACGACAGCCACCCGACCGCAAGCCCCGCGACGAGCAGACGCGCGCGCCCGCGCGCGATGCCGAAAAGCCCGAGCAGCATCAGCGCCGCAGCGAACGACATCGCGGCCCACACCGGCGCGATCCACGGAACGGGGATGAGGAAGAGCACGTCCTGACTCGTCAATGTCGGCGTTCCCGACGTCAACCACAGCGCGACGTAGTACGTTATATCCCAGACGCCGAACGCGATGAGGAACGCTCGAAAGCGCGCATCGGCACGGGCTCCCGCAAGCCACGCGACGGCGACGAGCACGACGATCGTGCACAGCTCGCGCCAGCTTTCGATCGTCACAACGGATGGACCGTTCGACGGCAGCATTCGAAGATACAAAACGATGATCGCTTCTTCGACGCCGAATGCGATGGAGAACAATGCGACGATCAGATTTGACACGATGAATGCCTTCGACCGGAAAAGAGGTGATACATCGCGTTTGGGTCAACGTCCAATGACGCGAGCTTCAAAGCCGCATCATCCACCCTATTGAGGACGGAGGTGATCACGGATGAGAGGCAAGAAGAAGGCAGCTCCTAAGGCGAAGAAGGCCACGAAGAAAAAGAAGAAATAACACCTGCCTGACAGTGGAGAAGAGCGAAGTTCAGCTTCGCTCTTCTTCTTTTGCGTCGCTCCAACCGAGTTCGAGGGCCCGCGCGCGCCACGTGTCGATCTCGAGAGCGAGCCCC
Source organism: Vulcanimicrobiia bacterium (assembly GCA_025450855.1). Classification (GTDB taxonomy): domain Bacteria; phylum Vulcanimicrobiota; class Vulcanimicrobiia; order Eremiobacterales; family Eremiobacteraceae; genus JANWLL01. The sequence goes on from JANWLL010000088.1 coordinate 1,695, forward strand.
TCGAGCGCGCTGCGCAGCGAGTCGGCTTCGAGATGATAGTACGCCGCGCCGGCGGCCTCGCCGATGCGGCGAAGCGATCCGATCTCATCCGGATCGAGGTCTTCTCCACCCGTATGGGCGCCGTACATCGCCACGGCTTCGAGCTGACTCCTGACGACGATGGGCACCGCGACGATCGGCGACGCATCGCCCGCCGGCAGCCCGTCGCGCGCGACATCCTTCCTGCCCACGCGGGTCGGCTCGCCCTCCGAACGAAGCCGGTCGACGAGCCGCTCGAACGGGTCGAGGTCGTAAGCGGCGCTTTCCCCCCAACCGAGCGCCCAAACGCGCTCGAACGTACCGCGCTCGTTCGCCCGGAAAAGCGCGGCGGAGGCGAGCGACAGCGCTTCCATCGGCTCGTCGACGACCATGGCGGAGATGGTCGCGCTGTCGGTCACGTGCGGCAGTGACGATGCGAGCTGCGCCAGCCGGCGAGCCGCGGCGTGCCGTCGCTTGAAGAGCACGCTCCGGATGATCCGCTCGACGCGCCCGTGGATGCCGTTGAGCGAAAGACCGACGACGACGGCCGCGACGACGTTTGCGGCCACCGCAAGCCGTTCTTGCGCGAGTACCGTGCCGACGATCCAGTCGATGAGCGCGAACATCGCGACGAGCCCGGTCGTGATCACGCCGTACACGAGCGCGCGGCTGAAGATGAAATTGACGTCCATGACCCGGTAGCGCAGCACCGCATACGCGACCGCGATCGGGATGACCAAGTTGAGCGCCCCGAGCGCATCCCACCAGAACGCCACTTCGAACGACAACGAGAACGTGTCGATCCACAAGATCACGACGTTCGCCGCGTATGCGACGACGAGCGCCCAGACGACGATCTTCAGGCGTTGGCGCTCTTGGCCGCGCTGGCCGAAATATGTGTGGAAGAGCGTGAAGAGCGCGATGGAGAAGACGGCGATCTTGCCGATGGTCGACGCGAGGACAAGCGCTTGCGACGGCACGCCGAACAGCACCGTGCCGAGATCGGCGCCGAGGCTCGTGACGGCAAGCAGCAGGAACGCGAGCGGCGCCGCGCGATCGGCCCCTGCCGCCCACCCTTGCGGCCGATCGCTCGGGAAGCGCGCCGCAAACGTGAGGAACGCGGCATTGCCGAGCGCGAGCAAGACGACTTGTATCTCGCAGATCGTGAAATACACCGGCGCCGGCAAGAAGCCGAAGTATTCGCCATTTCCATAGATCGCGGCGAGCGAGTATAAGTAGAACGCCCACGTCATCTTGTTCGGCCGTCGGAGCAATATGAACGCGGCGATGCCGGCGAACAAGACGTACGTCGAGCGCCGCAGCACGACGATGAGGTCCTCGAGTATCTCCGGCCTGCCCTCGGCTCGGACCGTGACGAGCCGGCTCACGCCCTTTTCGCGGACGCGGAACGCGAACGCATCGCCTTGGCGCGGGTAGTGGAGATCGAGCAGGACGAGCCGCTGCGCGAGCGTCGTCGAGCTGAAGTCGACGACGTCGCCCGGAGCGACGCCTTCGTTCGCAGCATCGCTCCCCGGATCGACCGACGTGATGACGCCGTCGTAGTTGACGTTGATCGGCAGTTGCGCGAACGGATCCCACAGTTGCGAGATATTCGGCGTCGCCAAACCGAGCATGAACAGGCCGAGCGCGGCGACGACCGCGATGCGTATCATGCGAGCGCGATGATCAGCATCGCGGGCGCCGGCGGCCCCGCGGGATACGTCGGATCGCTGACCTGCACCGACCGCACACCCGGCGTCGCATCCGCTGCGACCGCGATGTCCACCATGAACGTCGCCGTCGTGCCGTCGACGGTCGCGCTCGTCGCGGTCACGGTGACGCCACCGCCGACGACTTCGATCGTCGCGTCTTTGGTGGCATAAAGGACTTGAAGCGCGAAGCTCGCGCTCTTACCCTGCGCGACGGTCGGCGGCGGCAGACCCGACGTGCCGAGCTCACCCATAAGCGCGGCATATGCATCGAGCATCCCGGGTCCCATGATGACCTGCGGCCACGGACTGCACGCGGCATCGGGTTTCGTGTCGACGCACGGCAAGGCCGATTCGTTTTGCGCCGTCGGCTGGACGGTCGCGCTGAGGCCCATTTGAAAGGTCTGCGCGATCTGGCTCGCATACCCGATCGGCTGCCCGCCGATCGTCACGTCGCTGACCGTATACGGCTTCGACGCGGGCACGGCAAACGTCGCGTGGAGTATCATGCTGGGCGCGGAACCGCGCACGACCGTCCAAAACGTGCTCGCGTCGGTTCCATCAGGCGTCGCGTACGAACTGAAATCCGGCTGCTGCATGTAGAGCCCGATCGGATCGGTGAGCGTCGCCATCCGCAGTCCGTTGCCGCCGGCGTTCTTCACGGTCCGGTTGACGTTGTAGCCGATGTTCGGGTCGCTGTTCCTATAGGGTACGCCGTACGCGGCGCAGTCGACGAGCGCGGCGGCGGTGTAGGGCGTGACGTCTCGCAGCAGCGTCGCGGCGGCGGCGAGGTATATCTCCGCGTCGATGTCGTTCGGCGGACTCGTCAGATGCATCGCGCCCCCGCTCGTCGGGGTCGCGATCGTGCCCGTGTTCCACTTATTGATTGGGTTGTAGGCGGGAAGTCCCGTCTCGGGGTCGATGATTGGAGCGCCCGTCTTGTCGTGCATGACGATGTCGTCGAGCTGGACGGAAGCGCTGACGGCGGCCCTATATAAGGAAAGAACGGCGTTCGGATCCGTCTTCCACAGCGCGACCCAATACTCCGGATTCTCGCACGTAAAATCGATACGGACGATCCGACCCTGGCCGTCGCGCTGCACGCACCACTCGCAGTACTCGTCCTGCCACCCGCGCGCGCCTGGCGGCTCGTATGCCCGCCAGTTTGTCTTCGGTTGCTGCCAATTTATGACCGGGTAGACATCGCTCGGCACCGGCGGGAAGCCGTTCCCGAAGTCCGGCTTCCCCGCAAGAAAGCCTTGGTCGGCGAGTTCGTATAGCTCGACATCCGTCAGGCCGTACGACGAACCTTGCGACGCTGCGAAATACGAGAGCACGCGGTTCGGGAACGCGAACCACGTGATCGGCGCGACGATCGCGTTCGGGCCGATCGGCGTCGTCAACGGGTTGAAGAACAGCACGCGGTTCGAGTCGTTGTCGTTCGTCCACGGATCGCCGACGATCGCGAGCTGGATGAAACCGTCGAGGAACTGCGTCCAGCGGGCGACGAGCGCCGCCTGTTTCGTAGGATCGGATGGGAAGTCGACGACGTTCGCCGGCGGCGAGAATGCGTTCATCGCGACCGGTCTTGCGAAAGTGACTGTAGCGGTCGAGCTTTAGTTCGACCGCCGCGGCCGTCCCTATGCGACAATGCAGTAGGCCGAGCGAAGCTCGGCTTCACTACTACCGCCGGCGGCGGCGTATGCGCCTGTGACATGATGAAACTGAAGTCGGAGAAATACGGCTTCCAATGCGCCAACTCGTCCGCCGAATTGGCGATACGCGCGTTCGCGTGACACGAGAGGCATGTCATCTGCTGCGCGTACGTCTCGGTGATGACGTTGGCGACCGGCTGCGTCGTCGGCGGGGTGATGCCGTTGACGAGCACCGGCTCGATGGGCGGCGAGGGTCCGCCGTTCGGATCCGCGGAGTTCGATGCCCATAAGACGTTGACGAGCCGGTAATACTGGTAAACCGAAGCCGGGTTTTGCGCCCGGATGAGCGACGCGACATACGCGTTCATCGCCGTCGCCGTCGGGTCGGCGGGATTGGCATGTGCCACTTGGATCGGATAGATCGGACAAGCCGCATTTTTCGAGAAGTACGCGCTCGGCATGTACGCCGGCGGTTCGTTCGCGCCGCACGACGTCCGCTCGCCCGGCGGTCTGTTCAACTCGCACGATGCTGGGATCGGCGACGGATCGCACGTCGGTCGACTGAAGAGGTAGTTTCCCGGCGACGCGCCCTCCGCGGGTGCGTCGTCGACGTGTTCGAACGTCGACCACACCCACGTCGGCTGCGACTGCGTCTTGTGGATGATGTGGAGCGCAACGAGACCGACGTCGACCGAATGGCAGCCGCCATCCGCATCGAGGATGATCGCGCGTTGCATGCGATAGCGCTTCTGCCGCGCCGGATCTGAGATCGGCAGCCATGCCGCTTTGATCTCGATCGAACCGAGCGCGCCTCCGGCTATGCCTTGCGGCATGTCGATCCGTCCGTCACTCGTGATCGTCTGCAGCTGACGATCCGCGTCGTAGTACTTCTTGTCGACGATATACTCGAACTCGTCCTTGTCGATGAGGATCTGATACCACACCATGTTGGCATCGCGATCCGCAAGCCAGCTCGGACCTGAGACTGGGAACGCCTGCCGCACGCCATTCGGCGTCTGAAAATCGGGTGCGACGATCGACGACATCCTGAGCACGCGCCGCCCCGGCCCGGACACCATGCCGTGAATCGAGCACGGCGATGGATCGACGACGCCCCACTTGCTCGGCGGCACCGCGCCCGGCTTGAAGACGTCGAGCGCGTCGGCATACGATTCGAATACCGGCGGCTCGAGGTCGAGCGGCTTTCCGAACGCCGAAGCCGGCGCCGACGGGTCCGGCTCGCCCGCCTGATCGGGATCCGCATCCCAATTGAGACCGATGAACTCTTGCCACGCGAAGCAGTCGAAATAGGTCTGCGACGTCTGCGCCGAGTCTTGGGGTATGCCGCTCGCGATCGCGATGGACGAGAGCGGGCAGGGATTCGCCAACGCTGCGACGGCGGTTGTGGGGAGTTGCGAGCGCACGCCAAACGCGACGAGCACCGCAAAGGCCGCCGCCAATGCGGAAACTCCGAGCCGTCGTATAGCGGGGCCGCTCATGAGCACAGTGTTCTTGAGGCCTATCCCCGCTGCCTATGTATTAGGCCGAGCGAAGGTCGGCTACGCACGCATCGTGCGCACCGGGTACCTGAGGATCCGCGTATCGCGAGTCGCCAGCGTCAGACCCTCTACCGCGGCTTGGGCCACCATAACCCGATCGAACGGGTCGTCGTGGATGGCGGGCAGGGATTCGAGCGCGATGACATGATCGAGCGTGATCGGTAGGGTCTTGAGCCCGAGTGCCGCGATCCTCGACGGCAGCCAGGAGTTGGGCAGCATCGGGAGCGTCAGCTTTCCTAAGGCGTGCTTGATGACGATCTCCCAACACGCGGCGACGGAGACAAATATCTCGTGCTTCGGCTCTTGGACAAATTTGCGTACTCGCGGGCTCAACCTCGACGGCTCACCGGTCGCCCACAAGAACGCGTGCGTGTCGAGAAGTAGACGCACTACCGCTTGCCGGTGAAGAGGGCGGCGATCTTCGAATCGACCGCATCGAAATCGGAAGCCAATGATATGCGTCCTTCATCGAGACCAAGCGGCCGAACCGCCCGGGTTCGCACGGGCACCAACCGTGCAGCGGGCCTCGAACCGACCGCGATGACGATTTCAGCCTCCTCGCCCGATGCGATGGCTTTGACGAGGCGAGACAGGTGGGTTTTTGCCGCGTGCATCTTGACGATCTTCATCTCACTTAGTCTATCACGCTTAGTCTACTAGGGTCAACCGTCTGTCGTCCCGCCGGTCGTGAATCGGCCGATCCACCGAGGATTGTGCACCCTAACGGGTATAAGCGCTTCCACAAGGGGGACACCAACATGGCTGACGTCTCTTTCGAACGCGACATAAAACCGCTCTTCACCGACGACGACATCGATCACATGGAAGGCTTTGGGGTGCTCCTCGCGGACCACGCGTGGATGTCGCAGCCCGGCAACGCGAAAAACGTCTACGAATATATCACGGGGGAACAAGAGCCGCGCATGCCGCCCGGTGGCCCCTACTGGGATGACGCCAAAACGAAGCTATTGTCCGACTGGATCGAAGGCGGCTACCAGCCCTAGCGCTCCCCGAACGCGCATGTAGCGGTCGAGCTTTAGCTCGATCGCCGCCGGTTCATGCGGATTGGGAGATTCACGCGCGGTTCCACACGCCTTGAGGCATGCCGACGTGGGCCGCTTCCTCCGTGAATAACGGTGACGCCGCGTCCGCGAGTCCGCGGATCGACCTCAACTCGTCACGATTGAGCCCGGATCCGTCTTCGTGCGAACCGATCACGAGCAGCGCCCGGACGTGTTTGCCGTCGACGATCGGCACCGCGACCGTCGGAAAGCCGGTGCCCGGCGGCAGCTCGCGGTCGTGCCACTCCCTCTCGTCGATGTCCAGACTGTTCGAGGCGTGCACGACCCCGTCGGTTCGCCGCGCGATCGTATCGTCGGCGAAGATGTGGCGCATCGAACCATCCGGCCAGCCGGATGCAGCCACGCGGATGTAACCATCGTCGTCCGTCCGTTCGAATAGCGCGACCGACGCTAGAGAGAACGCATCGGCGATGCCGGAGCTCAACGGCCGGCATGATTCCGCTCGTGACCCGCTTCTCCGGATCGCGTCGGCGACGCGCTCGCTCAGCTCTTGCCAACGCGAACGGCGCGCGAAGACGAACGAGTCGATGATCGGGCCTAACCGTCGATATGCTTCGCCGAGCGTCATGCCGATGACGATCGCGCATGCGGCGTAGATCGCCGTCCTCGTCGCCGAGCCGGTGAAGTGTGCGCTCAAGATCGAGTCAAGTACGAAGAAGAGCGCGCCCACGACCGAGGTGACGATGCCGAGCACGAGCGCGCGGCTTATGACGAAGCGGACGTCGATGACGCGATGTTTGACCACCGCGTACGCGACTGCCAAAGGTAACGCGATGCCGATGGCGGCAAAACCCGACACCCACTCGAAGGTGGAGAACCAACCTTCTTGATCGGCCGCTTCGAGAACGGCTCCGATCGACGTGACGACTAAGCCGAATACGAACCACTTGATGCGTTGACGATCCGGATTCCCCGCGGTCTGATACCTCAAGCGGATCGAGACAAAACCCGCGATGCAGCACACCACGATGTACGCATCCCATATGTGCTGCCATAAGTCGGGGAACTCCACCGATCCGATCATCACCGGGCCGACTATTTGAATTGTTTGGAACACGCACATGAGCACGGTCACCGCGGGTACGATAACGTCGGAGATCCAGCGCCAGCCCGCCGGCACCTCGTTTGGCAACGACATACAAAAGACGAGGTACCCGGCAAGGCTCCACGGCACGATGACGGCTCCCCAAAGGACCATGTACTGCATGACGAGGCTGGGCGGGACCGGCAGAGCGTTCGGCCCCACGTACCACCAAGCCAAAGCGGAGAGAAAGAATCCCCACGTCAGTCGGCTTGGGCGCGTGAGCACGAGGAACAAACCGACCACGAGATAGACCAACGTGCTGACGCAGATCGCGGCCATGCCGATGTCCGAGAGCGACAAGTAGATCCTTCGCGCTACGAGGGTCAAAACGCGGCTCTCAGCACCGCGTTGGACCGTGATCGTCATACGCTCGCCTATGGTCTGCTGCCACGTGACCTTCGCGACGTCGGCTCGGCTTACGACGACGTCACCCGGTCGAATACCGGCCTCGTCAGCGGGGCCGCCGGGGGAAACTGCGACTATGACACCCGAGCTCGGGCTGTCGAGCGAAAGACCGATATCGCCGAGCGATGCCGTGTCGAAGAAATAGATGCACGCGCCCGCGAGCTGAAGCGAGGCGAGAAACGCGAGCGCAATAGCTCCGGCCGCACTGAGGGCCGACCGCAACGCGTCAGGCATTGGGAACGAGAAGCGATACCTCAAGGCCGCCGAGTTCGCCGCTGATATGGAAGAATCCGACAGGACCCGGCGCTTCCCACGTCCCTGATACGTGGATCCGGCCGCCCGCGGTGCCCGCACCGCTCAGCGCGAGGTCCGCATCGAAAGAATACGACGATTCCCAGCTGACCCGGCCCGTCACCGCGACGTCTTGCGCGAACGCACAGCCCGCGAGATGCGATTCCCACTGCGCCGAGCCGTACGAAGTCTTGAACGAACCCGATCGCAGGCAGAAGTCACGGCCAGAGCCGATCGTGCTCCGCTGGAGCGCATCGATCGCCGCGGCGACGGCAACCGTCACGGCCTTGCGCTCCTGTAGGTCGACGCGATTGCGCCCGGCCGGGTCGATCTCGGCAGGCACCGCGTCCTTCGCGAGCAACGCGAAGCGGCCGACGGCGGGGAAGATCAACTGAGGCGTCGACGCGCAACTCGTGTCGCCGGGTGTCGTCGTCTCGATGAAACGCGCGGTGAGTTCTGCGGCGCAGGCGCTCCAGCCCACCGTCACGTGCCCCGAACCGGCCACCGGCACGAACGTGCTGTTGGGGAACAGCGGAACGACTCTGAGCACGTCCCCGAACGGCACGTTGTCGTCCATGTCGCCGTCGAGCACGAGCGTCGGGGTGTCCGGGTACTTCGCGCCAGGCTCGACGATCGGGTTCGCCGGCGTCGGTAGCTCCCAATCCGTGCACGCGATTGCCTCGGCGTATGATAGCGCGGTCGCCGCGCTCTTCGAGAACGGCGCGAAGTAGTCGGTGGGCAGATCACGGATGGCTTCCTCCCATTCTTCGAGACGTCGCGACGGCGAATCGCTCCACCGCCAAGGGACGCGGAAGTCGGCGCAGCCCGTCGCGCCTTGAGCTCCGACCGAGAATACCGTCGGGTTGCCGTAGTTCGTGCGGAACGAGAACTGCGACTCTGCCTCCAGCCGCAAGAGCGGTGCGTTGTCTCCTCGCCGCATCGACGCGCCGGCCGCGAGGATCTCGCCGGTTCCGACGAACCGGCCGGTCGGATTGTGGGTGATATACGCGAGCAGCGTCGCTTCGTCGACACGCACGTTCAACGTGTTCCCGCTCGCGTCGTGCGCTTGACCCGCGATCGGATGAGCGGCGATCTCGTCGACGAGCCGCTTGTATTCGGCCGCTGGTTCCGGGTGTTCCGCGCCGCACGTCGGCGACCGGCCGCATGCCAGCGCGACCATGCGCGTTTCGGAATGCGCTTCGCGGCTCATCTCGGGGATCACGAAACGATTGGGTGCGCCGGTCGGTGCATCGAGCACGATCGACCGTAGGTGCGAGCCGAACCGCGTCGCGTATGCCGTGACGTCCGCGCCGCCGTACGACGCTCCGTAGAAGTCGACCAGTTCGTAACCGAGCGCCGCCCGGACGGCGTCGACGTCCAGCGCGATGTCGCCGGTGCCATACAGGCTGGCCCTCGGCCCAAGCTGCGACGCGCAATCGGCGACGCTCTTCAAGAACGGTTCGAGTCCATGCTGGAGCGGCTTGCAGTCGATCGTGCCTGAGAAACCTCGACCGCGGTCGTCGACGAGCAACAGGTCGTGGACGTCGAGGTCGGCGCCGAACAGCTGCAATGCGACGTACGTGTCGAAGGCATCGGTCGTGCCTCCGCCCGGGCCGCCGCCGTTGACGAGGATCGCGCTCACCGGCGGTCCCGGATTCACGTGGGTGAACAGCTCGAAGAAGATAGGGAGTTGACGTCCGTTCGGATCGTTGCGATCAAGTGGGACGTCGACGGTTCCGCACACCGCGCCCAGGTTCTGACCCGGACACTCGCCCGGGCGCACCGCTCGCGTGGCGGTCGCCGGCAGGACAGGCGGCCCGACGACGATCGTCGACGCTCCGCCGGCGACGCGCGGCAAACACACCTGGCCAGCGATACATTGCGGAAGCATCGATCCCGCCGACAGTTTGATCAATCGTGGGCCGGCAGAAAAGACATTTAGCGGAGAAGCGTTACTCGGTGTCACATCGGCTGCGAAGACGGCGAGTAACATTGCGACGAATGCGCGGGCTTTCATGGTTCGATTAACCTCCTAGACTCAAGCGTCCGATCTTATCGCCGTTCGCCTCAGTGAACCACAGGGCGCCGTCAGGGCCGACGGTGATTCCGCCGGGCATAGAGCCTTGCGTCGGTGTCGGGATCTCCGTGATCACACCGGCGGTCGTGATGCGACCGATCATGTCGGCGTTGTGCGGCTCGGGCAGTGGCCCATCGTAGTCAACCGTGAACCACAGTGCGCCGTCTGGACCGGCGGTGATTTGATTCGGGGCTTCCTGCAGCCCACCGGGCGTCGGATAGTATGCGAGCGAGAGGTCCATCCCCATTCGCACGATAGCTCCCGACGAGCCAGCCGCCCACCACAACGCGCCGTCTGAGCCGACCGCAATTCCCTGACCGCACGAATTGACGATGGGGTCGGAAAAGCCACCGGCCGTCGTCTCTCGTCCGAGCGCATACTTGAAAGGCGGTGTACCTATGCGCACGCATGTCGCCCAAAGCGCGCCGTCGGGGCCGACTGTGATGCCGCCGTAAGGACCGCCAACTCCGGAAGGAAACGGGTAGACGGTGATGTTCCCGCTCGTAGTGATCCTATCGATGGCACCCCCCTCGCCCGTAAACCACAAGGCACCGTCCGGACCCCCCACTATCGCGCCTTGTGGGTTCGCAGGATACTCGGTGATCGCGCCCTGCGTCGTAATGCGTCCGATCTTGAGCGAACCCCACTCCGCGAACCAGAGTGCTCCGTCGGGCCCGGTCGTGATGCCAAGCGGTTCGCTCGACGGCGTCGGCAAGGGGAATTCTGTGACGTGACCGCTCGTCGTCATGCGGCCAATCTTGTCGCCGAACTGTTCGGTGAACCACAACGCGCCATCCGGTCCTGTTGTGATACCGTCCGGGAAGCTGCCGGCAGTAGGAACCGTATACTCGACGATCCGCGGTTGCGTGGAGGACGTACTCGGCATCGTCGAGCCGGCGCCCCCGCACGCTTGGACGAGCAGGACCGGTACTGTCAGGGACAGGGCGACGGCTGCGCGAAAATCGGCCTTTTTCATGGCCCGAGTATGGGCCCAGACCCTCAAAGCATCCCGAAAAATCGGCTCGCGCACATGAAAGCCGGGGCCCCCGGTTTAATCTTTCCGGAGCAATCATCGCTTTCGACACGAGATCGCATGAGCTCGTCGCATCTCACGACGCTCGGGGGCTTCGCCTTCAGCGTCGACGGCGTTCCGACACGCAGCCCCGCCACACGTAAGGCCAGGGCCCTGATGGCCTATCTGGCGACGAACCCCAAGATCGACGTCGCACGCGAGCGGGTCGTCGAGATCTTCTGGCCCGACTCTGAGCCGCAGCGCGCACGGGACAGCTTGAGTACTGCGCTGCACTCGATCAGACGCTGCATACGCAGTGCAGGGCCCGACGCCGACACGTATCTCGTGACGAACAAGTCGGTGCTATCGTGGATCGGCCCAACCGAGGTCGACGCCGTCGCGTTCGCGAGGCTCGCCGCGCAACGCGGCGAGCAGACGGATCGCGACGCGCTCGCGATCTACCGCGGTGACTTCCTCGAGGGCGACTTCGACGATTGGGCGGTCGCCGAACGCGAGCGCATCGGTTCGCTCTACGAATCGGTGCTCGCACGAATCGTCAGGACGTCGAACGATGCCGAGCTTGCTCAGCGCTTCGTCGCGCGCAACCCCTACGACGAGGCGGCGTACGTCGCTATCGTCGATGCCGAACTCGCCGCGGGCAGGCGCGCATCGGCGGCCTCGTGGGCCGAGCGCTGTCGGCTCGCGCTTGCAGAGATAGGTGAAAAACCGTCCGACGCATTCGAGGCGCGCTTCGAGCACGTCGGCCAGGTCGAGCCCGTCCTCGCTGCAGAGCTATCGCTGCCATTCGCCGGACGCGAGCGCGAGCTGCGCGGCTTGACTGCTCGCATCGACGACGCCATGGCCGACAAAGGCAGCGTGACGATCGTCCACGGCGAGGCGGGCATCGGCAAGTCGACGCTCATCGATCGCGTCGGCCGGCTTTCCACCGAGCGAGGTATCGTGACGCTTACGGTCCGCGCCGGCGCGGAGCGGGCGAACCCGTTTTCCCTGTGGCACGAGTTGATCGCAAATCGGCTGCCCGGCGGGCTCGACGAATTCGTACGCGTGCACGCGAACGACACGGTCGCCGCGGTCGCACGAGCCGTCGTCGATCGCCTAGGGAAACGCGGCATGTTCGTCATCGACGACGCGCACGAGCTCGCCGGAGAATCGCTCGACGTGCTCCTCGCCATCGTGCGGCAAGCTTCGGCATCGAATGCGGTGCTCATCGGTTCGCGGCCGGAAGGCGTACCGGTGCTTAGAGCGCGGATGGCCGACCTCGACGTCCATGACCTCGAACTCGGCCGACTCGGCCGTGAGGATCTCCGGATCGCGCTCGCCCGGACGCTCGGCAACGAAGAGCCCTCGATATTCGAAATGCTCTTCGAGCGCAGCGCAGGCCATCCGTTGTTCTTCGCCGGCCTGCTCAATTCGCTCGCGGATTCGGGCGTGATCGCACGCGACGACCGTCGCTGGCGCGTCGTCAAATCGATCGGCGCCGAGATCGAGCTGCCCGATACGCTGCGCCGCTTCATCGAATCGCGCTTGCGCGCACGTGGGGATATGCCGCGCGCCGTCGCTTGTGCGCTTGCGCTGGAGCCGTCTGCGACTGCGGACGACATCGCAACTGTCTTGAAGACGGACGAGTCGACGACGCTCGACGCCCTCGACGATCTTCTCTCCCTCGGCGTGATCGTCCAACTCTCGGCAGGTCCGCCCTTCGCATTCGCGCACGACGCGATCCGCGATATGGCCGCGTCCGGCTTCAACGCGGGGCGGCGCATCGCGCTGCATCGTTCGTTCGCCCGGAGACTCGAGACGAGCACCGTGCGCGAGGCCGGACTTCGCCTAGCACGTCATCTCGAAGCTGCCGGCGAGTCGCTGCCGGCTGCACGCGCCTACACGCGCTCGGCGTCGGCAGCCCTCGACATACATGCAGTGCAGGATGCGGTCGACCGCTGCGACGCGGGTATCCGCGAGGCATTGCGGCTCGAACGCACGCCCGAACGCGACGTCGCACTGTCGGAATTGCAAAGAACCGCCGCGCGCGCCGAGATAACTCGCGGAAACGCCGCCGAAGCGGTGCTCCGCGCACGGGAGGCGACGACGTTCGCGCATACCGGCGGCGACGAGAGGGCGTCGGCGCTCGCGGCACTCGATCTCGCAGCCGTCGAAGGCGCCGCTGAACAATCGGTCGAGCAATCGTCGGACGCAGCACAGGCGCTCGATATCGCGAGATCGCTTGGAGACGGTCCGCTCGAAGCGCAGGCGCTCTTGCAACTTGCGAACGCCGCCCGCGACCTCGGCAGGCAAGATGAGGCGATCGCGAATGCGCGCCAAGCGCAGACGATCGCGTCGAAATGCGGCCGGGCGGACATCGAACTTGCCGCGCTCTCCGAGCTGCTCCGCGCGCAGACCATCTGGTGGTTTTTCGCCGAGGCCTGTAGCACGGCTCGGGTCGCGTTCGACGCGGCGCGACGCGACATGTCGGATGCACTGCCGCCGCTTTTGGAGGCGCGAGCGGGACTGTTCTACCTGCTCGGCAAGTATGACGAGGCTAGGGCCGACATCGAGAACGCCCTCGCCGACGTCCGCAAAGATGGTCTCGCTTCGCGCGCAGCCATGTCGCCGCTTCATTCTCGAGCCTTCGTCGAGTTCGAGTGCATGTTGGTCTTAGCGAAGCTCGCGTGCGCTCGCGATGATTGGGCGGCCGCCCTTGAAGCGCTCGCCCAAGCCGCTGCAATAGTTAACGTCGCACGTTTGCGCTCTTGTGGGAACGCGTTGTCGCTCATCAAGATCGACGTCCTCTTGCGGCGGCGCGGGGCCGGCGACGATGAGACGGCATCTGATGAAGCAGCGAAGCTCGATGCATCGCCGACGCGCACCAACGGGCGCCTCGGTTGGAGCGATTGCGCCGATCTCGCGAGAGCTCGGATCGCGGCGCGCAGGCGTTCGCCGAACGCCAACAAGCAGCTGCGACGCGCCGTCGATCTGCTCGAAGACAATGCCCACCGGGCGCTTCTCGACACCGACGTCGCGTTCGAGCGCCTCGCGGAGGCGGCCAGCGAGGTCGGTGACGACGCCGTCGTCAGCCGTGCGCGTGCGCGTGCGAGGGACTACCGAGCGTACCGAATGGCCCGAGCCGCCGTCGCCGACCCACGATAATAGGGGAGCGGTCGAGATTCATCTCGACCGCCGCGGTCTTTCCATTGGAAGCGCGTCGCCCGTCGAGCTAAAGCTCGACCGCTACATCATCGGATCAGATCTTCGCGCTGATGAAAAACGTGTAGACGCGAGGCGGGCCGCCGGGTTCCAATTCGTAGGGATTTCTGCTCAGGTCGAACATCAGCGGTTCGCAGCCGAACGTCTGGCCCGGCGCACACCGGTTCGGATTGCGGCCCGAGCCGGACCCGGAGCCGCCGTTACCCAGCGGCACGTAATACGGGTTCGGCTGAGCGAAGGTCGACGCATAGTCGCCGAACGCGTTCTCCACGCGCACGCCAACCTCGGGGCCGTGCCCGGCCGGGCCGAGGTCATGCGAGATCGTGAAGTTGACGAGCGCTGCCGCAGGCGTTAGGAGCGTCCCCGGATCGTCGCCTTCGGGCGTGCCGCGAGACGCGATGATGTTCGGGTGCTCGATCGTCCCCGGGTTCGCCGGACTAGTGAAGTAATACGCCTGCGATGCGGACTGTGCAAGATCGGAGTTCGGCACTTCCATCGCGACGCCGTTCACGAAAACGAACGCCTTCTTTCCGACGCCGTAACGATATCCGGATTCGTACTCCACGGTCGCGAGCGCATGCCACGCCGGTCTGGGGCTGTATGTGAGATTGAGCGTGGCGACGACCGACGGGATATAGGTTATGTGGAAGAAATGGCCGGCCGCCACGGCTGCGTTGTTCGCACCGGGGACGAAATCACCGTCGTAGTTCGCCAGCGTGTTGTCGAAGGTGACGTCGAAGAATCCGCCGACACCCTTCGCGGCGTTCCTTTGCATCGCGAATTCTACACCGGTGCTCTCGTTGATCCCGACGCTCTCCTGCTGCGCGGCGCCGAACACCGGCGTGCCGCTCGTCGGCAGCGTGAAGAGCAGCGGCTGATTTGTGATCGCGTACTGCGTGCCTTTGCGATAGTAGGGCGTCACGCGGAACTCGAGCCCGCCGCCCACGCTATGCGACCACGAGAAGTCGACGTTCGACGCGCGCTGCGGCAGCACGTGCCCGTATTGCGCTTCCATGTTCGTCGTGAGATCGAGCAAGACTTGGTCGTAGAGATTGGTGACGTGGTTCGTGACGCCGAAGCCGGGCAGCGGGATAAAGCAGCCGTCGGCGATCGTGCAGCGCCGAAGCGATGGCGGCACGCTGAACGGCCTTATCGAAGCGTAGAGCGACGCAAATTCGATGTTCTTACCGTATGAAAAACGGATCGCGTCGCGCGGCCCGAGTTCGTATGCGGCGGCAACGCGCGGGCTGATCTGCGACGGTTGGGTCACGTCGCTTCCGATCGGCGAGCCCGGCACCGTGACGACATCGCCGCTCGCGTTGATGAAATACGTCGTGTCGAGCGCGGCGGCGTCGGCCGGTATCGGGATCGACTCCTTATCCCACCGCAGTCCGTACGTGATCGTCAGGCGTTGGTTCGGCTGATACCGGTCTTTTATCCACGCGTCGTAGCGGTACGTCGAATCATTGTATGCGAGAGAATCACTCGCGTAATTCTGCATCGGCGCGTGAGCCGCATCGGTCGGCAAGCCGAGACCCGGAGACGCCGCGTCGAGCGCCGCGTTGAACGGCGCGATGTAGCAACCGCCGATCCCGGGCGTCGAATGGAATCCGCCGGTCGGGGTCAGCATGCCGTCGAGGATCGCCGCGGCGATCTGCGGACAACCGAGATCTTCGAGCGGCTCGTACGCCGGCTCGAGGCTCGGCGCCTCGGCGCCGCTTGCGCTCGTCGGATAGTACGTCCCGTCCCCACCGAAGCCCAGCTCGTGCTCGCTGCTCAGCTGGCCGGCGTAGTCGATCGCCTCGCCGAGCCCCGTCGTGTTCACGGCGCCGAAAAATTCGCTGAACGAACCGGTGTTGTGAGGTTGGAAGTCGACGAAGTTCTCCGTCGTCCGGAAGAGCCGTGCTTCGGCGTAGCTCGACGGGGTCAACTGGCGCTTGAAGTTCAGCTTCTCGATGACCGAATTGAAAGTGAACGAGTCGGGCGCGTCGACGTTCTGAAGCACCGCCGCCTGGCCCGGGACGAACGTCGTGTAGCTGCTCTGGAGAATGGCGGTGTTGCAAGGCGGGTACGGCTGCGCCTTGCTCGCGTCGCACAATCCAAATGGATCGCTCGCCGCCTGGACGTCACCGTTGTTCGAAGGATACGGCGCGAGTGACGGATCTTCCAAGTAGTTCGAGTCGGACGTGCCGCCGCTCATATCGCTGAGGAATTGCAGCTCGTCGCTTCCGCCGTGCCCGAAGTGGTAGAAGATGTTGATGACGTCGTCGTAGCCGGTGTTGAACGTGACGAACCCCATGAGCAACGGATACGGCGTCGAGTTGTCGCCGTATCCGATCCCGTCGTGCAACCCGCCGAATGCGACGTAGTAGCTGTAGCGGTTGTCAGGCGTCGCGCCGCCGAAATCGAATGAAAGCTCGTGCCCATAGAGCGGGCTCATGACGCGGATGGTCGTCTCCCCCTCGGCGGGATACGTACCTCGCTTGATCACCTGATTGACGACGCCCGTATTCGCCTCGCCGGAGCTGACGTCGAAGCCGCCGGTCGACAGGTTGATGCTGCGCGTGCCGTTCAAGGAAAGGGCGTTGATGGCACCGCTCGTGGCGGGTTCGACGTTGTTGACGTCGTCGTATGTGAACCCGATCTCATTGCTCGCTCCGCCGCGCAACGTGGGACTCCCGAAGTTGTCGACCGCAAAGCCCGGCAAGGTCCCGAGCACACCAAACCCGTTCTCGTCTTGCGGTGTGCCGTTGATGTCCGACAGGCGGCTTTGGGATATCACGTATGTATTCGACGTGTCCGTCGGCTGGACGAGAGACGTCGACCCGCGCACGGCGACGCGCGCGAGCGTCTTGATCCCAAACGCGAGCCGGACGTTTATGCGCGCAGTCTGATCCGCCGTCGTCGTCACGCCGGCGACGGACGTCGGCAGATAGCCGGCCTTCGTGAAGACGATGGAGTACGTGTCGAGCGGCAGCCCGTTGAGTGAGTAGTAGCCTTCGGGGCCGGTCGTCGTCGCGCCGTGCCCTGACGGAGAAACGGCCGAGACGTGAACACCTGCGAGCGGACGCTGCTCTGAATCCGTCGCGAAGCCCTCGATCGCGCCCGTGGTCGTCGCGAACGCGCGCGTCGCCGCCGCTGACAGTCCGATGGTCAGCACGATCGCGAGAATGGACTTTCGGATATCCACGAATCACCAACCGGCCAGAGTGCCTAGCCTGGCCTTCCGCCCAGTTCGTGGAATAGCGTAAGAATCCAGCGTCAACGCGGCCTAAAATGTAAAGCTGGGCGCGATGATCGCGCCCAGCCCATGAACCGACCGGTGTCGAGTGGTCGCCCTACGGCTGGTAGATCTGCACCGCGTTGCTGAAGATAGGCTGACCAAGGAAGGGCGAACCGCCGATGCAATAGAGCTGGCCGTTCACGGTTGCCGACGCCAGGCCGAGCATCGGGCGTGGCATATTCGCAAGCCGATGCCACTGATCCGTGACGACGTCGTACGCGTCGAGCTCCCTCGTCGTTCCACGAAACGGAGAGAACCTCAACCCGCCGGCGATGTAGAGCGAGTCGCCGATTCCGCCCGCACAACCGGCGTATCGCTGCAATTTTACCGGGAGCATAGTCGTCCAGGCATTCGTGCTCGGGTCGTAGACCTCGTTGTCGTCTGAGGGGCCATTACCGACGGTCCCTCCGGCCGCGACGATCTTCGTACCGACGGTACCCGTGTAAGCGAACGCCTTCGCGACCGAAAGCGGGGCGACGGACGACCACGTATCGCTGCTGGGATCGTAGGTCTGAACCCCGTTGTACGGCGTGCCGTTGCTATCTTGGAGTCCGCCGACGACGTAGATGAGTCCGTTGTCCACGGTCGCCGTCATGCTGTCGACGCCGACCGGAAGCGGTGCCTTCGTCGACCACTTGTTGGTGATGGGGTCGTACGCTTCGACAGTCGTGAGCACCGAGCCGTCGAACAACTCGCCGCCGATCGCGTACACGACGCCGTTCATCGCTGCGGCCGCCAGCGCTGTTCGCGCGGTCGGCATCCTGTGACCGTTGGTCCACGTGTTCGTCGTCGTGTCGTAGATGGCGTTCTCGTCGAACACCTTCGTGTGGTTCTCACCGCCGAGCAAGTAGATGTCGTTGCCGCTCGAAGCCGCGGCGCCGGTGAACTGGCGGATCGGCGCATTCGCGCCCGTGGTCCACGTGTTGGTCGCCGCTTTGGTCAGACTTGCGGCGTGCGATCCGGGTGCCGAGTGTGTCGCGACGGTCGATCCGAGCCCTGAACAAGCTGTGATCGATGCACATGCGGCGACGGCTACAATAGTCGACATAAGCCGGATCGAAAAAGGTCGAGCTAACATTCTTCTCCCCTCAAGCGAAGTGAACAGATGTGCCCCGAGCGGCTTGAACCCGATCCGGCGTTATGAATGAAATTATTCAGCTGTGTCTGGGACTAAAGACACGGATCGACAGCTTTTGGTGATTCTACCACAACAAAGTGAAGACTTTAGGAAACGCGGCCCGACCCTGTCGCCTTCACGGTCTGAATTTGCCGACCGTGTTGCCGGTAACGTCGGTGAACCAGATGTCGCCGTCAGGACCTGATGTGATCCCATATGGCTCCCCGCCGACCGCGAACTCGGTGACGACACCTTGTGATGTTATTCGGCCGATTTTGCCGGCGCCAACCTCGGTAAACCATAGATTGCCGTCGCGCCCGGTCGTGATATCCCCCATGGCGCCCGCAGTCGGTGTCGGGAATTCGGTGAAGGTTCCGCTCGGCGTGATCTTGCCAACCGCGCTCGCCCCATTCGTCGCCTCCGTGAACCAAACGTTGTCGTCCGGCCCCTCGCATACGCCGCCGGGATACAGACCAGACGGCGTCGGAAACAGCGTGATCAGGCCGCCGGGGGTCACCGAACCGATTCCGGGGACGAAAACGAAATTGGGAAAGTCGAGTTCGCTGAACCAAACGTTTCCATCCGAACCGGTGACGACGTCGGAAACTTGCGCCGTCGTGCCGAATTCGGTCAGCGAACCTGATGTGGTCATCTCGCCGACGGCGCCGCCGGTGCCACCGCCCTCGTCGCCAAACCAGAGGTTCCCATCCGGACCGCTCGTTATTCCCGACGGGAACGTTCCACCGCCGAACGTGAGCACTGGTGTGCCCGACCCCGGCAGCGCCTTATAGACGTTCCCGCTGTAGAAACAGCCTCGTCGCCCGCAAGTCCATTCATCCGCCGTGATATAGATGTTGCGATCGGCACCGGTGGTTATGCCCGCCAGCTGGTGGAACTGCTGTGTCGGTGGCGGCAGTTTGAATTCCTGGATCGTTCCGGTCATGCTGATCCTGGCGATTTTCCACGCGTTGTTTTCCACGAACCAGAGGTCTCCGAAGGGTCCCCGTGCGATCGCGTACGGTGCGCTGCTCGGCGTCGGGATCGCGTAGCGCCTTAGGCCGCGCAGCTGGGCCTCGATCCGTCTCGCCTCTGTGTCGTGGGATTTGATCGGCGTGCCCGCGGCGGCGGGAACGACCAGCGCCCGAACGACTAACATTATTCCGAGCACGGCACCAAACGCAACGCGGCTGCATCTCATGAGACGTATCATTTCTGCCTCCTTAGCGACCCCGGCACGGGGACTAGCTCGGCCGAGCGTACCACTCCAGACTCAATGCGGAATCAAAAACACGGACGTCGGTGCGATCCTTTTACGCTGGCTTGAGCGGGGCGCCGCATAGTGGAGCGGACACTTCAAGTCGCTCCATTCTCGTGGAGCTTGGGGAGAATTCTCATGACACGTAAGCTCACCACACTTGCGTTCGTAGCCATCGTGTTCGCGGCTCTAAGCAATGGCCGGCCGTCGGTCGCGCTCGCCTCGGGAACTGGCGGCTGCACGCAAGCGAGCATCGCTGGATCGTTTGGCTTCTCTTACAACGGCGTCGGCATACTGCCTACGGGTCCTGTGCCGATCGCCGCTCTTGGCCGGTTCCATTTGGACTCCGCCGGCAACGTGTCCGGCAGCGAGACGAACAGCCTCGCCGGAGTCGCCGCGTTCCAAACGGTCACGGGAACGATCGCCGTACATTCGGATTGCTCCGCATTGCTCGTCGCGAACGTCTACCAGGGCGGTCAGCTCGTGCGGATGAGCGTCGTGCGTCTCCAGTACGAGAACAACGCGAACGACGTGCAGGGCATATTCACGAAAGTCACGTTGCCGGACAACTCGACGCTACCGGTCGTCATAACGATCACGGGGAAGCGGACGAGCGACTCATAGCTCGACATCACAACGACCCGTCTGTAGCGGTCGAGCTTTAGCTCGACCGCCGCGGTCTGCCCCCTAGAAACCCTCCCGCACGCTCGCGCGTCTTGCGAGCGTACCCTCGACGCCCCGCACGAAGCTGCGTTCCTCCCGCAAGATAAACCGCTTCGACTCCGCCTCACCGAAGTTGGCGCGCGCTTCCGGATCGATCTTGAGCGTCGCCCGGTAGTCTTCGTACGACGCGAGACTGTCGAAGGCGATGAGCGCCCAGGCGACGTCGTTCGTCCCCTCGTGGGGCAGGAAATAGCCAAGCAAGTCCCCGCCGCAGCGAGGGATTATCACACCCCAGTTGCGCGCGTACTCCGCGAACGCGTCGAGCTGAAACGGATCGATCTGATAACGGATGAGGCAGACGATGCGGTGCATGCCCGCATCATACCCGACCCTCGCAGGCAACGCTTTGACGGCCGTCAAAGCGTTGCCGCATGCCGACTCATGACGCCGATTCCGCAGCCGCCTCGATCGCCGCCGCGATAGGCGTTCCAGCCAGAGCGAAAATGCTCTATTGCATGCTCGATGGTCGAGCCCGTACGAGCACGGAGCTTGCGATCGCGGCGGATGTGACGGCTTCGACGGCAAGCATCCATCTAGGCCTGCTCCACGACCATCATCTCGTCCACGTCTTCGCGCAAGGCAAGCACCGGTACTATGCGCTCGCGGGCAAGGATGTCGCG
>JANWLL010000089.1 GCA_025450855.1 Vulcanimicrobiia bacterium
ATCGGTCTGCAGTACGGCGTGCCGCTCGAAGAGTTCGTCGAGAAGTTCACCTTCACGCGCTTCGAGCCGAACGGCTTCGTCGATCATCCGAACGTCAAGTACTGCACGAGCGTCATAGACTACATCTTCCGAGTCCTCGGCATGGAGTATCTCGGCCGCACCGACTTCGTCCAGGTCAAACCGGAAGATCGCGACGTCGACGATCCGCACCACGACGACCACGCGATCGCGGAGTTTGACGCGCTCGTCTCTGCCCAACAAGCCGCCGATGAGCCAAAACCCGGGCCGATGAAGCGCGCGCTCCCCGCCGACGCAGAAACGTCACGCTCGCAGACGGCGGCCGCGAAGAGCATCGATCCGAACCTCGCCCAACAGCTCAACGCGCTGCGTTCGCAGCAAGCGCAGCTCGCATCGATGATGGGTGACGCGCCTCTGTGCGACACGTGCGGATCGCTCACGAGGCGCAACGGCGCGTGTTACGTCTGCGACTCGTGCGGTCGAAGCATGGGTTGCTCGTAAGAGCACTTGCCGACCACGGCATATCTATGCCGAAGGCGGCGCAGCAACGCGCCGCCTTTTGTTCTTGACATCAGAGTGAAAAGCTATGCTACCAGCGAACACCCGCGCTCACGATGATGAACACCACAAGACGACAATCGACTCGAACATCAGCGCCGAGAGTGCCTGCGGACCTGCGTAGCGCCCTCGCTGCGGCGACGATGGCGAAGGCGCTATGGGATGATCTCACGCCCATCGCTCGCATGGACTTCATCAGTTGGATCGAGGCGGCTAAACAACCCGACACTCGGCGCCGTCGGATCGAGAGAGCCTGCGACATGCTCGTGACCGGAAAGCGACGTCCCTGCTGTTATTCGATCGTGCCCCTGGATTTTCACAACGCTCTCGCGGCGACGCCGAAAGCAAAGGCACAGTGGCGAGGCCTACCGTCTACCGCGCGCAGGGAACTGCTTCGATCGATAGCCGCGGGCAAGCAGCCGGCGACGCGGAAACGTAAGATCGAGCAGGCCTGCATGCTGCTGGCCGGTCGAAAGCATCGCTCCTAAGGTAGACCGCGCGTTCTCATAGTCAATGGCCGAGATGCCAGCCGTGCTTGTCGCATGCATACGGGCGCAGTCGCACGCTCGTCTTGGGAATCGCGCGCTCCGCTTCGCGCCGTGATCCGAAAGACGTTTTCGGTGCGCCATTTTGCTTGAAGCACGAGCGAGGGCCGCCCGCCTTACGGCGAGGTCGGCCGTCCGAAGCCTGCGTGACTAGTCTCCTCGGGTGACGGCTACGAGCAGCCGTTGTTCGTGAGCAGTACCCAACCGTCATCCTGGCCGACGTGCAAGGGATCCGTCACGCGCCGGCCCTCCATGTCGGTGTACGACGACGCGGCGTGCGGCAAGGTCACCCACTCGTCCGTCTTCGCGACGTTGACGATGACGAGGGACCCGGTATTCTTGCGCAGATAGACGCCTTGGTCGGAATACATGTCGCTGCACGGCGAGCCGACGGCAGAATCGTACTCGGACCAATAGTGCTCGACGCCGTACGATCCATACTCCGCGGTCATCATAGCTTCTTGGTGGTAGCGTCCCATGAGGTACGTGGCGATCGCGAAATCGCGCTGCGTCGACGAAGGTTCGTGATGCTGCCACAAGTCCGCTACCATGAACGCCTTGCCTTGGGCCTGCACGTATTGCGCCCACCAGATCTTCGTCCGAAAGTCGGCGTCGCCGATCAAATGGTTGCCGAAGCTCGTGAAGCCGGCCTCATCCTGGAAACCGTCGAGGTGCGAGATGAGCTGCTCGTAGCCGGGATCGCCCTGCGCGATGCCGCCGAGACCTGCGTTCGCGACGAACGGCGTGGGCACGGGCATGCCATGCATGTACCACTGCGCGTACGCCGCCCAGTACTGCGCGGCCGCCGCCCACTTCGGATCGACGCGCTGGCCGCTGAAGCGCTGCACCCACACCGTGTGATGGTGCGTCCATACGCCGCACCCGGCTTGGCCGTTGTCGATGCTGAGCACGTCGGCCGCAAGACTCGTGTAGCCGTTCGCCGCCATGTACGGACCGACGATCGACATCTGATACGCGACGACCGCCGGATTCGAGATGTCGAAAGGCACGTTCGACGGCAATCCGCCGACGTACGCCGGCGTCCGCCGGTCGCACTTGTACAGCACCCAGTCCGCGTGCGGGTTTTGCTGCCACCACGCGAGGTCATGTCCGAGGTTGCCGAACGCGCCGACATCGGCGTCGGTGTCGAACGCGATGTAGTACGTCGCGTTGATCGCCGAGTTGCCGTCGATCCAGTCCGACGGCTTGTCGGTGCCCCAAGTCAGCACGTAGCGAGGCGCGTGCGCGGTCGCTTGCTGCTTCGTGATGCCGCCGTCGAACGGCTGGAAAGCGCCGATCGTCGACCACGTATCCGCGACGATCGGGCCCGCCAGCGGTGACGCGCTCGGCACGCCCGTCGGTGACGGCGTCGCTGTCGGAGTCGAGGATGGCGAAACGGTCGGCGTCGGAGACCCGCCTTCGAGCGGGGTGAGCACGACGGAACCCACGCCCTTGCCGCCGCCGCCGCAAGCGGCGACAACGAGCGCGAGCGCCGACAATAATGCCGACGCCGCGATGCGTACCGTCCCCCACCGTATCGCCATCAAACTTCCATCGGCGCCGCCGCTTCTCGCGGACATTGGCGCGCGACACACCTCATGCGGCGCATCGAAAGGATTGCGCCGCATCATAGGACCTCAGTCCGCCCGCTCGATCAGCCGGAGGCGCCGCTGCTCTGACTAGTCATGCGCACGCTTGCCTTGCCGGCGGACCGGCAAGGCTCCGGCCCGTCGCTTAGATACGGTCCGTCTCTGTTGCCGCGTCAACGAGGCGCCATCCGCATCGCGCCATCGATGCGGATGACTTCGCCGTTGAGCATCGCGTTCTCGGCGATGTGCCTGACGAGCGCGGCGTACTCCGCCGGCTTGCCCAATCGCGACGGGAACGGGATCTGCTGCTCGAGCGACCGACGCGCGGGTTCGGGCAGACCAGCGAGCAGCGGGGTGTCGAACACTCCGGGCGCGATGCTCATGACGCGTATGCCGTTGCGGCTCAGATCGCGGGCGGCCGGCAGCGTCATCGCGGCGATGCCGCCCTTCGATGACGCGTACGCGATCTGGCCCATCTGACCGTCGTATGCGGCCACCGAAGCCGTGCACACGACGACGCCGCGCTCGCCGCCTTCGTCGGGATCGTTCTTCGACATCGCTTCCGCCGCGAGCCGCAGCGCATTGAAGGTGCCGACGAGATTGACGCGGATGACGCGTTCGAACCGGTCGAGCGGATGAGCGCCTTCCTTGCCGAGCGTCTTTTCCGCGATCGCGATGCCGGCGCAATTGACGAGCACGCGCAAGCCGCCGGCTTTTGCGGCCGCCGCGTTCACCGCCGCCCGCACGTCGGCCTCGCTCGTCACGTCCGCATGGACGAACGACGCCTTGGCGCCGAGCCGCCCCACGAGCTGTTGGCCGACCGCGTCGTTGACGTCCGCTACGACCACCGTCGCGCCGGCGTCGCACAACGCCTCGGCCGTCGCGGCACCGAGCCCGGACGCACCACCTGTGACGAGCGCGCTCGCTCCGGCAAGTTTCATGACGCCCTCCTGAACGACGAGGCCGCTAGCGCGTGACAATACAATGCCGCGACGCGCTTACCTGCTTGTCACCTGTGACGTTAGTCGGCGAACCGTCGTTCCGTTGGTTAGCAGGCGGCGGAGCCGGGTAGGAAATCGGCATGACCCGATCCCGCTGCGAGAGGTTGCGAATGACCTTTGGGCGCTTTTTCGCGGTAGCTGTGGCTCTCGTTTTCGCCGGCTGCTCTTCGAGCGCTGCGCCCGGTGTACCGGGGCACCAGGGACAGGGCCCGTTGAACGGACCTCAGCACGGCATCATCAAGCACGTCGTCATCATCATCCAAGAGAACCGCACCGTCGACAACCTGTTCAATGGTTTCCCCGGCATCGATACTGCCCAGAGCGGGCTCGACTCGCACGGCAACACGGTCCAGCTCGTCAAACGTCCGCTATTCCTGAAGGGCGGACCCGATCACAACCACACGTCGTTCGAGAGCGCATACGACAACGGCAAGATGGACGGCTTCGACCTCGTGCCGAACAGCCGGAACGTCAAGGACTTATCGTATTCGTACACCGACCCGGCCGACGTCGCCGCATACTGGCAGATGGCGCAGAAATACGCGATCGGCGACCGCATGTTCCAGTCGAACTCCGGCCCGTCGTTCCCCGCGCACCTCTATCTCGTCGCGAGCCAATCGCCGTTCGCCGCCGAGAACCCGACGGCGAACACGTGGGGCTGCGATGCGCCGCCGGGAACGACGGTCAAGGCGCTCAACTCCTCGGGCCAG
Organism: Vulcanimicrobiia bacterium; assembly: GCA_025450855.1. Taxonomy (GTDB): domain Bacteria; phylum Vulcanimicrobiota; class Vulcanimicrobiia; order Eremiobacterales; family Eremiobacteraceae; genus JANWLL01. The sequence goes on from JANWLL010000089.1 coordinate 4,422, forward strand.
GAATACGTCTACGGTTTCCCGTGCTTCGACTTCCAGACGATCGGCGATGAGCTCGATGCGCAAGGCATCAGCTGGCGTTACTACGCGCCGACCGCAGCCGCCCCATGGTCCGTGTACGACGCGATCAAGCACATCCGCTACGGCCCCGACTGGAACGCCGACATCGCCTCCTTCGCACAATACACGCCTGCGACGGATTTCGCGACCGGCAACATGGCGTCGGTGACCTGGGTGGTGCCGCACGGCTTTGACTCCGATCATCCGAATCCGGTCGGCGACCACGGGCCGGAGTGGGTGTCGAGCCTCGTCAACGCGATCGGAGAGGGCCCCGACTGGAGCACGACCGCGATCTTCATCGTCTGGGACGACTGGGGCGGCTGGTACGATCACGCAGCGCCGAAGCAGCTCGACGTCTACGGTCTCGGATTGCGCGTGCCGGTCATCGTCATCTCCCCGTTCGTGCGCCAGGGCTACATCTCTCACGTCGACCACGAATTCGGGAGCATCATGCGCTTCACCGAGGAGACCTTCGATCTGCCGACGCTCGCTGCCGCGGACCAGCGTTCCGACGATCTCCTCGACTGCTTCGACTTCTCGCAATCCGCGCAGCCTTTCAAGCCGATCACCGGCGTAGGGCCGCCGCCGCAGTACGACGGCACGTCCATCGTCAGCGACATCGCGCCCGACGACGAGTAAAGATTGGTCCGGCCGAAGAACTCAGGCACATGGCCCTCGAACGACCGGCACTCGACGCGCTCCGCGAGCGCGTCGTCGCTTGTCGGCGCTGCCCGGAGCTGCGCGCGTACTGCCGCGAGATCGGACGCACGAAGAAAGCTGAGTTCGCCGGCGAGGCGTATTGGGCGAAGCCCGTGCCGGCGATCGGCCCCGCCTCTGCGCGGCTGCTCATCGTCGGCCTCGCACCGGCGGCCCACGGCGCGAATAGGACCGGCCGCATGTTCACCGGCGACTCGTCCGGCGCGTGGCTTTCGCGCGCGCTTCATCGGTCGGGTTTTGCGAGGGTGCCGCACTCGATCCGCCGCGGCGACGGCTTCGCACCGATCGACGCGTACATCACCGCCGCATTGCGCTGCGCGCCGCCGGGCAACAAACCCACCGCCTTGCAGCTCGAGCGCTGCGCGCCCTATCTGCGCACCGAGATCGACCTACTGCGTCGCCTTCGCGTCGTCGTCGGGCTCGGCAAGATCGGATTCGACAAGGTCGTCCGTGCGCTCGAATCGTGCGGCTACGCGCACGCGGATGCTCGCCCCCTATTCGCGCACGGCGCGACGTCGACCATGCGCGCACCGGACGACCGCCGCGTGCTGACGCTCATCGCGTCGTATCATCCGAGCCGTCAGAACACGAATACCGGCGTCCTCACCGAGCCGATGCTCGACGCCATATTCCGCCAAGCCCGCATCCTTCTCGACGCCACCCGACGCTAGAGACGGGAACGAGTCCCAGCGTGCTTGTTGATCGTGGAAGCGAGATAGGCGATCCTGCGTTCGCGCGCGGCCGGCGTCCAAGCGCTCGAGTGCGGCGTCATGATGACGTTGTCGAGCGTATCGAATGCCATGTCTCCCGGTTTGACGATTTCCGCCGACGTACGCGGGTAGCGATACCAGACGTCGATCGCGGCACCGGCGATGCGCCTCGAGGACAACGCATCGAACAGCGCGATTTCGTCGACCACCGGCCCCCTCGCCACGTTGACGAGCACCGCGTGCGGCCGCATGAGGTGGAAGCGGCGTGCATCGATGAGGCCTTCGGTCAGCGGCGAGAGCGCGCAGGCGACGACGAGCGCATCGCTTTGCTCGACGAGCGCGTCGACGCTCGCCGGAGAGTCGAGCGGCGCGGGAGGCTCGACGAGCGATCCCGGAGTCGCCGCTTTGTCGGGGTGGAGCGTGACGGCCCGGCATCGCATGCCGAACGCCGCGGCGCGTCGCGCGACCTCCTCGCCGATGCGGCCGAAACCGACGAGCCCGAGCGACGAGCCCCACAGCTCGTCGACGAGCTCGCGCGAGCCGAAGTATCCGAACATCCACTCACCGCGCCGCAAGGCTGCATCGGCCGCGAAGAAGCGCTGCCGAAGCGCGACGAGCGCACCGATCGCGTACTCGGCCATCGGTATCTCATGGCCGATCCCGGCGACGAATGCGACGCCCTCGGGCAGCGCCGAGCGGTCGATCATCTCGGTACCGGCTGCCGGACATATCAAAAGCTCGAGCGCGCGAGCGCTGCGCGCCATCGCCGCGTCGAAGCGCGTCGCGAGGATCACCTGCGCGTCGGCGATCGCCGCGCTCGTGCCGGCCGCATCTTTCGGGTCGGCGGCGACGAGCGTGATGCCCTCGTCGAGCCTGCCGCTCAGATCCTCGAGCCACGACGGTGACAATGACACGACTTTCATCGAGCTCACCTGCGGCGCATGACGACGACCATCCGCCACGAGTCCATCTTCATCGTGAACGGCACGCCCGCGTCGAGATCGCCGTACCAGCCGACGACGTCAAAGGCGCCGCTGCGCACCGCGATGTTCGAGACCGATCCGCGCAGCCACATGCGGTGGAGCTGCTTGCCGACGATCTTGCGCGGACGCCGCCCATCCGCGTACTTCGCCTCGATCGTCATCGTCGCGCGATACGTCTCGGCGACCGCGTCGCGCGCGCTCGTGTCGTAGCGAGCGTCGACGACGACGCCGGGGTGACGCTGGCTCCAATGCCCGAGCGTGCGCCCGTGACCCGGGTCGAAATAGTCGGCAGGATGCGTCAGCTCGAGGAGGAGCAATCCACCGCGGCGGACGGCCGCACCCGTCGAGCGCAAGGCGGCGATGCCGTCTTCATCCGTCGTGCAGTGCGCGAACGAGTCGAAGAGGCACATCGCGATGTCGACTCGCTTCGCGAGCCGGAACGATCGCATGTCCGCGCGGCGGAGTTCGACCGAGACGCCGTCGATATGCGTCAACCGCTTCGCGTAGGCGAGCATCGCCTCGTTGAGGTCGACGCCGACCGCGCCGATGCCGCGCTTGGCGAACTCGCGCAGGTGATGCCCCGGACCGCACGCGATCTCGAGGACGCGCTTCGGCCTCGTGACGCCATGCGCACGCGCGAGCGCGAGCAGCCCGTCGCACTCCTCCGGGATGTCGCGGAACGAGAACGCGAGGTCGTATAGGCGCGGCTCTTCGTAGATGTGGCCGCGTTTTTCAGGGCGTGACAAGCGGCCGCTTCTCGTGGTCGAGCCGCTCCATGAGCGACTCCGCCGGATACGTCATGATCTCGGCAAGCGTCGGGTGCAAGTGCGGCATCTCCAAGACGTCGCGGACGTTCGCACCGAAATAGAGCAGCGCGATCGCCTCATGGATCAGATCCGATGCTTCGGCTCCCACGATCGCGACGCCGACGATCGTCCCGTCGCGCGCGGCGAGCATCTTCACGAAGCCCTCCGTGCGTCCGGTCGCGATGCCCTTGCCGAGGTCGTCGAACGGATATGATGCGATCGCGTAGACGATGCCGCGCTTCGCGCACTCGCGCTCGGTGAGACCCGCGACGGCGACTTGCGGCTCGGTGAATACGGCACGCGCGGATTGCAGGCTGTAGTCGACTTTCGACGGTCGCGACGAAAACGCGTTGCGCACCGCGAGCATCCCCTCGTGCACGGCGACGTGCACGAGCTGCCAGCTCTCGTGGAGCACGTCCCCTGCCGCGTAGACCTTCGGGTTCGTCGTCCGCAAGAACTCATCGACCTCGATGCCGTCGCCGTGACCGATACCCGCGGCTTCCAACCCGAGTCCTCCGATATTCGGATCCCGGCCGAGCGCGACGAACACCTCTTGCGCTTTTACGGTCTGCTCGCGACCGTCGCGCACGTAACGGACACTCTTCGAGCCTCCCGACCGCTCGACGCCGGTGAGCTTCGTATCGGTGATCACCGTGATCCCGTCGCGCTCGAGCGCACCACGCAGCGACAGCGCCACGTCCTCATCTTCATCCGACAAGAGCGTCGGGCTTCGCTGCACGATCGTCGTCGCGACGCCGAGCCTGCAGAGATATTGAGCGAGCTCGCATGCAGTCGGGCCGCCGCCGAGCACGACGACGCTTTCCGGCAACGATTCGAGCTCGAGCACGTCGTCGCTGGTGACGAAACCGGCCTCGATGAGGCCGGGGATGGCCGGCACGGCGATCGTCGAGCCCGTCGCGATGAGAAATCTATCTGCGGCGATGGTCTGGGCACCGGCCTCGATCGTGTTGGGACCGCTGAAGCGAGCGGCTTCGCGGATCACCGGGAACGACTCTATCCCCTCGATGCGATAGTCGGCGAATTCCTTGATGATCCTGCGTTTGCGCCGGACGACCGCTTCGACGTCGATGCGCGGCGGCTGCGCGATGATGCCGTACTCGTCCGCCCGGCGGACGAGCTGCGCGACTTCGGCAGACCGCAGGAGCGTCTTCGACGGCATGCAGCCGCGCAATATGCACAAGCCGGCAAGCGGTCCGGGACCGTCGACGATGACGACCGTCTTGCCGAGGTCAGCAGCGGTGACGGCACCCGCATAGCCGGCGCTTCCTCCCCCGATGACGCAAAGATCGTATTCGGTCGCGATCGACTCGCTCATTGGCCGCTTGTTCGGACCGACCTGAGCCGCCGCCCTCTAAAGGCAGTGGCTCTGCGCGCGCGAATGGGCCGTCGATGTCCAAGTCGCAACCCTTCACGGATTCGAGCGCGAGAGAGCGCGTCGTTCGCAAGCTTTTCGGCACGTTCGCGCTATCGGTCGTCATCCAAGCAGCGCTGTTCCTCGCGCTTGCCGCGCTCTATCGCTTCGGCGCGCGCTTCGCGCTCGACACGATCGCGAACGCGTCGCAAGGGAGTCCGCCGGCGGGCGCCGACGCGATCGCGGCGCTCATCGTCCTCGCCCTCGAGCTCTTCACGGCGCTCGTCATCGGATTCTTCGCGGCGCGCCGGCTTCAAAGCGCCGTCGTGCGCTTGACGCCGCATCCCATGAAACCGCCGACTCGCCCGATACCGATGGCCAGCCTCTACGCCGGCGGCATCATCGCGGTCATCGGCGTGCTCGATTTCGCGCGCCAGCCCTTGCTCGATCAAGCATGGTCGGCGTGGCTGGTCGAACTCGTCCGCGACGCCGGCATCGCTGCGCTCTTCTGGTACGCAGCCGCGCGATCGATGGGGCCGCGGAAGGCGATGAGCCGACGCAAAGCATCGTGACCGCGTACGTCCGATACGCCGGTCCCGACGGAGCGCCGCACGATGGCATACTCGAGGGCACGGACGTCGTCAGCGGCGGGTCGCGCATCGCGCTCGGATCCGTCAAGCTCCTCGCGCCGTGCGCGCCGACGAAGATCGTCTGCGTCGGGCGCAACTACGCCGACCACGCCAAAGAACTCGGGTCGACGCCGCCTGCCGAGCCGCTCCTGTTCTTCAAGCCGCCTTCGGCGGTCATCGGACCCGGCGACGACATCGTCTACCCGCGGCAAAGCAAACGCGTCGACTACGAAGGTGAGCTAGCCGCCGTCATCGGCCGGCGCTGCCGCGACGTCTCGCCTGAACAAGCGCACGAGTTCGTCCGCGGGTTCACCGCCTTCAACGACGTGACGGCTCGCGATCTCCAGCGCACGGACGATCAATGGGCTCGAGCGAAAGGCTTCGATACATTCGCGTCGATCGGGCCGTGCATCGTCGACGGCGTCGATCCGTCGAAGCTTCGCATCCGGACGATGCTCAACGGCGAGGTGAAGCAGGACGCGCCGACGGCGCTCATGCTCGTCGACGTCTGGTCGCTCGTCGCGTACGCGAGCGCGGCGTTCACCCTCGAACCGGGGGACGTCCTCGCGACGGGCACGCCGAGCGGCGTCGGGCCGATGCAGCCCGGCGACGTGGTCAGCGTCGAGATCGATGGCATCGGAAAGCTGACGAACCGCGTCGTCGGCCGCTAGGCTCGGCGCCTATCAGGAGTTCGGCGGCGCGAAGAACGCGTCTTCGGTGACGGCGACGTGGAACGGCGCTCCGCGCGTGAGCGTCACGTCGTTGCCTTTGCGCAAGAAATCGATGAGGAAGAATCCGGGAACGGTCATGTCGGCCACTTCCGCGACGCTGCCGGCCATGCCGTTGTTGGAGTTCTGGTCGGCGACGAGGCTCGCTTGCGTGATGTCGACGGCGACATCCGGGCCGTTCGGCACCGCGATCGGATCGAATTGCAGTTTCAAGATTCCGTCGACGCGGCCGCCGTGCGCGGGCGCGACGCGCACGATCTTGCCCGTGCCGACCGTCCCCTTCGGTACCGCCACCCGCGTACCGACGATGACGTCGTCGACGATGGTGTACGCGAACGTATCGCCCGCGTGGTTATGCGCGGACGACACGGTCTGGTTCATCGCGATGCGGAGGAGCGTGCCCGTCGACAAGAGCGTATCGCGGGTCTGATCCGTCTCGGGAGCGTTCGCGTGCGGGATGGCGAGTGCCGCGCGGGGCACGCTCGCCACGAGCATGATCGCGATGCCCGCGAGGGCGGCGCCTAGATGAGCTGTTCGCATGGTCATGGCCTCGGAACTACGCCCTGTTATCGTCGTTCTACAACGGAACGGGCGCCGCGGCCTCCGCGTTTCGGCCCGTCGGATAGCCAGGAAGCATTCGACACGTGAGGGCGGTCATTGTGCGCGGCGGCCCGGAAAGGCTTTAATGGAGCCGGGAGGGCCGATGATGGGTCTCGGCCCCCACCTTCTTTTCAATGCCATACGCGACCGAGGTGCCGGTCATGCGCCACGCCAGAGCGACGTTCGAGACCCTTGGGACCGCCTCAAACCGCATCGACGATCAGGGCGGAGCAGCCCTTTTCTACGCGATGAGCGGGCTTTTCTTCGCCCTCTTCACGTTCGCCATCTGGTATTGCCCGCGGCATCTCTGATCCGGTCCGCCGCCGCGCTCACTACGGCTCAGGCCGGCGCCATCTCGCCGTCGAGCACCGCCGCCGCCCACTTCGCAGCCTCGCCGGGTTCCGGCGCCCGATCCGGCAACGGCACGTAGCTCAGCCCCTCGCGACGCTCTCGATTCCACGCCGCCAGTATGAACAACTGGTCGATCTCGTCTTGGCGCACGAACGAGCGCGAGACATCCTTCGGGCGATGATTCGTCTCGAGCAGCGCCGCGAGTTCGGCGTGCGCTCGCTCGCGCTGTGTCAACCTGCGAGGCAGTGAAGTGCGGGCCGCGAGCCGGCCGCCGCAGAACAAGAAGCAAGCTTCGCTCGCGGCATCGGTCGAAGGCGCCATGACGAGCACGTTGAGCGCGATCGCGGCTTCGAGATCGCCGTGGAGCCCGCGCAGCCTCCTGAGCCGGTCGAGCCGCCGGTCCTCCCGCTCCGACACGTCGGGGCGGTTCCGCGCGGCTGCTTCATCGCGCCTTCGCGCGACCGCGAGCATCACTTCGTCCGCCTCGCCCTCGATGAACGCAATAGCATCATCGACGAGCGCCGCGTGTTGCGCCGGGGGCAGAGGCGCTTCGCAGCCGTCCGGAGCATCGGTCGAACGCAATCCGAGCGCATCCTGCAGCGCCTCGACCGCGGCACGTGCTGACGGCGCGTTGCGGAACGGTCCATAGTAGCGCGCTCCGTCCGCGACGAGTCGCGTCGTCGTCAGGAGCCGCGCGTACGTTCCGGCCTCCACTTTGACGAACGCGAAGTCGCGGAAATCTCGCAACCTATCGTTGAACGGCGGATCGTGCGAGCGGACGAGTTCGGCCTCGAGCAGCAGCGCTTCGAGCTCCGATCCGGTGACGAGGTAGTCGAATGACGCGACGACGCCGCGCAGCGCCCGCACCTTCGCGGTCGCCGGCTTTGCCCCGCTCGCGTACGTCCGCAAACGTTGGCGCAGGCTGCGCGACTTCCCGACGTACACGACCGTACCGCCGGCATCCTTGAGCAGATAGACGCCGGGCCTCGGCGGGACTTCCTCGAGCTCCTGGCGCAGGATCGACGTCCATACGGGCAGCTGCGTGATCGAAGACAAGCGCTTGGGAGCAGGTCGTTTGCGCGCCGCGCGATGGCGGAGGAATTCGAGCAGCGCGCCATAGGTGAACACGCCGTTGTCTTCGAGCTTCTTGATGCAGTGGACGAGCAGTTCGGCCGTCGCGCGCGCGTCGGCGAGCGCTCGATGGTGGCGCTCGACGTCGAAGCCGAGCTCGCGCGTCAACGTGCCGAGCTTATAGTTCGCGACTTCGACGATCGTCCGCCGCGCGAGCGCGAGCGTGTCCACCTTCGGGTTCGACAGCTGCGCAAGGCCGTTGCGCCGAAGCTCGAAGTCGATGAACCCCGCGTCGAATCGGACGTTGTGGCCGACGAGCACGCCGTCGCCGATCGACTCGACGATCTTCGGCAGCAGCTCGCGGATGGGCGGCGCGTCCGCGACCATCTCATCGGAGATCCCGGTCAGCTGCGTGATGAACGCCGGGATCGGCGCGCACGGATTGACGAACGAGCGCCATGCGCGAACGATCCGCCCTTCCTCGACGCCGACGATCGCGATCTCGGTGACGCCGTCGTGACCGGGTACGCTTCCGGTCGTCTCGATGTCGACGACGGCGAACGTGCATGACCAAAGATCGGTCGCGGCTAGACCCGGCGGGTCGGCGGCGAC
>JANWLL010000090.1 GCA_025450855.1 Vulcanimicrobiia bacterium
AGCTCAACGGCGGTCCGAGCTCTAAAGGCGCCATCGCTCGGATCGATCCGACGACGCTGACGATAACGACGTACGTTCCGCGCGGTCCTAACCCGAGCGCTGTCGGGGTCGCTACCGGGCCGAAGGGGATCTGGCTCCCACCGGAAGGCGGCAGCCAGCTCGTACGGATCACCGCTACGGGAAGACTAAAAGAGTGGGTGATCCCGGGCGCCGGAGGCTACGGCATCGTCGAAGGATCCGACCACAACATGTGGTTCGTCGACTACGTCAACAACGCGATAGCGCAAGTGAAGGTCGGGCTCTTGCCCTAGCGCGGAACCCGAGTGACGCAGTGCCAGCGCCTCGCTGCTCGTCGCAGCGAGGCGTTGGCTCTTTCTAGATGCGGCTTCACTTCGCGCTCGGCGCGCCGCGACGGGCAGGCGACCCCGAAAACGTGGCCGAAACGGTCGCGGGGCGCGCCGAAGAGCGCCGGGCGGACGTCGGCGAGTCTAGCCAAAAAGGCGTTCCGTCACCGCGCCGACGTAGCTCAGCTGGTAGAGCAGCGGTTTCGTAATTCGTTTGAGTGGTGACACCCGGTTACTTTAGGTGATCGGGTGTTTTCTTTTTTCTCGTGAACGCATCGCCACGTCATTAAACAACATCAAGTGGCAGGCCGCGGACGTGACCACGGCGTGACCACCGGAAAGGGGGCGGGGGCAAATCCGATCGCGCGCATTTTGGGCCCCCCGCGTCTCCCGATGCGCGCACCGAATTTCGAATTTTGCGTCAGAGTTACTGAATTGAAAACCCGATGCTAAGTAATACCTGCGAGCTTTCTAGTTAACTGCCCAACGTACAAGTTTTCACTTGTTGGCGTCTGCAAAACCTGGTAGACTAGTAGTCACAGCAACACCTGGTATTACCACGCATTGCCCTCTGTTACTGTGTCTGCCCTCGCGCGCCAGTACGACATGAGGGCGATTTCGCCTTTTGCTGTGGCACGACAGGCGTGCCTGAGGTATCGAGAATGCGCAACGCTCTGATCACTCTGGGCTTAGTTTTCATGCTCACCGACTGCAGTCAGGTTTCCTCGACGGTGTCTCCACCAATAAATTTGAATCAATCAGGTCACGCGATTCCCGCCGGAGCACCCGGCACTCCATACATCGTTCAAAGGGGATCCCACTGGGCCACGTTCCTTATCTACCAAGATTGCTGCGAGCCCGGTCTGGTCGTTGGACCCGACAAGAATATCTGGCAGGCGAACTACAATGATGAAGCCTACCGGATTGCCATGACCGGATCCGTAAAAGCATTTCCGTACAGCCCTGGTAGCGGCGCGTCAGTTAATCTAACGGTCGGTGCTGACGGCAAATTCTATTGGGGTTGGAGAGGAACTCCTGATAATAGCATCGGCGTTGGTACAGTAAGGTCAAGTAAGATAGACGTCACGTTAGTGTCAATACCGAGCGGAGATGCTGCATTTGAGGGCATGACATTAGGGCCCGACGGCAACGTATGGTTCCTAGAGGGGTCGCACGTTGGAAAAATTACAACCGGAGGCATCCTAACAGAGTACACCTATCCAACAGACGTTTACACAGCTGTAGGCATCACCGGCGGATCCGACGGCAACGTTTGGTTCACATATCTGGATACCTCGTTCGCAGGCCACGTCGCGAAGGTCAGTACAACGGGTACGATCACGGCTTATCCTATCAGCTGCCAGCCGTATGGAATAACTTCGGCGGCGGATGGAAACCTATGGGCGGCGTGTGCGTCATCAATCGTGAGAGTCACGACAGCTGGAGCGGCAACAACGTATCCAGCGACCGGCTTGGCAATATCTTCGTATTATGACGGCATTGCTCGCGGGCCAGACGGCAATCCGTGGTTCGCCGGGAGCTCGGCTGGGTGTCCGATCGCGGGTGAGATCAATACGGCAACCCACCACATCACGACTCACAAGACCCCCCTTACCTGTCAACCAGGCTTCACTCAGGGGAATTCGCTGGTGGCGGGTCCTGACGGCAATATCTGGATGACGGAGCAAGACGTTTCCAGTAACGTCTACGCTGCCGTGTATATTCTTAACCTACTCACGGTTACGCCGAAGTCACTGACGTTTACCGCGACAGGCCAAACACAATCGATCACCGCGACCGGGACCGGCAACCCGACGCTCACCGCAACGAGTTCCAACCCGGCGGTTGCGACGGTAGCCCCGGGTCCAACGAATACCTTTATCGTGACATCTGTTGCCGCCGGAACGTGCAAAGTCATCGTCGCGGATTCGATTGGCAATAGCTTCAACGTCAAGGTTACGGTTCAATGATATGGCCGGTGACACGGCGTTTTGCGGCTTCAAAAACCGCCCGCCGGCGTAAACCTGCCGCGACAGCGAACGAAACAAAGAAAGAAAGGTCCGTATGCGCTCTCATGCTTACCGTCTCAGTATTGCAAGTGTTGGATTCCTAACCGCCATGTCGATAGCCGGGTGTGGTGGCCAATCGGTCGCGCCGACTAACCCAGTGACGTCGCCTCTTCAAAGTGAGGCGGGGCACGGGGTCATCGCTCCAGGTTTGCTTGCTGTAGCGAGCGTTGTCAAGGTTAACACACCCCTCAGGCTTTACGTTCCAAATAACTTCAACAACACGATCACGGAGTACGATCAAAACGGGAACCAGATCACTACATCGGGGGACTTTCCCAATGTCGGCCAACCGAACGGCATCGAGTTCGATTCGTCTAATGGCAACCTCTACGTGGCTAACTATTCTACCAACTCTATCACGGAGTACGATCAAAACGGGAATGAGATCATCACATCAGGGACCTTTCCGAACCTCGACGGTCCCAACGGTATAGCGTTCGATACGCAAAACAGACACCTCTACGTGACCGATGAGTTCTCCAGCGCAATCACGGAGTATGATCAAAACGGGAATCAAATCACTCCGTCAGGGACTTTCCCGAATGTCTCAGCTCCTCGGGGGATCGCTTACGATTCGTCCAATCGCCACCTTTACGTGACCAACTCCAACAACACCATCACGGAGTATCGTCAAAACGGTGATCAGATCATCACCTCGGGGACCTTCCCAAATAACCCGGGTGCAGTTGGTATAGCGTTCGATTCACAGAACAGACATCTTTACATTCTCGGCAACAACACCATCACGGAGTACGATCAAAACGGGAATCAGATCATCACATCAGGGACTTTCCCGAATCTCAACCAAGGCCTCGGCATCGCGTTCGACTCGTCAAATAGACATCTCTACGCGACCAACCTCGGCCTCGGAGGGGGCGGTCCATACACAATCACCGTCTACGACCAGAACGGCAATCAAATTATGACGTCTGGGACTTTCCCGAACCTCGACTACCCTAGTTATCCTACTTTCGCTCAGTAACACGCCATCCGTCGACGTCGCAAAACACCATGGAGCAAAGGACGCGACTTTACAGCCGCGTCCTTGTGACCTGAGGCTGGTGATTTCGGGCAGGCGGAAACTGTGACTGTTGCCGTCTGTTCCTGATGAACTAGGGTCTTCAGGGTCGCACTTCGGACCTCGAACGGCGAAATTCGGCTGAGGGCGTTAGCGGTATCGAGCTTTCGCTCGGCGCACGATCTCGCTACCACCCGCAGCGGTCGCGGTTCTGAAGGCGCATAAGGCAAGGCAGAAGCTAGCGCTCGGGCATGCATGGTCGGAGAGCGGCTTCGTGTGTTACTCGATGAGAACAAGGGTCCGTGGATGGTCCACAACATCAGCACTCAGTTTCGCGAGATCGTAAAGGCGGCCGGACTTGGCAAGGACGTTCACCCCGCACGTGTTGCGCCACACATATGCTTCGCTGGCTCTCAAAGGCGGAGTTCCGGTGACAACGGTCTCGGCGAACCTCGGTCATTCCAGCATGGCCACGACGATGAATGTTAACGCACACCACATACCGTCGACGGAGGACGCTGCAGCGAAGGTGCTACAACGCGCTCTGGAAGGCGTGTCTTGAACTCGGGACGAAACGGCCGCGGCCACCATAAGCGCGTCCGTGACCTCCAGGTGACCTCGGAGCGCTGCGGGCAGAGCGAAGCACCGGCCGGAAATCTACAAAGCCTTGCCAAATAAGGCGTCCAAACGTTTCGCCGACGTAGCTCAGCTGGTAGAGCAGCGGTTTCGTAAACCGCAGGTCGTCAGTTCAAGCCTGACCGTCGGCTGACCAACCATACCTCGAGGGCGCCACCGATTCAAGGTGCGCCCTTGAAGCGCTGACCGGCCGCCGAGTACGAAAGGAATCACATGTCGATCCAACGCCGTGCGCTCCGCTGCGTCGCAGCACTCGTCGTCGTCGCCGCTCTCGCCGCGTGCTCGCAAGGCGGCAACACGCAAGCCGGCACCGGTGGCGGGAACTCGTGGACGAAGCCGGGAGTGCTCCGTTGGGCCGCAAATGCCGAGCCGGACAACATGGACCCCGTTGTCGGCAATCAGCAGACGGAAGTCGACCTCTCGATGTTCTGGGCCGGCTATCTCTTCAATTGGTCCGACCAGAACGAGCTCTACCCCGAGCTCGCGACCATCGTGCCGACGCTGGCGAACGGCGGCATCAGCAAAGACGGCCTCAACATCACCTATCACCTGCGCAAGGGCGTCAAGTGGCAAGACGGTGCCCCGTTCAGCGCAGACGACGTAATCTACACGTGGCAGCAGGTGAATAACCCGGCGAACTTCGTCAGCAGCACGGTTGGATACGACAAGACGTACATTCTCGGCATCGACAAGAAGGACGACTACACGATCGTCGTCCACCTCGCGAAGAAATGGGCGCCCTTCGTCAACAACTTCTTCACGATGGGGCCGACGCCGTATCCGATCCTGCCGAAGCACATCCTGTCGAAATATCCGAACATCAACCGGGTGCCGTTCAACATCATCCCCATCGGCACGGGCCCCTTCAAGGTCGTCGAGTACCAAAAAGGCAGCCTCATCAAGATGGTAGCCAATCCGAACTACTGGCGCGGGCCACCGAAACTCCGAGAGGTCGACTTCGAGATCGTCCCAGATGAGAACACGATCCTCACCGAGCTCGAGAGCCACGACATCGACTTCGAGTACTACGCGCCTGCGTCGCAGGCGCCGCAGTTCAACAGGCTGACGGGCTACCAGATCTATCTGACGCCGTTCACGCAGTACGGCCAGATCGCGCTCAACCTCCAGCACCCGCCGCTCGACGACGTCCGCGTGCGTCAAGCGCTCGCGTACGCGATCGACAGCCGGACGCTCATCCACAATATCTCGCACGACGTCTACGTGCCCGCCGATAGCGACCAGCCGCCGTTCCTGTGGGCGTACAACCGCGACGTCAAGAAGTATCCGTACGATACGAATAAAGCCGACCAGCTGCTCGAATCGGCAGGCTGGACGATGGCCCCCGACGGCTATCGCCACAAGAACGGCCAGACGCTCGAGTTCTCGCTCGATGGCGTCATCGGCCGCGCCGACTCGCTAGCCCAGCAGCAAGTCCTTCAGAGCGAATGGAAGACGATCGGCGTCAAAGTCGACGTCAAGAACTATCCGACCCCGCTCTTTTTCGCGACATACGGCGCCGGCGGCATCCTGCAGGGAGGCAAGTACGATGCCGGCCTGCTGTCGTGGATCAACGGCGTCGATCCCGACGACTCGACCCTATTCATGTGCGACCAATTCCCGCCGAAAGGCCAGAACATATATCGCTTTTGCGATCCCGAGCTCGACGCGCAAGAGCGCATCGCGCTCTCGAGCTACGATCCCAACGTGCGTAAGGCGGCGTATTACAAGATCCAGGAGATACTCGCCGAGCAAGAGCCGATGATCCTCAACTGGTACGTGCAGCGCCAGGACGTCGCGAACTCGGATCTCAAGAACTACAAGCCGGCGCACGCCGTCACGACGTTCTGGAACACGTGGGAATGGGAGATCTAGCCGCGCGGCGATCCGCATTCGCTTTCCTGATCGCGACGGCGATTGCATTCGCCGGCTGTTCGAAGGTGCAGAGCGGCACGGCGCCGAGCAGCGGCGCACTGCCGGGCGTCGTGCGGATCGTCGGCATCGGCAGCAACGACTCGCTCATCCCAGAGCTGTCGGCGAGCGCGTCATCAGTCGACATCGGACAGTTCTGGGCGGCGTGGTTCTTCCAGGTGAACGAGCGGGGCGATCTCGAGCCGGAGCTGGCGACGGAAGTGCCGACACCGCGCAACGGCGGCGTCAGCGCCGACGGCCTGACCATCACGTACCATTTGCGCAAGGGCGTCACATGGCAAGACGGCGCGCCGTTCACCGCAAGCGACGCGATCTTCACGTGGCACCTCATCATGGACCCGCGCAACAACGTGCTCACGCGCGAAGGCTACGACGACATCGCGTCGATGAGCGCGCCGGATCCGCTTACGCTGCGCGTCACCCTGAAAAAACCGTACGCGCCCGCCATCGCGACGTTTTTCGGGCCGAGCCTGCAGCCGATGCCGGTGCTGCCGGAGCACCTGCTCAAGGCCTTACCGGACATCAACCACGCGGCGTACGACAACAAGCCGGTCGGCACCGGGCCGTTCTACGTCGCAACGTTCGAACCGGGCACGCGCATCGTCCTCAAGCCGAACCCGCACTACTGGCGCGGTCCGCCGAAGCTCAGCGAGGTCGACTTCCCCATCATCATCGATGCCAATACGCAGACGACGCAGATGAGGACCGGCGAAGCGGATCTGTTCTACAACCCGGGCAGCTCGCAAGTCCCCGAACTTCGGAGCATACCCGGCGTCCACATAAACACGGTGACCTTCAACGAGTACTGGTACCTCATCTTCAACGAGAAGCACCCGCCGCTCGACGACGTCCGCGTCCGTCGCGCGATCGCGATGGCGACCGATCGCGACTATCTCATCCGCACCGTGATGCAAGGCTATGCGACGCGCGCAGAAACCGATCAGCCGCCGTTCTCATGGGCGTTCGACCCGAACGTCCATCAACCGGCGTACGACCTGGCGGCTGCGGGCCGGCTGTTCGACGAGGCCGGCTGGAAGCTCGACGCCGCGGGCTACCGCGCGAAGAACGGCGCCGAACTGACGCTGACGCTCGCGTCGGGAACGACGTGGGAAGACGCGCGCAAGTTCGCGCCGGTCTTCCAATCGATGCTCCAGCGCGTCGGTGTGCGCGTCCAGATCAAGTTCTACCCGACGGCCGTGCTCGAAGGTTCGGCGGGATCGGGCGGCGTCATCAACAACGGCCGCTTCGATCTCGCGTACACGGCTTGGATCGCCGGCGTCGACCCCGACGATGAGACGCTCTGGGCGTGCGATCAGCATCCGCCGATCGGCTGGAATCAATCGTTCATGTGCGACCCGCGCGTCGACACGGCAGAGAGGATCGCCCTCACGAAATACGACCGCGAGACGCGCAAGGCCGCGTACTGGCGCGTCCAAGAGCTCCTCGCTCAAGACGCGCCGGTCATCTTCATGTACTACGTCAATCGTGACGATGCGGTCCGCGACGGCTTCGGGAACTACCGTCCGGCGCCGGCAGTCACGGAATTCTGGAACACATGGCAGTGGCAGATGCGCTGAAGCGCGCGGCGTTCGCTGCCCTCGCGTCCGCCCTGACGCTTAGCGCTGCGGGCTGCTCGAAGGTCGGGTCGCAGATCGGTCCCTCGTCGGCGCTGCAACCGGGCCTCGTGCGGATCGTCGGCATCGGTTCGATCGACTCGCTCATCCCGGAGCTGTCGGGCAACGCGAGTGCGACTGACATCGGCTGGTTTTGGGCCGCGTGGCTGTTCCGCGTGGGCACGCACGGCGAGCTCGTGCCCGAGCTCGCGACCGAGATCCCGACGATCGCGAACGGCGGCATCAGCAAAGACGGGCTGACGATCACCTACCATCTGCGGCGCGGCGTTAAATGGCAAGACGGGGCGCCGTTCGACGCGCGCGACGTCATCTTCACCTGGCACGCCATCATGAACCCGCGCAACAACGTGCTTACGCGAAGCGGCTTCGACGACATCATCGCGATGGAAGCGCTCGATCCCTACACGGTCGTCGTCCGCCTGCGCCATCCGTACGCACCCGCTGTCGCGGCCTTCTTCGGGCCGAGCCTCGCGTCGGCGTGTATCCTGCCCGCGCACATCCTCGCGAAGCTTCCCGACATCAATCGCGCCGCATACGACCGCGCTCCGATCGGAACGGGTCCGTACGTGCTCGCACGCTACGACACCGATACGGATGTCATCCTCAAAGCGAATCCGGACTACTGGCGCGGCGCGCCGAAAGTCGCCCAAGTGCGCTTCGTCATCGTGCCCGATCTGAACACACGACTGCTCGTGATGAAAAGCGGCGACGCCGACGTATACTACGAGCCCGGCGACAACTACGTCTCGCAGCTCAGGCAGATACCCGGCGTCCACGTGCTCGACGTGCCGTTCGATGAGTTCTGGTATATCGCGTACCAGACGAAGCACCCGCCGCTGGACGACGTGCGCGTGCGTCGCGCGCTGTCGATGGCTGTAGACCGGAAGTTCGTCGTCGGCGCGATCGCCAACGGCGGCGGCACGCCGGCTGAAGGCGATCAGCCGTCGTATTCCTGGGCGTACGATCCGCACGCGCATGCACCGCCGTACGATCCGGCGGGCGCTGCGGAGCTGCTCGATGCCGCCGGCTGGCGCACGGGGCCCGACGGCTACCGCTATCGGAAAGGCCAACGTCTCTCGCTCTCATACGTGACATCGGTCAGCTACTCCGAAGGCGTGAAGTTCGCGCCCGTCTTCCAGCAAGACATGAAGCACCTCGGCGTCGAGGTCGCCGTGAAGACGTATCCGACGAGCCTGCTATTCGCCTCGAAGAACTCGGGGGGCATCGTCAACAACGGCAAGTTCGACGTCTTGTGGACCGGGTGGATCGGCGGCGTCGATCCCGACGATGACACGCTCTGGGCGTGCGACCAGATGCCGCCGCAGGGTTTCAACCTCTCCCAGTTCTGCGATCCGCGGATCGACGCGCAAGAGCGCGTCGCCCTCGCTTCAAACGATCAGAACGTCCGCCGCGCGGCATACTGGCGCATCCAGGAGCTGCTTAACGAAGACGTTCCGGTCGATTTCTTGTTCTGGACGCACCTCCACGATGCTGTGCGCGACGGTATCGAAGGCTATCAACCCGCTCCGACCGTGACGTCGTTCTCCGCGCCGTGGGAGTGGCACATGTGAGGACGGCGGTCGCGATAGCTGCGTGCGCGCTTGCGCTGCTCGCTTGCGGCTGTTCGCGCGTGTCGTCGAGCTCCGCCCCGAAGACGGCGGGCCCGAAGATCCTGCGCATCGTCGGCGCGCAGGAGATCGACAACCTCAACCCGCTTTTGACGAACGAGCAGACCTCGGTCGATTGTTCGATGTTCTGGGCAGGCTATTTCTTCAACCTCGACGATAACGGAAAGCTCGTTCCCGAGCTCGCGACGGTGGTCCCGACGCTGGCGAACGGCGGCATCAGCCGCGACGGGCTATCGATCACGTATCACTTGCGCAAAGGCGTGGCGTGGCAGGACGGCGTGCCGTTCACCGCGCGCGACGTCGTCTTCACGTGGCGCGCGATCCTGAACCCCGACAACAACGTCGCGAGCCGGACGGGTTTCGATCGCGTCCGCGACATCAAGGTCATCGACGATCATACCGTACGCTTCGACCTGAAGGAGCCCTATGCGCCCGCGGTCGACACGCTCTTCGCGCCGAGCGCCGACGCGATCGCGCTCTTGCCGGCGCACCTGCTCGCGAAGTACCGCGACCTCAATCACGTGCCGTACAATCTCAAGCCCGTCGGCACGGGACCGTTCATCGTCGACTCGTGGGAGCAGGGCAGCGGCGTCACGATGCACGCGAATCCACGCTACTGGCGCGGGCGGCCGAAGCTCGACGGCGTCCGCTTCCTCACGATCCACGACACCGAGACGATGCTCGTCATGATGCGTTCCGGCGAGGCGGATCTCTATTACCATCTTCCCGACGGACAAGTGCCCGAGCTCTCCCAGGTCCGCGATGCGCACGTGATCGTGACGCCGTTCGTCGGCTACTTCATGCTCCTGTTCAACCTCCGCCATCCACCGCTCGACGATCGGGACGTGCGCGAGGCGATCTCGTACGGGATCGACAAACGGCGCGTCGTCGCCGACATCACGCACGGCACCGGCGCGGTCGCGACGAGCGACCAGCCGGCGTGGTTATGGGTATACAACCCGCACGTGCCCCAGTACGACGCCGATCCGACGGAAGCGCGTGCGATCCTCGACGCGGACGGGTGGAAGCCCGGTCCCGACGGCATCCGGACGAAAGGCGGTAAGCGGCTTTCGTTCGAGATCTCGACGCCGTCGGGTTACCGCGACGGCATCGACTTCGAGGGACTGTTCGCGCAGTGGATGCGTTCTATCGGCGTCGACGTCGAGGTGAAGAACTACCCGCCCGATCTGCTCTATTCGACGTACGGCGCCGGCGGCATACTCTCGACGGCCAAGTACGACCTCGCATTCATCGACTGGTACAACGGCATCGATCCCGACGACAGCATCCAATGGCTGTGCGGCTACGCGCCGCCGGCGGGGCAGAACTTCACCGACTGGTGCGATCCGGCGTACGACAAAGCCGAACGCGTCGCGCTCTCGACGTTTGACGAACGCCGGCGCAAAGCGGCGTATGCGATCGCACAGGAGCGCCTTGCGGCGCAGGTACCGGCGGATTTCATCTATTTCGTCGGACGCACCGACCTTGTGAGCAACCGCGTCTCGGGCTACCGGCCGTCGCGGGCGGTGTCGACGTTCTGGAACACGTGGGCGTATGACCTCAGGTAGGACGGCGGTCTATCTCAACGCGGACGTGACGACGCTCGACGCGACGACACCGCGAGCGCGCGGCCTCGTCGTCGAGGACGGTAAGGTTGCGCGCCTTCTCGACGCGCGTCCGAGTGGGCTGTCGAAAGACGTCGAGGTGGTGGACTGCGCCGGAGCGGCGATCGTGCCCGGCTTCCACGATTGTCACGTACACCTGACCGACACCGGTCTGCTCGCCGGCGACCACGATTTCGCGGATTGCCCCGACGTCGCGTCGATGCTCAAGCGCGTCGCGACGCTCCGCGACCCGATACTGTTCGCGGGCAACTTCGAAGATCAACGGATCGCGGAGGGCCGGCCGCCGACGATGTTCGAGCTCGATTCCGCATCCGGCACGAGGCCCGTGCTCCTGACGAGGATCGACGGGCACTCATGCGTCGTCAACTCGGCGGCGCTCGAACTCATCGGCGTCGGCCACCTCGAGGGCATCGAGCGCGACGACGGCGGGAGGACCACCGGCAGGCTCTTCGGACCCGCGAACTACGCAGGTCAAGCCGCCTTCCTTCGGGCCGTGCCGGACGAAGCGAAGCGGCGCGCCGACGAACGCGCGGCGCAGATGGCGCTCGCCGGCGGGATCACGACCGTCCACCACGTCATCGCATGGGATCCGCCGCTCGAAACGCTCGAGGCGCAATACCGTGCCGACGCGTCGCTGCCGCTGCGCGTCATCTCGAAAGCGTGCACGACGGACGTGCGCAAGGCGCGCCGGCTCGGCGGCCGCGTCTTCGGCGGCGACATCTTCGTCGACGGCTCTATCGGCTCGCGTACTGCGGCCGTCGAGCGAGACTACTGCGATGGCCATAACGCAGGGCTGCTCTATCTCGACCGCTCGCAGCTGACCGAGGTCTTCGACGAAGCTGCAGAAGGCGGCTTGTCGGTCGGCGTCCACGCGATCGGGGATCGCGCGATCGAAGAGACGATCGTCGCGTGGGAAGCCGTGATCGCGAAACGTGGGCCGCTGCTCGACGTCCGTCCGTCGATCGACCATTTCGAGATCGCGCGCGCCGATCAGATCACCCGCGCGGCTCGCTGCCGAATGCTCCTATCGATGCAGCCCGTTTTCGATCTGCTGTGGGGCGGTAGCGAGGGTATGTACGCACAGCGCCTCGGCGAGGAGCGGGCGCTCGAGATGAACCTGTTCAAGACGGCCAAGAGCGCGGGGTGCGTCATCTGCGGCGGCTCCGATAGTCCGGTGACGAAGTTCTCGGCGCTGCTCGGCATCCAAGCGCTCGTCGACCATCACGTACCCGCCGAGCGTTTCACGGTGGATGAGGCGCTGCGCGCCTACTGTGCCGATGCGGCGAAGCTGTCGTTCGACGAGGGACGGCGGGGCGTGCTCGCCCCCGGTATGGATGCGGATTTCGCGCTGCTCGAGCGGCCGCTCGACTCGATCGCGCCGAAAGAGATCGGCGACACGAAGGTCATCGCGACCGTCGTCGGCGGCACGATACGCTTCCGGGCCTAGGCGTTGCGGATTTTTCCGAGTCGATCGAGCGCGGCGTACACCGCCGCGACTTGACCTTGCGCACGGACGTGGCCGGAGCGGAGTTCGTCGAGCACGCGTTCGACGGGTACGAGGACGATCTCGATGTCCTCGCCGGGGTCAGGAGAAAGCACGCCGTCAGGCCGAGCGTCGAGAGCGACGAAGACGTGCGACAATCCCGTCGAGCTCGTGGGATCAGCGAGGAACTCCGCGATCTTCTCGAACCGCAGACTCGTGTAGCCGGTCTCCTCTTCGAGCTCACGCATAGCGCATGCCAGCGGAGCCTCGCCTTGCTCGATCATCCCGGCGGGCAGCTCTAAGACGAGGCCGCCGAACCCATGCTTGTACTGCTTGGCGAAGACGACGTCGCCGGCAAGCGTGACGGCGAAAACGACGGCAAAGCCGTCGTGCTCGCGCACGTAATAGGAATCGATCACCGTGCCGTCCGGCAGGCGGCAGGCATCGCGCCGCAACCGGTACCACGGCGACTGGACCACGTATTCTGAGGAAAGGATCTCCCACTTGCGATCGGTCACGGCGCCGGTGACTTGGTTGTGGGACGCTCGATATCCCGGCGGGTGCGAACCGATTCGAGGGCGGTTACGTTGACGGGGAAGAGCGGCCCCCGTTCGCCCTGCGGAGGCTGCTCGTTCTTTTTATTCGAGCGCTTGGAGCAGCGCGATGAGCTCGCGCCTCGGATCGTGTCGGCCGTTCCACGTCTCGCGCAATCGTTTGACGCCGTCGGCGAGATCGGGTCTGCTGTACAGTTCGCGCAGCCATTTCTCGAAATCACCGCGAGCGAAGTGCTCGACGATGTCGCGCCCGGCGGCATCTTTCAGATGCTCGACGAGCGATCTTGGATCGTCGGTGCGCAATGCGAACCAGCTCGCCGGTCCTGAATCGGGCGAACCGTCGAGATTGGTCTTGAAGACTCGGTCTTTCAAAGATGGCTCGTTTCGAGTCGGACCGCGCCAAGCCGGCGCCGGCCGGTATATATGATGCGACACCCGTGCCCGGCGTTACGGGTTACCCACGTCACATCCGGCCAAACCCGGTCTAGGGAGCGGTCCGTCCCCGAGCGAACGGGCGCTCGATGCCGCGACTTGAGATCACGCTCGGCCGGATCGCGCTTGGCGCGATAGTCGCGCTGGCGCTCGCGTTCCTCTTCCTCCCTTTGGTCGCCGTGTTCGTCGCGGTCCCGCCGGCGAGGGCGCTCGCCGACCTGACGTCCCCGATCGCCGTGGCCGCGCTCGGCCTTAGCTTGCGAACGACGTTCGAGTCGGTCGCCGTCACGATACTGTTCGGAACACCGCTCGCCTACTGGCTGTCGCGGTCGCGCTTCCGCGGCAAGCGGCTGCTTGAAGCGGCGGTGCAGATGCCGATCGTCGTGCCGCCGGCCGTCGCCGGCGTCGGCCTGTTGCTCGTCTTCGGCCGCCGTGGCATGCTCGGACCGGCGCTCGAATCGATCCATCTCGGCGTCGCATTCACGACTGCGGCGGTCGTCATCGCGCAAGCCTTTGTGGCCGGACCTTTCTTCATCGTGGCGGCGCGCCAAGCGTTCGATGCGATCGATCCCGACCTGGTCGCCGTATCGCGAACGCTCGGCGCATCGCCGCTTCGGACGTTCGTCGCGATCGAGCTGCCGCTCGCAGCAGGCGGCCTCCTCGCCGGGGCCGCGCTCAGCTGGGCGCGCGCGCTCGGCGAGTTCGGTGCGACGATGCTCTTCGCGGGAAACCTACCCGGCGTGACGCAGACGCTGCCGCTCGCGATCTACACGGCGCTCGATTCCGGTCTCGACGTCGCGGTCGCGATGGCCGCGTTGCTCTTGTTCGCAGCCTTTGCGCTGCTGCTGCTCATCAGGCTGCTCGACTGGCGCATGGGCCGCGAGGCGGCCCCACACCGGCGCGAGGAGACGCTCGACATTGCTCGATTGCCGATTTCGCAAGCGTCTTCCTGAGTTCGAGCTCGACGTCGGCTTCGCGATCGGAGGGCAGACGCTCGCGCTCGTCGGGCGTTCGGGTGCGGGGAAGAGCACGCTCCTCAACATCATCGCCGGCCTGACGAGGCCCGACTCGGGATCAGTGTCGCTCGCCGGCGAGGCCCTTGTCCACGTCGGGGCGAGGATCGACGAGCCGCCGGAGCGCCGCAAGATCGGCTATCTCTTCCAGCACTACGCGCTGTTCCCGCACTTGAACGTGCGCGATAACATCGGGTACGGTCTCTTCCGCGTCGATGCGACGGCACGCGCCGACCGCATCGATCGCGCGATCTCGTTCCTCGGTCTAGGGCGCGTCGCGCAAGCGCGTCCGGCCGAGCTTTCCGGCGGCGAACGGCAGCGTGTCGCTTTGGCGCGGGCGCTCGTCACGGAGCCGAAGGCGCTTCTGCTCGATGAGCCGCTCGCCGCACTCGACGTCGAGAGCAGAGCGCGGATCAGACTCGAGTTGCGCGACGTCCTCGCACGGCTCGCCATCCCGGCCATCGTCGTCACGCACGACTACGACGACGCGCGCCTGCTCGGCGACCGCATCGCGGCGATGCACCGCGGCCGCATCGTGCAGACCGGCACCGCCGACGAGATGGCTCGATTTCCGGCCGACGACTTCGTCGCCGCGCTCACGGGGACGAACATCGCCACGGTCCCGGCTACCGACAGCGATCGCGGTCAGACGATCGCGTTCGATCCGTGGGCTGCGACGCTGTCGTCGGTGCCGACGGCGGCGCGCTACGAGTGGCGCGTCGAGATCGTCGACATCCGTCCGCTCGGGGCGCAGGTCCGCGTCGTCGCGCGCGGCGGAACGACCGTCCGCGTCGACGTCAACGCCCAGGATGCGAAGCGGGCGGGATACGCAGTCGGCGACATCGTATTCGCCTCGGTCCAAGAACACGCCGTTAGGACCAAGTGACGTGAAAGTATCGCTATGACCGTTGTCGACTTCAAGCGCGCGCTGACACGCCCCGCCGCGCTCGCGTTCGCCGCGATCACCGTCGGCTTCGCGCACGGCTCGAAGATCGCGGCCGATCCACTGCAGCAGGTGACCCTCGTCGCCCTAGCGGCCGCGAACGTCACCGATCCGCTCAACGACGTCATCGGTGGTTTCGAGCAGTCGCACCCGGGCGTCGTCGTCACGCCCGAGTACGCCGGCACGCAGATATTAGAGACGCAAGCCGAACAGGGCGCGCCGTTCGACATCTTCGTCTCCGCCGACAAGCAGCACATGGACGCCCTCGTGAAGGAAGGCCTCGTCGACGATGTCCGTTTGCTGTCGGAAGGCCACGAAGTCATCGTCGTGCCGAAAGACGATCCCGGCGGGATCGAGTCACTCCGCGACCTTGCGGATAAGAACGTGAAGCTCGTCCTCGGCACCGACGCGGTACCGATCGGCATTTACACGCGCCAGATATTCCAGAAAGCTTCCGCCGCGTACGGCAGCGATTTCAGCTCGCGTGCGCTGGGGCATGCCGTCTCGTTCGAGACGAACGTCAAGCAAGTTCTCGAGAAAGTGGCCCTCGGCGAAGCCGATGGGGGCATCGTCTACTTCACCGATGTCAGCGCGAAATACAAAGACACGGTGAAGATCGTTCCGATCCCGGCCGGCTTCGAAGTCGAAGCCGCGAACTACATCGCGATCGCTCACGCCTCGAAACAGCCCGATCTCGCCCGCGCGCTCCTCGACGCGGCGACCGGCGCGGACGGCCAGACGATCTTCCGTCGCCACGGCTACGACCC
>JANWLL010000091.1 GCA_025450855.1 Vulcanimicrobiia bacterium
CCCAGATCGTGGTCCTGTTGCGTCAACACGGCTTGATCTTGGGGCGTGAACGAATCGGTGATCGAAAGCGCGTTCGTCATCTTGAGGACCGAATCGCCCCAGTTGTGGCCGCCCGAATCGGCGTCAAACGCTCCGTCACCGGTCCCGACATAGACGTTGCCGAATTCATCCACCACCGGGCCCCAGCCAGCAGCCCAGATGCACGCGTAGTAGCGGTTGGTCACGTCGGTCGTCGTGTTCAAGAAGTAGAGTAGGCTCAACGACGTCGCATCGTACGCGAAGATCCAGCCGTGTGGTTTGCCGCCGGGCACGTCGTTATGCGATCCGAAGCTCGCATATACGATACCGTTCGCGAGAAGCATCGACGCGCGGTTGAGCTCGCGCAGCGGATCGAACGGAGCCGGCTTGCCATTGTTGAGAAGTGCCGTCGCGGTGATGTCGACGGGACTTCCGGGCACGTCAGTGCCATCGTTGAGGTTGACGGCATGGAGGAACTGGTGGTACGTGAACGATCCGCCGCCCGCGTCTTGCTGGATCGCGGCGACGAAATAGATGATGTTCGTGTTCGGATCGATCGCGGGTGTTGACGTGATGCCGACCACGGGCGCGATGTCGGTCGCTCGGACCGCTTGCGTCGGGATCGGGACCGCTCCCGCCGACGGGTTCGCATAGTTCTGCTGCCATATCTGCTGACCGGTGTCCGTGTCGAAGGTGTATATCGAGTCGTTTTCGGTCGCGACGATCACCGCGTTGTGCGTCGTGCCTCCCACCGTCGCCTGCGACATGTAGAGCGGCTGGGCGAGCACGAAGCCGTCGACCGGCAGACTGAAGAGATGGCCGAACGTCGTCGCGGTGACGTTCGAGAGGTTGAGCGTGACCTCGTTTTGGTTCCAGCCGGTGTGCGCGACGTCGTAGTGATACTGGAGATAGTCGTTCTGAACGCTTCCAGTCGTGCGGATGACGCTTCCGCGCGGGCCGGCACTCACAACAGTTATGAGAGTGCCAGGCCTGAAGGGAGAGCGCAGCCGGATCGCTTCGACTGTCGACCGCGCGGTGCCGGCTCCGAATAGCCGGCCGTTCGCGAGTATCTCGTAGCGCTGACCGGGCCGCAGACCGCGAACTACAAGTTGTCTTGACATCTGATCGAGTCGCCCGAGCCGTACCGGCGGCGGCGCCGCGTGCGCCGGAAACGGGTTATGGAGAACGGCTGACAAGAAAAGCGCAAGACTGAACAGCATGATCCGACCCCCGGCGAGACGATATACAGAACGCCCACCGGCTCATAGGGCCGGACAGGGTTCACTCAGGGGTCATTATAGCAAAAGAGTCCGAAACGCGCTCGGGGTCTTTTGTCCTGGTCCTCAAAAGGTTCGGAATTGTACGGTTTCGCTCATACCTCTACTTGAGAGCGTGACCGGGGTCGACGGCGATCCCATACCCGACCCCACCCAGGGTGAAGTGTATCGTGCCGATGAGCGCACCGCCCGGGTACGTGTATTCCGCCACGGTATTGTCCGCCGGATCTGTGACGAACAGGTGGTGGTCGAGCCTGTTGATCGCCATGCCGGCGGGATGCGTCAGCGGGATGGTCGACGGCGTCGGGTCGGGCAGCTCGAACGTATCGAGCCTGCTCGCGCCTTGGTCGATGGCGAGCAGGTCGTCCGTCATATCCGATCCCAAGCCGCCGGAAAAGACGAACGACACACCCGCCACTTGCGTTTGCGGGCCGCATGCGCCACCCGGGCATGACAGCGACCAGAGCGTGCCATCGAGGTCGTTGTAGTAGACGGTACCGTTCGCCTGGACGGTGATGGAGCCACCCATCGCCTGGTCCGGCATCGGGAAATTGCCGACGAAGATGCCTCCGTTCGGTCCACCGATCCACGTGGAAATGGAGCCCCGCTCAACTCCGGCGGAGACGACGTTACTCGCGATGACGGTTCCGTCGCTCGCGACCGTCACGTCCTGCGGGGCCTGATTGCTTGGATCGGAGTAGGTGTTGTATGGAGTGGTGTCGCCGCGGTGAAACACGATAACATCTCCCGCGCCGGTGTTCGCCACGTACAAATCGTGCGTGCGCGGCTGTACGAACAGACCTTGCGGATTTTGAAGAGAGCTGAGCGCGAGTTGCGCGCACGGCGCTTGCTCGGCGAATTTCCCCGCGAACACGTCGATGGCGTGGTCGCGTCCGTCGGAGACGTATTTCAGCGGCCCCGTCGCGGGGCAAGCGTAACGACTTGGACGGATCGTGTTGAGGACATAAGGCCCGCTGCTCGGCCGATGAGCGATCACAGCGGTGCCGCCCGAACAAGCGGCGAGCAAGGCGATCGCCGCCGCCATGCTCGGCATTTGAACCGCTCTATGAACTAGCACCATGTACACCTGCACGCGCATGCCGATCGCATCTAGCGGCGCGACCGGTACTACGCTCGATCATAGCACAGTAAAGGCAAGAGAAACCAGCGTAGACACTGAACCAAGGGGCGTATGGGGGATTAGCTCAGCTGGTAGAGCGCTTGCATGGCATGCAAGAGGTCATCGGTTCGAGACCGATATCCTCCAAACTCTCAAACCCGCATCGATCAAGCGATTGCGGGTTTTTCGTTTGCCTGTTGGAGTCTCGTCTCCATATAGAACGGCGCTAAAGGGAATGGCGACCGCTCGTCCGTAGCCGCAAGTCAACAGGGCCCGCTTATAGGAGATAGTCTCCGTGCATCGTCATTTTATTGCCGCCTTTCTTGCAATCATAACATGGTATGCTGCCGGATCGGTCGCCTCCGCGCAGCCCGCGCTCGTCAAGGTCAGCGCCGACCGATTCACGACGTCGGGGTTCCAGCACAAGACCGAGGTCGAGCCGCAGACCTACGCGTACGGCAACACGATCATCGGCACGTTCCAGGTCGGCCGGGTCGGAACGCAAGGCGTCGGCAGCGAGGACATTGGCTGGTCGACGTCGCTGAACGGCGGATCGACGTGGCAACACGGCGTACTGCCGGGGATCACAAAGGGTCAGAATCCGAACAACAAGTACGACGGCGTCAGCGATCCGTCGGTCGCCTACGATGCCGCCCACGGCGTATGGATGATCTCGTCGCTGCCGCTTAGCAACACGCTGCCGTCCTCGCCCGCGGTCCTCATCAGCCGGTCGACGGATGCGTTGCATTGGCGCCATCCGGTCGGCATCGCGCCGCGGACGCAATCGGCTGACAAGAACTGGATCACCTGCGACGACACCTCGACGAGTCCGTTCTACGGCCACTGCTATGTCGAGTGGGATGAGCCCGCCGGCGGCGACTTGATCATGATGAGCACGTCGACGGATGGCGGCGCGACATGGAGCAGCCCGAGGACGACGGCGAACGGCGACTCGGGACTCGGCGGCGAACCGCTCGTCCAGCCGAACGGCACGGTGATCGTTCCGCTCTGGGGCGGCAGCGGCATCATCTCCTTCGAGTCGACGAACGGCGGCATGAGCTGGAACGGCGCCGTCAACGTCGCTCAGATCTTCTGGAACGGCGATCCGGGCGGCATCCGTTCCAACCCGCTGCCGTCGACGTCGATGGATGCCTCGGGAACGATCTACGTCGCATGGTCGGACTGCCGATTCCGAACGAACTGCTCGTCGAACGACATCGTGTATGCCAGCTCCGCCGATGGTGTGAACTGGTCGAGCGTGTCACGCGTCCCTATTGATCCGACGTCGAGCAGCGATGATCACCTCGACCCCGGCTTCGGCGTGCAGCCGACGACTTCCGGATCGTCGGCGAACATCGGGGTCACGTTCTACTTCTTCCCGAATGTCAATTGTTCGTTCACGACCTGCCAGCTCGGCGTCGGCTTCGTCTCGTCCGCTAATGGCGGACAGACGTGGAACAGCGCGTCGACGCTCGCCGGTCCGATGCACCTATCCTGGCTAGCGACCAGCGATATCGGCTACATGGTCGGCGACTACATCACAACGGCGTTCGTCAACGCCAAGGCGTTCAGCATCGTCGCGGTGGCCAAGCCTCCGGTCGGCGGACTCTTCGACCAGGCGATGTACGCCCCGATGGGCGGCCTCGCCGTGCCTCGTTTCGCACCACAATTCACGTCGATGTTCGACGTGGCGCATCCCGACTACCGGTTCCTCTTCCATTGGCATCGGATACCGCCGAAGGGCGCCAAGGCCGAACACGAGGGCTAAGGCCGAAAACACAGGAGGGGCGAGCAGTGCTCGCACCTCCTGTTGTGTCAGAACGCGGCCGATCAGATCTTATGCGCGAGTTGCAAGCCCAAGATCGACCCGATCCCGGAGCAGTCGTCGTAGCCCGTTTGACAAGCTATGCCGTTGTTGCCGCTCACGATGTCGGTGTATATCCCGTAACCGTGCAGCTTGAATGTCCTGTAGAGAGCCGGGTTGGCGAAGCCGATGCGACTGCCTTCGACTTGGTCCACCTGGCCGAGGAATGCAGACGTCGCAGGCGCCGCCCATGAGGTCCCTCCGATGACGCCCCAACTTCCGTTGATGTAGAACGCGTCCGGGAAATATGGACCCGACACGTCGGGGATGTTCCGCGTCGTCGTCGAGAATACGCCGGGGAGGCCCACCTGATAGTGCGGGATCGGGAAGATGTCGGACGGGCCGCCACCCGAGCCCTGATCTTCGCGCTGGCTCACGAGATTGCCATTCGTGTCGATAGTAGGATCGACGCCGCCGACGGACGTGAAATAACGCGTGACGGCCGGAACGTCCTGACCGGTGCCGTCCGAGCACTTGCCGCCGCGACCGAAGTCGCCGGTGCTGGCGACGAAGCTGATACCTTCAGCAGCTCCTTCTTTCGTGATCATCGTGATCGTGTCGATGACGCTTTGTGCGACGTCGTTTTCACAAAGCCCGAAGCTCGAGCTCACGACTTCGACGAGGTTATCGGACACGGCTTTGGCGTATGCGTCCGTGATCTCCGTCCACGTGAACGCCGCGCCGAAGTTGTACACGTACATGTCGGCAGCAGGGTCCATGGCTCCGACGGTCTCCGTGTCGAGTGTCGATTCGATGGCGGCGTTCGGGTTGTACGGCTGACCGCCGTCGACGGGGACGTGTACGACCTTGCCCGAGCGGTTGATGTTGAAGAACGCGGTGAACGCGGCGAGATCGGCGTCCGAACTATCGTAGTCGATCGCGATGGCAACCGCTTGGCCGTGCCCGCCAAAGCCGTGCTGGATGGGATAGTTGTACGCCTGCGCGATCGCGAACGGGCCGTAGCCGCCGTGCGGGCCTTTGAGCGGCGGTCCGAGCTTGTCGGGTAAGCCGTCGCTCTGTGCGAGTATGTGATCGGTCGTCGGGCCGCGCAGGCTATCGAACCCGATGACGTCGCGGACCGCGCCGCCGAGCGCTTCCGGCACATACGCGGGCGCTACGTTCGCAAAACGGGTGCCGCCCGCCCCGGCTTGCCGTACGGCGTCGATGCGCGTATTGAAATACCGCTCGACGACGGCTGCGGGCGCGACGGCATGGAGGATCGTGCCGTCAGGCGACGCGCTCACCGAAAATCCGGCGCGCGTGAGCGTAGCGGCGACGTGCCGCTGATCCTGAACGCTCGGCGCGAATGCGGCCCGGAACTGGGCGTTCGTCAAGAAATGCCGGAAGATCGGCGACGACGGGTCGCTGACCGCGTCGACGAACTGATCGAGCTGGGCGTCATTGCGGAAGCGCATGACGACCGAGAGCGTGATCGGTTGGGCCGCATTGACCCTGCCGAGATCGGTAAGACCGGCGCTGCGCGCCGGCGCGATAATAGCGGCGTACGGCGCAGCCGAGGCTGCGGCCGTCATCGCGACGAGAGCGGCCGATGCCGCCGTCAAGAGTAGTGCCATAGAGGTTAGCCTACGCATCGTTCCCCCTCCGTGTCAGGCGAAAGCGCGGTGATAAGTGCGCTTGTGTTCGGACGGCGACGTACCGCTCCTTTCCCGTGGCCGCCGAACGCGCTGAAAGGCCCAATACTCTAGAGTAATCGAACCCGGGCCGAGAGTTAAACGCAGTGACATCACCTGAAAGAAGTGCGAACAATGAAGCGTACTAGTCGTCGCCGAGTCGGCTGGGCGTTGCGCCTTCCGGGCATCTATCTCGTCTTGTTCGCCGTCACGTCGCTCTACGCGCTCAACGCTCTTTCGGAACCGTGCCGAGACCCCGACTGCCTCAACACCTTCAACGGGCTCCTCGCGCCCGGGATGCTGCTGCTTCCGTGGATCGACTGGATCCACGCCGCGAACGTGTGGATCGTCTACTGCGTTCCGCTGGCGCTCAACGCGCTGGTGTTGCTGGGCATCGGCATCCTCATCGACAAGCGCGTACGCGGAACTTGACGATCCTCGTTATTAGCGGCAGCGGCAATGGCTCGCCAAATGGGAAGCGGATCGACCCCTTCGCGAACTTGTAGCGCGACAGGTCTTTCTTGAAGTTCGCGACGCCGCCGGCGCCAGGATAGAACCCGATATGGTTCGAGAACGCGGCGTACCAGACGAGCATGCGGTTCGTCTTGAATGCGGGCATGCTATAGCTGATAGTCTCGGTCGCGCCCGGCGCGGCTTTGCGGATCGTCGTGCGCATCTGCTTCAACTTGCGTTGCACGTCTTTCGGAAAACCGTCGATATAGTCGTCGACGTCTTTTGAAGTTTTATCCGCCACGGTAGAAAATCACCTCACGACGCCCGACCCTTCGGGGAGCGAACGAGGCTCCCCCGGGAGCGGCAGCTGAAGACGGCAAAGCACGGGTCATGATCAAAACGCTCCTCCTTCTCGCACTCATCGTCGCCTGCGCCCCGCTCGCGTCTTTCGGAGCGCCCGCGCCGGCCCCGAAAGAGACACGGCCGCCCGGACTCACCTCCGGCGCGCTTGCTAACCGGTCCTTTCTCGTGTCGACGTCCGAGGGGGCTGGACTCGCGCGCTACTTCGGCAACGGATCGCTCGACGGCTCGCAGACCGCGACACGCGCCATCATCATCGTCCACGGCGTCCTGCGAAACGCTGACACCTATTTCGCGACGGGCGAGCTCACGTTGCACGCGGCGCACGCCGACGACACGCTCCTCATCGCACCGCAGTTCGTCGAGGCGGGCGACCTCAAAGGTCACGACGTTCCGGCGACGACCTTGCGTTGGAGCGATGATTGGGCCGGCGGAGCGCCCGCCATCGCGCCGGCACCGATCAGCACCTACTCGGTCTTCGACGCGATGCTCGACCGACTTGCCGATCGCACGCATTTTCCGAAGCTCTCGTCGATCGTCGTCGTCGGCCATTCTGCCGGAGGGCAGATCGTCCAGCGCTACGCGGTCGTCGGCAATGGCCCGAGCCTCATCGCGAACAGCGGCGTCCGCGTCCATCTCATCGTCTCAAATCCGTCGTCGTACCTCTACTTCGGCGAAGAACGGCCATACGCGCATCGTGGCTGCGCCGATTTCGATCAGTGGCGCTATGGTTTTGTCGGCGCTCCGCCGTACGTCGATGCTGCCGCCGCCGCGTACGAACGGCGTTACATCGCACGCGACGTCACGTACTTGCTCGGGACCGCCGATACGAACCCGCGCGAATGGGATCTCGACACGTCGTGCGCCGGTGAGGCGCAAGGACCGTACCGTTTCGCGCGCGGCAAGGCGTACGCCGCGTATCTGAAGCGGCGCCACCCTGCCGGTACCGCGCAAGATTACGCTTTCGTGCCCGGTGTCGGTCACGACAACCGGATGATGTTCACGTCGGCATGCGGGATCGCGGTCATCTTCGACAGGCCGCGATCCGCATGTTCGGTCGCTCAGAAGATCTGAGCCGTTTACCTAGTTGTTGCTGACACCCGCCGGAACCGGTGAATGCAGGCCGAGCGCGTTGCCTTCAGAGTCTTTGAACATAGCCCAGCCGCCCCACGGTTCGGTGCGCGCGTCGTCGGTGAACTCGACGCCCGCTTTGGTCAGCCTCTCCTGCATCTTGTAGACATCATCGACTTCGAGGATGATGCCCGGCGAGTTCGCCGCCGGCAGCGTCGATTCGCCCTCCTTCGTCAGCGTGAAACTTGTCTTCTCGCCGATCGGAGCGACGGTCACCCACCGGGATCCATCGCCCATGTCGACGTCCATCGTCTTCTCCCACCCGAGTTTGCTCACGTAGAAGTCGACTGCGCGGTCGACGTCGGTGACGGCGAGCTTCAAGACCGAGATATACATCGAAAACTCTCCTTTCCACCTAGCCGGGGCGCGAAGCATTCCACCCAGTCCGGCCGACTCCCCCAGGATCAGTCGTTGTCCGGCGGCTCCGCGCGCCAGCCGTTAATGATCTGCTCTTTCGAGTAGAGCGTCGTCACCGGTTTGTACGGCAGCGGCGTTTGGGTGAAGTTGAAACCGCATGATTAATCGCTCGTTAGCGGCCGATGACCCGTCGATGACCGGCCGAGCGGCGGCTCGCGTTTGAATCGAGCGGAATTGAGTCCCGCGGCTCAAGGACGGTTTATGTACGCCTTTGAATGGGCGCCATCCACCATTCATCTGACCGCCGCGCTGCCTAGCGCTGCGGCGCTCACCGTTGGAGGTCGTACTCATGCGCATCGAACGAATGCTCGTCGCGGCCGCTGCGTCGACCGCAATCTCGCTCTTCGCCGGTTGTTCCGCGAGCTCGACCGTCCGGAGCCCGCTTCTCGCCCAGCCTCCCGAGAGCGCGACAACGCCGATCCGGCCCGCCGCTGCTCAGACGCTCATCTACGCATGCGAGTTCACCGCGAACCAGTGCGTCTGGTACGCCCGCGGGATGAATCAGGTCGCAGGCACTCTGACCGGTTTGTCACTTCCGAGCGGCGTCGGAGTCGACTCGGCCGGCAACGTCTACGTGGCGAACTTCGGCGCGCAGAACGTGCCGGTGTACGCGAAAGGCTCGACGATGGTGCTCCGGACGCTCGACGACAGCGGTCATCTGCCCATCGACGTCAAGGTCGACCCGAGCGGCACCGTCTACGTCGCGAACCTCCAAGACACCAACAGCTCGTCGGGCAGCATATCCGTCTTCGCGCCCGGCAGCACGACGATCGCGCGCGTCATCACGGATCCGAATTTCGGAAGCGTCACCGGAATAGCGATCGACGAGCACCGCGAGCTCGTCGCTTGTTACAACAACTCCAACGGCGGTTTCTGCGACGAGTTCGTCCACGCGCGCGGACATGGCACCACGGTCGTCTCGAATTCAGGCGCGGCCGGCATGGAAGGCGTCGCTTTTGACAACGCGGGAGACCTCGCGGTACAAAGCGTGCTGATGGGTACGCAGTATTTCGCGCCGAGCTTCGCCTCGTGCGGCACCGATCCGGTGAACGGTGAGGAGATGTACCTCGCGTTCGACCGGCCCGCCGGCGACGTCTACAAGACGAACACGGGCGGCTTCATCGAAGAAGATGCGTATAGCGCGTGCTCCGGAGCGACGCTCGAGAAGCAATACGACGCCGGCCTCAACGGAAATGTGCCCTACGGCGTCGCTGTCGATCCTGCAGGCGGCATCTGACAAACGAATCGAGGGACGTTCTTTCAGGAACGGCGCGTTCATCCGAACGCGCCGTCTTCACGTACGAACCGATATACTCTCTGCCTGGATAAGGAGACGCACATGCCCGAGCAACCGGTCGACGAATCGGTCGTTACGATCACACCGCTCGATCGAGGACCGAATCTCGTCAAAGGCACGATTCGTGTCGTCACACCGAGCGGTCGCGTGCTCGTCACCGACGTCATGACGAAGCTTTGCCGCTGCGGCCATTCAGAAGATAAGCCGTTCTGCGACGGATCGCACAAGCGCGTCGGATTCAGCTCGGTCGAGAACGGGCCGGATTTTCATAAAGGCGAGTAGCCTCAGAGCTTCAGCCGGATTTCAGTCGGCAAAGGTATTCTTTCATAGTCGGCGCTCGGTTCCGAGTTCCGACCTCGGAGGGAGGCTATATGAAAATCTCGGCTCTTACCCGCCAGCTCGTCGGAGGGTTCTTGCTTGCGATGTTGGCCGCGGTCGTCATCCAAGGTTGCGGCGGTGGCGGTTACGGCGCCACAGCACCGTACAATCCGCCTCCCCCGCCACCGAACCCGTCGCCAACGCCGGGGCCGGTCGTCCACGTCAATTTCTTCGGCGGCGGCAACGGCTCGATCAGCATGGGTGCTCCGTTCAATACGGTCACCGGCTTCACGCAGCAGGCGCACGCGCAGGTCATGGGCTTCTCGCCCGGCGAGTCGATCACGATCACGAATAACGACAACACCGCGCACACGGTGAACGTGTTCAGCGCGTATCCGACTCCGGGTCCGCAGAGCACGGGCACGAATCTCAATGGCGGCACGTTCGGACCCGGATTCTTGAGCGGACCGATCGCCGCCGGCGGGACCATCGGACCTTTCACGGTGACGAATACCACGGGCAATTTGTTCATCATCTGCGGCATCCACTGGACCCAGTATGCCATGCAGGATGGCATCGTCGTCCAAGTCGGTGCGACGCCGGGTCCCGAAGCGACTCCGGCTCCGCAAGCGAGCGGCGGCGGCGGGTGCAAAGGCTACGGCTGCTAGCGCAGGAGATATTGTAGCGGTCGAGATGAATCTCGACCGCTCCTTTTTTCCTATACTGCTAAAGCATGGCGAGAGCGAGTCGGGCTGCGCCCAACGCGGGTTCGATCTTTTCGTGCAGCACGATGGGGCCCGTCTCGCGAAGCGCCCGTTCGACACGAGCGCGTATCGCCGGAAACGCCCCGAAGATAGATCCAACGAACAATGCCGCGAGCGGTGCGTCCGTGCGGACGAGCGTCGCGACGTAGCGCGCGTCCGCTGCGAGATCTTCTGCCTCCGAAGCGATGATGCGATCTGCTGCATCGTCCCCTAGCGCCGCAGCTTGCGCGACAAGGGGCGCGAGCGATGCGACCAGCGCGACGTCGAACGCCGGCCAACCGATTTTTTCAAGTATCTCGTTCGAACGGCGCAGTCCTAAGCGCGCGGCGATCGCATCGGACATGGCGCCGCGAGGCGCATCTCTATCGAGCGCACGCGCCGTGTGTCTCAGCGCAGCCAAGCCGAGCGCCGCTCCGCTGCCCGGATCGCCGATGAGCGCCCCGTACCCGCCGAGACGCACAGGTGATGCGTCGCCGCGGTCGCCATACACCAAACTTCCCGTACCGGCGATGACCACCATCGCCGGGCGCGCGCCGGCGATGACGCCCAGCGCTGCGACCGCGTCGATGCACACGGCGACGGCGACATCGGCAGGGAGAAGCGCACGAACGTCTTCTTCTGCCGCGGCGTCGCCGCCGTCACGGCCGATCCCCCCACTGCCAAGGCAGAGCGCGCGAACGGAGCTTCCTACGAGCAAGGGTTCGACGACCGTGGCTAGGGCTCGACGCGCTGCGTCGCGGCCGGCGCTCCACGGATTAGCGCCCGGCCCGCGAGCCCGTGCAATCTCTCGACCACCGGCGTCGACAAGAACCCCGAGCGTCTTCGTGCCGCCGGCGTCGATACCGATCGCGATGCCGTCGCGCATATCAGCCACGCGGCGGCCGATCGTTCAACGGACGTCTGGGACGAGTCGCCGCATCGCCGGCGGCGGCTGTGAGAAGTCGAACTCGCTTGTCAGGTCGCCGAGGTTCTGGTAGTCTTCGCGGACGTCCGGCCGCGAATCCGGGCGGCCGTCCTTGTTCGGATCGATCCGGGCCGAGTTCAAGAAAACGTCCTCGATGAATTTCAGATACGCGTCGAAGCTCAGCTCTTGATGATCGATGTACCCATGCTTCGACCAGGGGCTGATGAGCAGACCGGGCACGCGGAATCCGTAACCGCCCGCATCGACGTTCGGCGGATTCACCCCATCGTAGAACCCGCCCCAATCGTCCCAGGTCACGAAGATCGCGGTGGTGCTCCAATCGGGACCGTTCGCGACGTCGTTGACGAGTTTCTGGACGAATTGCTGCCCGAAGTTGACCGGCGTCGACGGATGGTCGCTGTTCCTGAAATTCGGCACGACCCATGAGACGGCCGGCAGCGCGCCGGCTTGCGCGGCGCTCTCGAAGTTGAGGCCCGGCTGGATGTTCGACACCTGATCGTCTTGCTTGACGTCGTCGAAGTCGGGCAGGGGATTCCAATCGCTGCCGATGCTGTACGTCTGGAACGGGACCGCGCCTTCTTGCGGATCTTCGAACGCCATCTGCTCCGAGCCGCTGTCCGGATAGACGTAGTATCCCCACGACACGTTCGCCGCGTGAAGCAGCCACGTGATGTCCGTCCACGGGAACTCCGGAGTCTTGTTGTAGCTGACGTTGAGGATCGTCGAACACGTCATCGGGTCGTTCGGCACCGTGCAGCTCGCGGACCAACCCGACACCATGTAAAGGTGCGCGATGGCGCTCCACGAGCTCGTCGCCGAATACATCTGGTCTTGGAGCACGAAGTTCTGCGCGTAGCTCCAGT
Organism: Vulcanimicrobiia bacterium; assembly: GCA_025450855.1. GTDB lineage: Bacteria > Vulcanimicrobiota > Vulcanimicrobiia > Eremiobacterales > Eremiobacteraceae > JANWLL01. The sequence continues at coordinate 12,439 of JANWLL010000091.1, forward strand.
AGATCGGCAGTTCGGCGCCGGTGTGGTAGCCCATCACCTCGTCGGGATTCGGGTCACGCCTGTCCATATCGGCGTCTCTGATGAATCCGTCCATCTTGCCGTTGTCGCGATCGAGAAGGAAGTCCGCCTCGCCGTGCCCGGAGCCGTAGTTCTTGAGCGAGGTGTCGTGGTACGGATAGATGCACTTGCTCTTCTTCGGGTCGGGGACGCAGATCGTCGGCTTGCCGTTCTTGAACGGAATGCCATGCGCACCCGGGTACGTTCCGAAATACGTGTCGAACGAACGGTTCTCCATCATGATGATGACGACGTGCTGGATGTGCGAGAGCCCGACGTCGAAGCCGCGGCCGGACGCAGGCAGGTCCGACGCGCCCGCTCGCACGGGCGCGATCGCCATCACCGTCATGGCCGCCACGAGCATGGCTAACCGCACGCGATCGAGCACGGATCCAGATTTCGCAGGCGAAAGAAAGACATCCCGCGGGCGAACGGTCCTATTTGCGCCAATCACGAGAACGCTTGGATGCCCGTCTGCGCACGACCGAGGATGAGTGCGTGGATGTCGTGCGTGCCCTCGTAGGTGTTGACGGCTTCGAGGTTCATGACGTGACGGATGACGTGGAATTCATCGCTGATCCCATTGCCGCCGTGCATGTCGCGCGAGACGCGTGCGACGTCGAGGGCCTTGCCGCACGAGTTGCGCTTCACGAGCGACACCATCTCCGGCGTCGCGGCATGCTCGTCCATGAGCCGTCCGACCCGGAGCGCGCCTTGCAGGCCGAGCGCGATCTCGGTCTGCATGTTCGCAAGCTTCAATTGTATGAGCTGGTTCGCCGCGAGCGGCCTGCCGAACTGTGAGCGTTCGAGCGTGTAGCGGCGCGCCGCAAGCCAGCAGAACTCCGCGGCGCCGAGGGCGCCCCACGCGATCCCGTAGCGCGCCTTGTTGAGGCAGCCGAATGGTCCGGCGAGCCCTTCAACGCCGGGCAGCACGTTCTCGCGCGGTACGCGCACCTCGTCCATGATGATCTCGCCGGTGCTCGACGCGCGGAGCGCGAACTTCCCCTCGATCGGCGGCGCCGACAACCCTTTGGCGCCACGCTCGATGAGAAAGCCGCGGATGACGTCGCCCTCGTCCTTCGCCCACACGACGAAGAGGTCGGCGATCGGCGAATTCGTTATCCACGTCTTCGCACCGCTCAGGACGTAGTCGCCGTTCGAGCGGCGCGCGCGCGTCACCATGCTTCCAGGATCCGATCCGTGATCGGGCTCGGTGAGGCCGAAGCAGCCGACGATCTCACCTTTGCCGAGCCTAGGTAAGTAACGCTCGCGCTGTGCGTCGGTACCGTACGCGTGGATCGGGTGCATCACGAGACTCGACTGCACGCTCATAGCCGAGCGATAGCCGCTGTCGACGCGTTCGACCTCGCGCGCGATCAAGCCGTAGCTGACGCTGTTGACGCCGGCGCAGCCATATCCATCGATCGTCGATCCGAGAAAGCCGAGTGCGCCCATCTCGTCGAGGATCTCGCGGTCGAAGCGTTCGTGACGGTTCGCCTCGAGCACGCGCGGCATGAGCTTACCCTGGCAATAATCGCGCGCCGCATCGCGAACCATCTTCTCGGCATCGCTCAGCTGCGAATCGAGGACGAGCGGGTCATCCCATTTGAAAGCGCTCATACGGGCAACACCGCGGTCGCCTCGATCTCGACGAGCGCGCCGTCTTCGATGAGACCGGCCACCTCGACGACGGACATCGACGGGAAGTGCCTCCCCATGACGGCACGGTACGCTTCGCCGATCGCGCCGCGGTTGGCGACGTAGTCGCGCTTGTCGACGACGTACCAGGTCATGCGCACGATGTCGTCCGGTCTGCCGCCCGCCGCAGCGACGATCGAGACGACGTTTGACAGCGCTGCCTTTGTCTGGCGCGGCAGGTCGTCACCGACGAGGTGCAGCTCGTCATCCCAGCCTATCTGGCCACTGACGAAGAGGAGCGTGCCTGAAGCGGTCACGCCGTGTGAGTAACCGGCTCCTCGAGGCCAGCCGGCAGGCTCGACGACCTTCATCTACTTGGGTGTCTCCTCGCGCAGCTTGAAGCGCTGCAGCTTCCCGGTCGCTGTCCGCGGCAGCGCGCTGACGAACTCGACCGCACGCGGATACTTGTACGGCGCGATCGTCGCCTTGACGTGATCTTGCAGTTCTTTCACCATCGCGGGGCTTGCCTGAGAACTCTCTCGCAGCACGACGTACGCTTTGACGATCCTCCCCCGCTTGTCGTCGGGAATGCCGACGACCGCGCACTCGAGGACCGCGGCATGAGCGAGCAGTGCGAACTCGACTTCCGGACCGGCGATGTTGTTGCCCGCCGACACGATCATATCGTCCGTGCGCGCCTGATACCAGAAATAGCCGTCCTCGTCCATCGAATACGCGTCGCCGGTGAGATTCCAGCCGCCGACGACGTACGTCTTTTGCCGTTCGTCCGCGAGGTAGCGGCAACCGGTCGGACCCTTGACGGCGAGCCGGCCGACGACGCCTGGTTTCGCGAGCTTGCCGCCCTGGTCGAGCACGCACGCGGTGTATCCGGGCACCGCTTTGCCTGTCGAGCCCGCTCGTATCTCGTCGCCCGAAGCGCCTATGAAGATGTGGAGCATCTCCGTCGACCCTATGCCGTCGATGATATCGATGCCTGTCGCATCTTTCCACGCCGAGCGCGTCGCACTGGGAAGCGCTTCGCCGGCGGAGACGCATTTCTTCAAGCTCCCGATATCGGACTTGCCGACGAGCGGCGTCAGCGCCCGATACATCGTCGGCGCGGTGAAGCACACGGTCGCCTTGTATCGGGCGATCGCTTCGAGCAGCAGCTCGGGCGACGTCTTCTCGAGCTGAAGCGCCGCGGCTCCCGCGCGCAGCGGGAAAAGGAGCGCACCGCCGAGGCCGTAGGTGAACGCGAGCGGCGGCGTGCCGCAGAACACGTCGTTCGCATCCGGCCGCAGCACGTGCTTCGAGAAGGTGTCGCAGACGGCGAGGACGTCGCGATGGAAATGCATCGTCCCCTTCGGCACGCCGGTCGTCCCCGAGGTGAACGCGATCATGCAGACGTCATCGACCGACGTGTCGACGGCTTTGAACGATGCCGGCTTCGATGCCATCGCCGTTTCGAGCGACTTTGCTCCGGGCTCGCCGTCACCGTAGTACACGATCCGCTCGAGATCCGAGCAGCGCTCCTTTGTCGTCTCGAGATCGGCCGCAAGACCTGCTTGACAGATCGCGGCACGGACGCGCCCCTTGCCGACGACGTCGGTGAGCTCTTTCACGCGCAGCAGCGGCATCGTCGTCACCGCGATGCAGCCCGCTTTCATGACGGCGAGCCACGAAGCGACCATCGTCGCGTCGTTCGGACCGCGCAGGAGCACTCGCGAGCCGGGTACGCAGCCGAGCTCGTCGACGATGACGTGCGCGATGCGATCGGCTCGCTCGAGCAGCGCGGCATATGTGAGGCGCTCGTTCGGCGTGATGATCGCGGGCCGCCCGCCGTGCTTGCCGCGCGCGGGCACGTCGAGCAGTTCGACACCGCAGTTGAGCCGTTCCGGGTATTCCAGTTCGGGCAATTCGAAGCGCATCTCGGGCCACTGCGAACGCGGCGGCAAATTGTCGCGCGCGAACGTGTCGACGTGCGCCGACCGGATCATCGACCTGCGGCCTGGCCGTCGTCGGCCAACTCGTGCCGCCCGACGATGAGCTGCTGCACTTCGGTGGCCCCTTCATAGATGCGCAGTGCACGGATGTCGCGGTAAAGACGCTCCACGACGTTGCCTCGAACGACGCCTAGCCCGCCGTGGATCTGCACGGCGCGGTCGATGACCTTCTGCGCGGCTTCGGTGGCGAACATCTTCGCGATGGCAGCTTCTTTCGTCACTCGTCGCTGCGCCGTGTCGCGCAGCCAAGCCGCGCGGTAAACGAGCAGCGCGCTCGCATCGACGAGCGCGGCCATGTCGCCGATCGCCGCCTGGGTCAGCTGGAAGTCGGCGAGGGTCTGGCCGAACATCCGACGGCTCCGTGCGCGCATCACGGCTTCATCGTGTGCGCGACGCGCGAAGCCGAGCGCTGCCGCGGCGACGGACGGCCGGAAGAGGTCGAGCGTCTCCATCGCGACCTTGAAGCCGTCGCCCTCGGCGCCGATCCGAGCGGATGCGGGGATGCGGCAGCCGCGCAGTCGCATCGTGGCAAGCGGGTGGGGCGCCATCACGTGGATCCGGGCTTCGGTTTCGAGTCCGGGCGTATCGCGGTCGATGATGAACGCCGTGATGCCCTTGCTCCCGGGCTGCTCGCCGACGCGTGCGAAGAGCACGTAGAAATCGGCCGCGCCGCCGTTCGACGTCCACGTCTTGACGCCGTCGAGGACGTAGTCGTCGCCGTCTCGGCGAGCGGTGGTCGTCAACGCCGCCGCGTCGGATCCGGCATCGGGCTCAGAGAGCGCGAAAGCCGCGACCGCGGTGCCGTTCACGATGCGCGGCAAGTATGCGTCCTTTTGCTCGGCGCTACCGCGCAGCGCGATCGAGCAGCTCCCGAGGCCCTCGAGCGCGAACGCGAAGTCCGCGAGCGCGTCGCGGTATGCGAACGTCTCCCGGATGATGCAAAGCGATCTGCAGTCCACAGCCGGGAAGACGCCCCCGTGCGAGGCGGGGACGCAGTAGCGCAGCCAGCCGTTGCGGCCGAGATCTTCGACGAGCCGCCGGACGGCAGCGTCGATGTCGTCCGGTTCTTCGCCGTCGACGAGCGCCTTCGCGGCCCACGATTCGACGCCGCTCGCCAATTTGCGATGCGCTTCGTCGAGCCACGGCCACTCGAAGCGATCGGCTGCCGCCATCAGTCGCCCTCGAATCGCACGGAGCGTTTGGCGGCGAAAGCCTCGAAGGCGCGCCGGAAATCGTTCGTCTCCATGAGCAGCGCCTGCTCGCGCGCCTCCTCGTCGATCGCATCGTCGATGTCCATCGACCACTCGCGATGGAGCATCTTCTTCGTCACCGCATGCGCGAGCGTCGGTCCTGCGGCGAGTTCGCGCGCGCAGCCGGCCGCTTCGGCGAGGAGCGCGCCCGGCTCGCATAGGCGATTGTAGAATCCCCATGCGAGCGCCTCGTCCCCGGGAATCGAGCGGCCGGTGAACAGCAGTTCCGCCGCCCGGCCGGCCCCGATGATGCGGGGAAGGATGCTGCACGCACCCATGTCGGCGCCGGCGAGTCCGACGCGGACGAAAAGGAACGCCACCTTGCTACGCGCGGTGCCGAATCGCATATCCGATGCCATCGCGAGGATCGCGCCGGCGCCCGCGCAGGCTCCGTCGATGGCAGCGACGATGGGTTGGGGGCACGCGCGCATCGCCTTGACGAGCTCGCCCGTCATCTGCGTGAAGCGCAGCAGTTCGTCCGGCTTCGACTTCGTCAGCGGACCGATGATCTCGTGGACGTCGCCGCCCGAGCAGAAATTTCCGCCGGCGCCCGTGATCACGACGGCTTTGACCTTGTCCTTGAGATGCTCGAGCGATCGGAACGCCTGGATCAGCGCGTGGTAGCCTTCGAACGTCAGCGCGTTCTTGCGCTCGGGCCGGTCGAGCGTTATCGTCTCGACGGCGTCGTCGACAGACCAGGTGAATTGTCCGGCGTGTTCTTGCTGCCCGCTCATCCCGCTCGCTCCCCGTTGCGCGATGCAGCGTGGCGCTTCAGCTTCGCGAGCGGTTCGAACAGCTGCGACTGCTCGCGCTTCGACAGGCCCGAGAACAGCGAGATGATCCATCGCTCGTGCGCGCGCGCCATATCGGCGAAGGCGCGCTCGCCGGCTTTGGTCAGCCTCACGGTGAAGGCGCGGCGATCGCCGCGCACCGCATGCCGCGCGACGAGACCCGCGGCCTCGAGCTCGTCCGCGATGCCCGTGACGTTGCCGCCCGTCACCATCATGCGCTCGGAGATCTCGCCCATCTTCAGCCCCGCCGGATTGCGTTCGAGCTGCGCCATGAAGTCGAATCTGGGCAGTGTCGTGTGGAACTCCCTGCGCAAGCCTCGCCGGACCTGCTGCTCGATGAGATTCGAGCACGACAGGATGCGCAGCCAGAGCCGCAGCGCCTGATGGTCGTCGCGGCGAGCGCGCGATTCGTGATCGAGCGACTCCATGTGCTTCATCCGGCGAGCTCTCCCCCGTCGACGGAGATCGCTTGACCCGTCACCGCTTCGGCGCCGGGAAGGCAGAGCCACGCGACGGCGGCGGCGACGTCGCTCGGGTGGACGAAGATGCCGCGAGGCGTCTCCTTGAGCAACGCATCGCGAGCCTCGGCTGCGGACTTGCCGGTCTTCGCGACGATGTTCGCGATCGACTCGTCGAGCATGGGCGTCTGCGTGTAACCGGGGCAAACGGCATTGACGGTGACGTTCGAGGCGGCGGATTCCAGCGCGAGTGCCTTTGTCAGGCCGACGATCCCGTGCTTCGCCGCGCAATACGCGGCGACGTAGCGATAGCCGCGCAACGCCGCGGTGCTCGCGACGTTGACGATCCGGCCGTAGCGCGCATCGATCATCGGACCAACCGCTTCGCGGCAACAGAGGAACGTGCCGGTGAGGTTGACTTCGATCGCCTCGCGCCATGCGTCGAGGCTCGTGCGCTTCACCGGTGCGCTATGCGCGTAGCCGGCGGCGTTGACGAGGATGTCGACGTCGCCGAACTTCTCCCTCGCCTGATCGAACGCGTGCTTCACCGACGTCTCGTCACGGACGTCGACCGTGACGACGCAGGCGGAGCCGATCGCTTCCGCCGCGCGATCGAGCCGCGAGCGATCCCTGCCGGCGAGCGTGACATTCGCGCCGTGGCCGGCGAGCGCGAGCGCCGTTGCCGAACCGATCCCTCCGCTACCACCCGTGATGAAGGCGTGGCGGCCTGACAATCCACCCATCAGATCGGTCCTACCGGTGCAGCAGCGCGCGCGAGAGTGCGCTCGAGCTGCGATTTGCCTTGAAGGTATTGCACCGGCCACTGCTGGTCGGAGTAGCCGAGCGCCGCCGCCGCGTGGAGCGTCCAGTACGGGTCGGCCAGATGTGGGCGCGCGAGCGCGCACAGGTCGGCGCGTCCGGCGGCGATGATGCTGTTGACGTGGTCGGGTTCGAAGATGTTCCCGACCGCCATCGTCGCGATGCCGACCTCGTTGCGGATGCGATCCGAGAACGGCGTCTGGAACATGCGGCCGTAGACCGGCTGCGCGAGCCGCGACGTCTGGCCGGCCGAGACGTCGATGAGGTCGGCGCCTGCCGCTTTGAACATGCGAGCGACCTCGACCGAATCTTCCGGAGCGATGCCGCCGGGCACCCAATCGGTCGCCGAGATGCGGACGGACATCGGCTTGTGCGTCGGCCACGCCGCGCGCATGGCGCGGAAGACCTCGAGCGGATAACGCATGCGGTTTTCGAGCGAGCCGCCGTACTCGTCGGTCCGACGATTCGAGAGCGGCGTGATGAAGCTCGAGAACAGGTAGCCGTGCGCGCAGTGCAACTCGACCATGTCGAAGCCGCATGCCTCGCCCATCTCGGTCGCGCGTACGAATTGGTCGCGGACGACATTCATATCGGCGCGCGTCATCTCTTTAGGCAGTTGATTGTTCGGGCCGGAGCGCATCGCCGACGGCGCGATGAGCGGCCAGTTGCCCGACTCGAGAGGCTCGTCGCTCTCCTCCCAGCCGAGCTGGGTCGATCCTTTCGGCCCTGCATGGCCGAGCTGCAGCGCGATCTTCGCGGGCGTGTAGCGGTGGACGAAGTCGACGATGCGCGTCCAGGCCTCGACGTGCTCTTCCTTATACATGCCGGCGCAACCGGGCGATATTCTCGCTTCGTCGGCGACGTTCGTCATCTCGGTGAAGACGAGACCCGCGCCGCCCTGCGCGCGCGCGCCGAGATGGACGAGATAGAAATCGCCGGGCGTCCCGTCGATCGCGGTGTACATCGCCATCGGCGAGACGACGACGCGGTTGCGGAGCTCGAGGTCGCGGAGTGTGAACGGCGTGAACATCGGCGGCGCGGGTTTGGCCTTGGTCTCGCGCTTCGGCGCGCCGTTCGAAGAGACGTTGGCGATCCACGCTTCGACGCCGCGGACGAAATCCGCGTCGCGCAGCCGGAGGTTCTCGTGACCGAAACGCTGGCTGCGCGTGAGCAGGCTGTACGCGAACTGCGTCGGATCGAGCGTCGTGTAACGAGAGACGTGCTCGAACCATTCCATGCTGTTGCGCGCCGCGCTTTGGAGCTTGAGGACTTCGGTTCGACGTTCGTCCTCGTAGATCTCGAATGCCCGCTCGATCGAGGGCGCCTCGTCGAGCGCGCGTGAGAGGACGATCGCGTCTTCCATGGCGAGCTTCGTGCCCGAACCGATCGAGAAGTGCGCCGTATGCGCCGAGTCGCCGAGCAGGACCGTATTGCCGCGATGCCACGTCGCGTTGCTGACGCGGATGAACTTGATCCACGGCGATGAGAGATGCGAAGCGTTGCTGAGAAGCTCGGCGCCGCCGATGTAGCGCCCGAACAGGTCCTCGCAAAACGCGACCGTCTCGGCGACAGTCTTGCCGTCGAGGCCGGCTTTCTTCCACGTCTCTTCGCGGCACTCGACGATGACGGTGCTCGTGTCTTTGTCGAAGCGGTAGGCGTGGACTTGGAACCAACCGGCTGGCGTCTCCTCGAAGACGAACGTGAAGGCGTCGAAGAGGTGTCGGGTGCCGAGCCAGACGTAGCGGCAGCGCCGCTCGTCGAGCTGGGTCTGAAAGTCCGCCGCATGCTGCCGGCGGATCACGCTGTTCGACCCGTCGGCGACGATGACGACGTCGTACGTCTTCGCGAGGTTCTCGTCTTCGGCGATCTCGCGCTGGAATTGGAGGCCGACGCCAAGCTCTCGCGCGCGCTCTTGGAGGATGTTGAGGAGCTTCTTGCGCGCGATGCCGCAGAACCCATGACCGCCCGAACGCATGACCTGTCCGCGGAAATGGATGTCGATGTCATCCCAATGGATGAATTCATCGACGATGCGCTGATGGGTCTTCGGATCGGCGGCGGCGAGATTGCCCAGCGTCTGATCCGAGAAGACGACGCCCCAGCCGAACGTGTCGTCGGGCCGGTTGCGCTCGAAGACGTCGACGATATGCGATTCATCGGCTCGCTTCATCAGGAGCGAGAAATAGAGCCCCGCCGGACCGCCGCCGATGATCGCGATGCGCATTTTCAGCCTCAATATATGAGACCTAAACCAAATCCCTGCCTATAGTGACCCTGGGGAGCGGTCGACCTTCCGACAACCTACGATTACATGGCCGGCATGACCGTCGTCGCGGAGAGCGCCCGGCTTACGATCGCCCGGGCTTGCTCGAAGTTCGCCGTCGTCGCCTCGTCGTAGCCGCCGCGGGCGAGGACGGCATCGAGACGGGTCTCCAGGTCCGCGAGGTGATGGCGTGCCAGACCGCTCGCGTCGAGCGGTGTGCCCGGATCGGGCCTCAGCATGACGTGCGCGAGCAGATCCGCATAGCGCAGCTGCAGCACGCGATGCACCTCGGGGACCGTCGTCGTGCCGCGACTGGCGAGGTCGCCCCAGATCGCCTCATCGCACCAGTCGAAGAGGTCGGCGAGCCGCATCGTCGCTCCGGGTTTCGGGGAGCGCGCGTCGAGCGAGTCGAGACGTTCGAGCACCGTCGGCTGCCACATCTGATTGAGCAAGAAGATCTGGTTGTTCTCGACATATTCCTCGACGGGGAAGTCGAGCCGCAGCCCTGCGTTCGGATCGCTCTCCCAGTGAGCGAAGCGCGAGTCGCCGAGCCGGTTCAATAGATCCGGCGAAAAGCGGAGCGCATCGTCGTCGAACACGTTCGTCGCGAGCAGCGAGAATGCGTGCTCCTCGATCTGACGAGATACGGGCGTGAAGGGCACGGGGTTGCCCGGGTCGCCGCGGTGCGCGCGCGAGAAATATTCTCCACCGATGTAGTGCGTCGCGAGATAGGCGGCAGAAAACGAATTGGCGAGCGAGATGATGAACCCGCGGCGCACGTCGGCGTAACTTCGGCCCTTGAGCGGCAGCCGCGCCGCCATCGTCGAGAGCAGGCGATGATCGATGGCGAACTCATCCGTGACGTACGCGAGGGGGTCGCTCGACAAGTCGAACTGTTCGACGCGCGGGTCGGACGCGAAACCGTCGAACCATTCGGCGTCCTCATCGGTGCCGAAGACGAGATCCGGGCGAGACGCCTGCGATGCGAGCGCCGAGAGCGCCGTCTTCTCATCTGCCGGGGACGTGCCGGGGAACTGGCCGTAGCCGTACTTGATATTGAAGTAGTCCCACGGTCCGAGGATCGTCTGGAAGTATCGGCCTTGCGGCTGCCCGTGCGGCGAGAGGTTCACGGGCGTGTAGTCCATGACCGAGCCTGTGAGGCCGTGCGTCGCGGTGAAGGCCGCCGAGTGCAGCTGGGCGTGCGAGTAGACGGTCGAGGCGGCGAAGTTGTGGCGAAGCCCAAGATCGTGACCCGATTCGTGGAGCACGATCGATTGCAAGAACCCGTCGACGTATTTCTCCGGCGGCGGATCGCCGAAGCGCGAGCCGCTCTCATTTGACAGCGCGAGCGCCGCCCACGCGGCCTGCTCGTACTCGCCGTAGCCGTAATCGCAATCGTGGAGGACGCACTGCGCCCGTTGCGCGTTCGAAAGACCGATGGTCGGATCGACGACACTTGCGGCTTGGTCCGCGCCGAAGCGCACGAGGTTCGCATCGATGATGACGTCCGCCCGGAATATCTCACCCGTGCGCGGATCGGCAAAGGACGGGCCGTAGGCAAAGGCGTCGTAGGGACTGACTACCCAACGGACGACCGAGTACCGCGCGTCGTCGGGATCCCAGGACGGATCGTTCGGCTGTTGGCGCACGACGATCGCGTTCGTTATGCCGATCGCGGCGAACGCCTTGTTCCACGTCAGCAGCGCCTCGCGGATGGGCGCGCGGTACTTGTACGGGATGTCGTTCGAAAGGTAGTAGACGATCGGGTTCTTCGCCGCCGATACGCGCGCACGCGGATCGGTCTTCTGGATGTTCCAGCGGTCGATGTAGCGGACGAAGCTCGTCTGCGTCTCTGGATCGTCGTACTGCCGCATCGCCGTGATGAAGTACCCCATGCGATCGTCCGCGTAGCGCGGCTTGTAACCGTCGTTCGGCAGCTCGACGATCGAATAATGGACGCGCAAGAACAAGCTGCGAGAATCGGGCACCGTGTCCGTCGAACCGGCGTTGAACGACGACATCGTCAGATCGGATTCGAGGTCGACGTTCTTCGGGAACGACTTCGTCGGGCCGAAGTAGCTCAGGCGCGAATCGAGGTGATACCGCGCGACTGGCCCGAACGAGATGCCGCCCTGCGGGTTGATGATGTCGGTGAGATCGAGCAGGTCGGTGAGGAAGACGGTCGCGCCGAAAACGACGTCGCCGTTGTCTCTACTGATCGCAGTGATCGGCGACGCGTCGACGACCGATTGCGGGTATGAAAGCGCGACCGCAAGCGCAGCGGGTGTATTGGCTCGCGCGGTGGCGTGCGAGTTTTGCTCCGTCGTATAGACCGTCGGGCCGTTGCGATGGAACTGGACGAGTATCGGATCGAAGTCGATGCCGGAGAAAAGACCGCCGCCGAGGCCGCTCGAGAGTATCGGAACGAGCAGGTACGGCTTATCGAACTGATCGCTCGACAGCTCGAAGAACACTTGGCCCGCTTTGCGCCAGACCTTGAATAGACCGGGCTGCGGCGACGCACCGGTCGTAAAGCGGTCGTACGGCATTTGAGCCTCGTCGCTGCCGGGCGCCGGAATTATCGGCACGATCGTCGTCTGAACCGTGCCGTTGGCGTGACCGGGCGATGCGGTCGCCGTCGGGCTCGGAACCGGGCTTGGGCTCGGCGATGGAGGCGCCGATGCGAGCGCAGCAGCACCACCGCAAATCATGAGAAAAGCGGCGAATGCCGCCGCAGCTGACCGTCGTCGCACTCAAACGGGCCTTTCTAAGGAAGATGGCGAGCCCCGCGCGAGGCTACGACTGCGCGAAAGCGCCGACCTTTGTGGTATGATGACGTCGCCGAGCGCGCTGGACGATCGCGGCCGAACGCCGAGGAAAGTCCGGGCTCCATCGGGCACGGGTGCCAGCTAACG
>JANWLL010000092.1 GCA_025450855.1 Vulcanimicrobiia bacterium
AGCACGGTCTTGCGCGTGCCGCGCCGCTTCGCTTCTTCATCCGAAAGCGTCACGGCACCGATGCCGCCGACGAGATCTGAGAGCGTCGGGTTGACGAGCAGGTTATCAAGATCGATGCCGTGCGCGGTGCCGATGAGCTGGACGCCGCGCTCGGCGATCGTCCGCGCCGCTAACGCCTCGGCTTCAGTGCCGATCTCGTCGATGACGATGACTTCGGGCATGTGGTTCTCGACCGCTTCGATCATGACCGCATGCTGATTGATCGGCACGTCCACTTGGAGACGCCGCGCGTGGCCGATCCCCGCGTGCGGCACGTCGCCGTCGCCCGCGATCTCGTTGCTCGTGTCGACGATGACGACGCGCTTGCGAAGATCGCCCGAAAGCACGCGCGCGACCTCGCGGAGCATCGTCGTCTTGCCGACGCCGGGCTTGCCGAGGAGCAGGATCGACTTGCCCGAGCGAACGACGTCGAGGATGATGTCGATCGTGCCGTAGACCGCGCGCCCGACGCGGCACGTGAGGCCGATGATCTTGCCGCTCCGATTGCGCAGGCACGAGATGCGGTGGAGCGTCTGCTCGATGCCCGCGCGGTTGTCTTTGCCGAACTCGCCGACTTTCGCGACGACCGCCGCGATGTCGTCGGCGGTCACCGGCGTCTGCGCGAGATAGCAATAGTCGTTCGGGAAGCGCGCTTCGGGAAGCCGCCCGAGATCGAGGATGACTTCGATGAGATCGTGGAGGTTCGGGAGGTGGACGAGTGCCTGTCGGATGGCCGGAGGGAAGATGTCGAGCAGGGCGTCGAGTTCCCATTCGCCCGACGGGATCTGGGCTAGGTCCTCTTTCAAGTAGTCACCTCATGTGACGCGGGCCGATCAAGGAAGCACCCTGATCATGCCCAGTTTCTTGTCCACAGGCCCTTGGATGTGGACGCCGGCTTTGAGCTCCAACCGGAGATATTCTATCGTCTCTTGCGTGATCCGTTCCCCCGGACAAAGGATCGGGATCCCTGGGGGGTACGGCGTTACCACCTCCGCACAAACGCGCCCAGCGCTTTTCTTGAACGGGACTTCGACGTAATCGCGCAGGAACGCCTCCCGCGGAGTCACGACGAGTTCGGGTATCGGCGGGATCTTATACGAACCTCTTTTGAGGCGTTTCTCGAGGACGCCCGTCGGTGAATAGATGTCGATAGGACGGTCCTCGCGTGCGAGCTCTTGCACTGCGTTGACGAGCGCGTCGATCGATTCTTTCGTGTCGCCGAGCGTCACGAGCGCGACGACGTTGAAGAGGTCGGCGAGTTCGACCTGGACGTTGTAGCGCAAACGCAAGATGCGCTCGGCCTCGTACCCTGTGTAGCCGAGGTCTTTGACGGTGATGACGATACGCGTTTCGTCGTATCCCGCGACGCCGGGCTTGCCGATCTGATCCGGTCCCATGCAGTAGACGCCAGGGATCTCGTTGAGGCGTCGGCGGACGTCGCGCGCAAGGGCAAGCGCACCCGTCAACAGCGCTCTGCCTTCGGTCGCCATCTGCATGCGACAGACGTCGAGCGACGCGAGCAGCACGAGCTGCGGGCTCGTGCTTTGGAAGATGCGCAGCGTGCTCCGCAACCGGCCTTGGTCGATGCGCGGCCCGACCGTATGGAGCATCGACGCCTGGCTCATGCCGGCAAGCAGCTTGTGCGTCGAGTTGACGCACGCGTCCGCACCGACCGACGTCGCCGAAGGTGGAAGCTCGGGGTGGAAATGGAGGTGCGGCCCCCATGCCTCGTCGACGAGCAACAGCTTGCCGCGTCCGTGGACGATCTGCTCGATGGCCTTGAGGTCGGCGGTCGCGCCGTAATAGGTCGGACTCGTCACGAAAACGGCTTTTGCTTCCGGATGCTCGTCGAGCGAGCGCTCGACGGTCTCCGGCGTCACCGCGTGGTCGACGTGGAGATCGTGGTCGACTTCGGGGGCCATGTAGATCGGGCGGGTCGCGCTCATGATGAGCGCACTCGTCGCCGACTTATGGCTGTTGCGCGGGAGCAGTACGGCGTCGTCAGGACGCAGCGCGGTCATGAGCATCGCCTGGTTGCCGGCGGTCGAGCCGTTCACCAGGAAGTACGAGTAGTCGGCGCCGTAGGCAAGCGCGGCGAGACGCATCGCTTCGAGGATCGGGCCTTCGGGCTGGTTGAGATCGTCGAGGCCGCGGATCTGCGTCAGGTCGATCGACAGGACGTTGTCGCCGATGAAGTCGCGCAGCCGCTTGTGCATGCCGACGCCCTGCTTGTGGCCGGGCGTGTGGAACGAATGCGTGCCGGAATCGACGTAATCCCGGAGCGCGTCGAAATACGGGGTCTTGTGTTGGCTCGGACGAGGCACGGTCGGTGGATCCTCACAGGGTCGCGAACGGAAATCGGAAATCGCGAGCCGGTGGGACTACCAGAACTCCCAGAAGTGGCGGCAGGCGGGGAGCAGACGTCGGCGTGCCATTACTATGGTGAATTTTTGAAATACGACCCGTCGACCTTTGCCGATGTTAAGGGAGCGGTCGAGATTCATCTCGACCGCCGCGGCCTAGCATGAAGGCGCTCGTCATCACGCGACCCGGCGGACCCGACGTCTTGTCCGTCGTCGACCGCCCGAAACCCCAGCCTCGCGGCGACGAGGTCCTCGTGCGCGTCCGCGCTGCCGGCGTCAACCGAGCCGACATCATGCAGCGAGAGGGCCATTATCCCGCGCCGCCCGACTCCCCGCAGGACATCCCCGGACTCGAATATGCCGGCGTCGTCGAAGCGATCGGCCCGGACGTCTCCACGCGTAAAGTCGGTCAACGAGTCTTCGGGCTCGTCGGCGGCGGCGCGCAGGCGGAGTACCTGGTAACGCGCGAGCACCTATCGCTGCTCGTGCCCGACGCGGTCGACGACATCGACGCCGGAGCGATCCCCGAAGCGTACATCACCGCGCATGACGCCCTCTACACGCAGGGGGCGCTGGCACGGAGCGAACGCGTCCTGATCCACGCTGTCGGCTCGGGCGTCGGCATCGCTGCGCTGCAGCTCGCGAAGGCCCGCGATTGTATGGTGTTCGGCACCTCGCGCACGGCCGATAAACTCGAGAAGGCGAAAGCCCTCGGTCTTGACGTCGCGATCGACCCCGCGTCAGCGCCGTTCGACCACGTCGCGCACGACATCGACGTCGTCATCGACTTCGTCGGCGCGCCGTACTTGGAACAGAACCTCAAGGCGCTTCGGACGCGCGGCAGGCTGATCGTCGTCTCGACGCTCGGCGGCGCCTCGGCTTCACTTCCATTGCGCACGCTCATGACGAAGCGCCTTCGCATCAACGGCACGATGCTTCGCGCTCGCCCGTTCGACGAGAAGGTCGAAGCGACGCGCGCCTTCGAGCACGATGTTATGCCGTTGCTCGCTAACGGCGCGATTCGCGTACAGATCGACACGACATTCCGGCTCGACCACGCGGCTGCAGCCCACGAGCTCGTCGCGTCAAACGTGAACTTCGGTAAAGTTGTTTTCGCGCTGGGCTGAAGGCGTCGAAGAAGTGCAGCGCAAACCGCGGCCTCATGGCCGATAAGTCGCCGGCCGGCGGATACACGCTCGGCAATACGGACGCCGAACACGAGCGCCTCGCGCGCCAAGCGGCGATCTTTAATCCTATAACCGAACGGCTCTTCAGAGCTGCAGGCATCGGACCAGGCCAGCGTGTGTTGGACCTTGGTTCAGGAGCGGGCGACGTCGCGATGCTCGTCGCCAACTTGGTGGGACCCAGTGGTGAGGTCGTCGGCTTCGAGCGGCACGAGGGTTCGATCCAGCGGGCTCGCGAGCGTTGCGCGCAAGCCGGGTTGCGCAACGTGACGTTCCGTCAGGGCGATGTCGCCGAAGTCGCGGGCGAGCGCCTCTTCGACGCTGCGGTCGGACGATGGATCTTGATGTTCGTGCCCGATCCGATCGCGGTGGTACGCGCTGCTTCGGCTATGGTTCGGCCCGGTGGCGCCGTCGCATTCCACGAAGTCTCGTGGGAGTCGTTCCTAAGCCGTACCGCGTCGCTGCCCCTCACGGGCGCGGCGGTGCGTCTAATGCGCGCGGCCTTCGTCGCCACCGGCGCCAATATAGAGATGGGATACGCGCTTCGAGGTGTCTTTGAAGGCGCCGGCTTGCCGCTACCGGTCCTGCATATGGAAACGCTGCTCGGCGCCGAGGCGGAGTTCTCGCGCTGGCTCACGGACACTGTGAAAAGCGTTCTGCCGCACATCGATCCGGCGAACCCGCTTCTCGAAGCGGTCGGCGACCTAGCCACGCTAGCGGCTCGGACGCTGGATGAGATGCAGCGCGACAACGCAGTCATCGCGTGGATCTCGATGATAGGCGCCTGGTGCGCTAGACAGGCATGACGGGAAACGCGAAACAGCCCAGCACTCGCTACGGCAGCAAGGACCCGCGACCGGCAGACTTGCTCCTGTGGTCACGCTGATAGATGGCGAAAATCGTCAACCAGAAGCCGAACGAGGCGGCGACCGAGGGCGGCGCCCACGGACCCATCGCTGCATCTCCGACGATACCGAAGACGATCGCCGCGACGCACGCCACGCCGACGAGCCTCGCATCGACCTTTCTCGGTGCGAGGAACAGGACCGCCGCCGGCAGATAGATCGCGCCAAGCAGGCCGCCGCTTCGAAGGGCATCCGAAGCCAGTTGACGTTGCGCCTCGCTTGACGCGATCGCTGTCGATCCAACCAAGGTCACACCGATCGCCAACCCGCAGAGAAAGCCGATCACCGCACCTACGACGGCAATACGACCCAGCTCAAAAAGGTTGAGGAGAGTCGGGGAAGGCGGCTCCTGCCGGCGCACGTCAGTCGCCGCAGCAGTTGGCGACGAGACGGTGGCAGTCCGCGCAGAAGACCTTCGCGAGCCTGTTTATCATGCGAGTCGAACCGCACGCGTAACAGCGAAGTGATTCATCCGTCGATCCTGCTTGGCAAGACCGCGGCGGTTGAGATGAATCTCGATCGCTCCCCGGCTCTATCGATTTCAGGTCTCGATGCGCTCTTCGATCGACACGTCGTAGAGGAATAGGAACTTATACCACTCGCCGGGCAGCGTGTGGCGCTTCACTTGGATCCACGGGATGTACTTCGGCGTGCGCGGCTTACGCATCAAGTGCAGGTTCGCGTCCTGCGGCGTCCGGTTGTTCTTGCGGTTATTGCACATGAGGCACGCGCAGACGAGATTCTCCCACGTCGACGGACCGCCGGTGCTCTTCGGGATGACGTGGTCGACCGTCATCGGGCCTTCACCCTTCGTGCCGCAGTACTGGCAGCGGTAATCATCGCGCAAGAGGACGTTCTTCTTCGTCAGCGCGACTTGCTGACGCGGCCGGCGGATGTAGTAGAGCATGCGGATGATCGACGGCATCCGCATCTCGAACGTCGCGGCGCGGAGCAGCTTCTCGTGATTGTGGAGGACCTCGGCCTTGCCGGCGAAGACGAGCTTCACCGCCCGCTGCAACGAGGTGACGTTGAGCGCTTCATAGGTCG
>JANWLL010000093.1 GCA_025450855.1 Vulcanimicrobiia bacterium
GCCCGCGAACTCTTCGTAGATCGACTGCGCGATGAGGAGCGCGAGGCCTTGGCTCGGCGGCGCCGTCGTCACCGAATCGAAGCCGAAGAAGCCGGCCCGGATCGGCTCTACCCACGCGCCGCGATGCGCGGCGAGATCCGGCGCACGCAGCGGGCTACCGATGCGCGCGCAGTACCGGTCTATCGCAGCGGCGCCCTCACCTGCGTAAAACCAATCGCGACCACGCGATCCGATGTTCTCGAGCGTCCGCGCAAGCGCAGGCTGCACGAGCAACGCGGACTCGGATCTGCCGGAACCGTACGCGGTGCGCGCGCCCTCGTCGGCTTCGAGAAGCTCGCGTTCCTCGATCAGCGCTCGCGCCACGCTGCGAGCGACCGGCGCACCGTCGCGGGCGAGCGCGACGCCCGGCGCGACGAGGCGCGACATCTCCATGGAGCCGAAGCGCTCGCGCAGCGCGAACCAAGCGTCGACCGCGCCGGGTACGGTGAGCGCCGCGGCGGGACCGCGCTCAGGTATCGCCGCGAAACCTGATCTCTCGAAGAATTCGTGCGTGGCGAGAGCGCCCGCAGCACCCGATCCATCGTACGAATAGACGGAACCCGACGCGGCATCGAAATACAACGCGAAGAGGTCGCCGCCGATCCCGGTCATGTGCGGATAGACGACGCTCAGCGTCGAGCCGACCGCGACGGCGGCATCGGCCGCCGTGCCTCCTGCGTCGAGCACCGATGCTCCAGCCATTGTCGCGGCGGCATGCGGCGACGTCACGGCCCATTTCGTCCCCGCAGCTGAAGGCCGCGAGCCGTCCGGCGAGAGCCGGCTATCCTTCGATTCAGGCACCTGGAAGCACGATTGTCGAGATCGCGGGTGGTCGCGCGGCTTCCTCGTCGAACGCCTTCGGACTCGCTTTTAAGAAATCGCCGAGGCTGACGATACGCTGCGTGCGGACGTAGTCGAGATGACGACGGCGCATCGCGTCCGCGACGTCCGACGCTGACCGGCCCGCGAATTCGATAGGTCGCCCCGCGCAGATGAAAAGCCCGCCGACCGCGAGCGCGCGCAGAGCGGCGGTTTCTCTCGGTGCCGGCCGCCACTCGACTTGGACATCGAATACGTCGAACGGTACGACGTTTTCATCGAGACTGTCGACACACGTCGTGAAGCCGCCGGACCACTCCTCGGTTTGGACGAGCGAGCGCGGCGCATCGACCCAGGCAGAAAGCATTTCGCGCGCGGCCGGATCGAGTCCGGAAGCGACCTCGACCGCGAACTGCTCGACGGTGCGCCGCCCGAAATGCCGCGGCCGGTAGTCGAACATGAGAAAATCGACGACCCGCGCCCCTTGCGCCTTGTCGAGCCGGCCCTTCCAAAACGGGAACTCGTCTCGAGCGACGGTCTCGAGGCCGCCTTCCGCAGCGGACTCTGCGAAACGAGCGAGGCGCGTCAGGAGCGGCAGGGCCGTCGACTCGAGCAAAACCGCGAATTTCCGGCGCTCGGCCTCGTGCGGCAGGCAGCAACGCTTGTGCTTGCGTCCGCTCCCACAAGGACATAAGTCGTTCCGGCCGGGCCGTTCCATCGCGGTCGTGTTGCGCGTCGCGCCAGGCGAATCCCCGCAGATGTCGATATTGTCCGTATATGCTTCTGACGGCCTGCGCCATTGCGCTCGTCCTTGACCTGCACGCCGGCTCTCGTGTCGTCGAGCGATCGCTGTACGACGATCACGTCAACTGGGTGTTGCCGCCCGACAAACTCGAATCGTTCCGGCGCAGTGGCGTCGTCATCGACGAAGACAAGCGCACGAAGCTCGTCGCCGAGACGACCGTCACGCAAGCGCCGCATCATCTCATGAATCTTCGCGGCTCGCTGCAAGCGACGGCGACCGACGTGCCGCGTCATCGCACGACGAACGAAGTCGATCAGATCTCGACGACGGTGACGCCGCGCAACACGGCTGTGCCCGCGAGCGTCCTCGACCTCGAAGAGGCCGGGATGGTCGATCTGCCGGAAGGGCGCGTATGCGTCGGCCAGACGTGGCGTACGCGGCTCCCCGTCATCACGACGCTCGGGAGCGGCACCGCGACCATCGATCACACGATCGTCAAGGTCGACGGCCGCTTCGTCGATGTCGCGATCAAAGGGTCGGGCGTCATCAGCGGAATGGAATACAATTTGCCGCGGCTTCTGCCAGGCGCGATCGGGATCTCGGGTACGGCGCGCTACGACAGGACCGTGGGAACGATGACGAGCGAGTCGTACACCGTCCACAACAGGCTCATCCGAACGGTCAAGGACAAGACGATCGGATTTCTCGAGACGGAGACGGTCGCGATCAAGACGACGGTGACGGCACCGGCGACGGGCTCGGCGCCGCGCCCGGACCCGCCTCGATAGCCGCGAAGTTCCTGAACCAAAGATCACCTGCCTCGATCGCGTCAGCCCGCGACTCGACAGCGTAGAAGCGCGTCCATACGATCGGCCAGCGTGCGGTCGCGGGCACGTCGACGCGGATCGTCTTCCAACCGCGCCAGTCGACGTGTCGCGCGAGCGTCAACGAATCGACGATCCCATCCGCATTTCGATAGCCGCCGCGCAACCACTCGCCTTCGGTGTCGCCGTAGACGTCGATGGAGAACGCGAGCGGTTGACCCGGCACCGCCAGCACTGCATTCGCATAGGCCGCCCTCGTCGCGCCGCCTTGTGTGAACACGTACGAGAGATGGAGCCCCGACGATCGATCCGGTGCAAGCGCGCGATCGACGCCTCCGCTCACGCTCCGCGGACTCCCCGAGAACTGCCACGTGGTAGGCGATTTCGGATCGACGAACGCATCGAGCATGACCGAATGCTCGCCGACAAACACGGGCAGCGTCACGCTCGTCGATCCGACGCGCGCCGTCACGCTCGCGACGCCGGCCGCCGCGCCGCCGGTGAACGTGCCGTCACCGCCGACCTTCCCGTCACCGGTGGAAGCCCACGAAACCGCGTTCGAGTCGACGGCGACGGTCCGGCCGTCCTTGAGCGTCGCCAAGATCGACAGTCGGACTGTAGCCCCTGATTCGATGACGCGGTCGTAGCCGGTTATCGCGACGGCGTCCGGCGCCGCGACGACGTCGATCGGCTGCGGCGACGACGCGACGGCGCCTATCCGAGCGCTCACGTCGACCCGCCCCGACGCGATCGCGCTGAGAACGCCGTCGCCGTCGATCGTCGCGATCGCGGGTGCGTCCGATGCGAAGCTGGCGGACTTTTCCGTCACGGCGACGGGCTGCAATCCCGCGTCGACGGCGGCGGCGGACAATCGTAGGTGACTGCCGACAAGCACCGCGCTGAGCGCGCCGTCCGTATGGACGAGTGCTTGTGTCGCAGGCCCCGGTGCCGCGGTATTGATGACAAGCAGCGCATCGGCGATCGATCGTTCGCGCCCGTCCGACGGCACGTTCGCGACCGATGACGCCGTATCGCCGAGGTGGCGGATCGCCATCTCGGTCGAGCCGCCGCTGTCGAAGGCCATCGCGTCGCTTGCGCCGAGCGATGCGAGCAGCGCGCCGAGCATCGGCCGGGTTATCCCGATCGATCTCGCCGGCGCTCGACCGTCGACCGCGACGAGCCAAAGCGTCGAGCCGTCGGCTGACACGCCCGCGCCGGTCACCGGGTAGCGGACGTTCGCTTCCTGAGGCGCAGGTGCGGAAGCGTCATTCACCACGGAACCGCCGCGCAGAAGGAGCGGCCCGCCGCCGACAGCCGACACGATCGATGACGGCGTGCTCGCGAACGCAAGCGCGACGGAGTCGCCGGGCGCGAACGGCGAGAGCCGTCCTACCTGCTCGGCGCCGCGCGCGACGAGACCGAACTCTCCTCGCGTCAGCGGCAGCAGGTGCGAAGCGCCGAAGACGGCGGCCACGACCTTGTACGACGCGGGCCCGCTCGGCGCGAGAACGATCTCGAGATCGGAACCCGCATCCGCTCCGAATTCCGGCGTGATGAGCGACAGACCGTCATCGACGCCCCAATCGTTGACGGCGTTCACGGGCAGCGATGACCCCGCCGCGTCAGTGAGCGTCGCCTGGAGCGTCACCGGTCCGAGCGTCACGTGACCGTCCTGATCGACGACAAGCGCTGCGGCACCGTCCGGCTGATGCAAGAGCCGGCCGCCGGCAGCGACGACGTTGAGCGGCGCCCCCGAGCCGCCGATGTCGAAGTAGTCGGCGTTGATGGCCGCTTCGGCGCGAGCGCGATCCATCATCGACGTCAGCGCCTCGTCGGTGCCGGCGATGACGTCGTGATGGGTCGCCACGCCGAGCGCCACATGGGGATCGCGAAGATCGACCGTCGTGACGTAGACGACGATCGGGCCGGCGGAGGTCGTCAATGCCCACCGCTCGTAGGTCACGCCCGGACCGAGCGGCTCCGAGGTGTCCGTGACCACCGTTACGGTGGGCCAGCCCGCGGGTTGTGGAAACGCCGCACCCGCGAGCATGACCGAAGCGGCTGACAAGAGAACGAACGGCGTGCGCATCGATGCGCCGATTTCTCGTCAGGAACACCCGATGCCTTATATCCGACACGCACCGCCGCTTTTGTGTGCGCTCATCGCGTGCGCTGCCGCCGCGCGGGCGGGCGCTCCCTCGCCTTCGCCGTTCCCTTCTTCTTCCACGCCTGCTCCGGCCGGGTCGCCGACGATACTCGCGTGGCGCGTTGACCCGTCGACGCACTACACCGAAGAAGTGCATATGTCGCACGTCATAGCGAACGACTTGGCCGGCATCTACAAGAAGCTTGCGGGCTCGAAGGCCGACCCGGTCACCATCCTCGAGGACCGCACGACCGACCTCAACGCCGGGCAAGGCGGCGGCGTCGACGGATCGACCGTCGACGTCCGGCACTACGGCGGCCTGCAGAGCAAGGACACGTCGGTCATGAAGCGCGCGAGCACATATAAAGGAACGATCGCGCCGAACGGGCGGCGCACTCCGGCCGACGAACCGCTCTACGACGCCGGCGCGGGCGCGTTGTGCGAATTCCCGTCGACGCCGGTCGCAGTCGGACAATCGTGGACCATTACACGAAATATCCTCGTCGATCGCGATCTCGGTCATGGTGCGATGACGTACACCGACACGCTCGAGAAGCTCGATATCCGACAGGGCCACAGGATCGCCGTCATCGCGGTCAAGGGCGCCGGCAGGGTCGATGTCGCACCCGACCTCGCAGCAAAAGGCTTCAAGACCGCCGACATGGCGTTGACCGGCACCGCAGAATTCGATACGACGACCGGCCTACCGGGCGTGCAGCACTATACGGCGCACGTCCAGTGGAATACGAAGGTGCTGTGGGTCCACCTCGGCCTCGTCTTCGACGACACCTTCGACGCCGTCGCTTGGGCCGCGAAGAGATCGTGATGCCGGAACGGCGATCGCAACCGGTCCAGGATGCAGACCTCGATCGCGCGATCCTCGACGCGCTCGAAGCGTCCGCGCTCGCGCAAGCCGGCTACGCATACGTCGCGGATCTTGACGCGATGCGTTTTGGCGCGTACCGCGCCGACGAGATCATCTACCCTGCGAGCGTCATCAAAGTGCCGATCATGGCCGAGGCGTTCCGGCAAGCCGAAGCGGGCGAGCTTCGACTCGACGATGTCGTCACCGTCACGGAATCGAATCAGACGACGACCTGGGGCGAGTCGCCGTTTCCCGCGGGCTCGAGGGCGACGGTGGGCGACCTCGTCGAGCGAATGATCACGCACTCCGACAACGTCGCGACGAATCAGCTCTTCGACGTGCTGCGACGCGAACGCGTCACGTCGTACATGCACGAGCTCGGCTTACCGATGTTCGTTCTCGGGCGCAAGCTGTCGGGATCGGACCCGCTCATAATCGACTCGGAGATGACCGGCCGCAACCGTTTGCCGCCGCGCGAGATCGGCGTATTGTTGACGCTCATCGCGACCGATGCCGTGCCCGCTGCCGCGCGGCAGCGCGAGATATTGCATCGCTGCGTGCACAACGACAAGCTCGTGCCGGCGCTGCGCGAAGGCGACGTCTTCATGCACAAGACCGGCGAGACATCGGATCTATCGCACGATGCGGGCATCCTCAAGACCGCGCAGGGCAAGACCTACGTCGTCGTCCTCTACACGACGCCCGAACCGAAGGGCGGCGATCCTGACGCCGATCACGTCAACCCGCAGATGTCGGAGTGGATGCGTTCGTTGCGCGCGCGTCTCTAGACGTCGCGCTCGTGCTTTAAGTAGCGGCGCGGCGTCGGGCAGCCAGGGCGGTCAGCGCCGAGCGCGGAAGCCCACGAGCCGCATGATTCCGTGCGTCATCGAGGTTCGCGCGTGCCCGAAACGTTGATCAAGGTCATCCTTCCCGAGATGGGTGAGTCCGTCAGCGAAGGCTCGGTGACGGGTTGGCGCAAGGCTGTGGGCGATCGCATCGCCGAAGGCGAGCCGCTCGTCGACGTCACGACCGACAAGGTCGATGTAGAAGTTCCGGCGCCCGCATCGGGCACGCTCGCGCGGATCGTCGTCGCCGACGGAGCAACCGTGCCGGTCGGCGCGCTTCTCGCTGAGATCGATACGTCGGGCGCCGGTGAGGCGGCCGACGTCCACAAGCCGCCCTCCGGTTCGCCTGCCGCTGTCGTACCGGCGCCCGCCACTGCGGGCGGCTCGGCCGCGAGGTCGATCGTCGTTCCCAACAGTGCGTCTCCGCTCGCCAAACGGCTCGCATACGTCAAGAGCGTCGACGTGAGCGGCGCGACCGGTTCGGGTCCCGGCGGAGCGCTGAGACGAGACGACGTCGCCGGTGCCGCCGATGGTCGCTCGTCCCCGCCGGTCGCGCCGGCGCCGGCCGACGCGACGTTGACGCCGCTCAAGGGGCCGGCCGCATCGCTCGCATCGTATATGGAGCAGAGCGTCGCCATCCCGACGGCGACGAGCTTCCGCTCGTTCGCGGTCGACGTGATGGACGCGCGTCGGCGCGAGCTCAACGCCGCGCTCGCCGCGCAACGCAGATCCGAGAAGATATCGTTCACGCATCTCATCGCGTTCGCGATCGTCAAGGCCGCCGGCGACGTGCCGTCGATGGCGACGTCGTTCCGTCGCGGCGAAGCCGGTCCCGAACGCGTGACGCGCGGCGTTCACCTCGGCATCGCCGTCGACATGCAGCGCAAGGACGGCAGCCGCTTCCTCATCGTGCCGGTCATACATGACGCCGCGGCGCTCGATTTCAAGACGTTTCACGCGATGTACGAAACGCTCGTCGCCAAAGCGCGGACGAACACGCTGACGCCACCGGAGGTCGGCGGCGCGACGATGACGTTGACAAATCCGGGCGGCATCGGTACCGTCGCCTCGGTGCCCCGGCTGATGCCGGGGCAGGGCACGATCGTCGCCGCAGGCGCCATCGGTTATCCGCCGGGTCTCGGCGGCGCGCCCGAAGCGACGCTCAAGAGCATCGGCGTCGCGAAAGTGATGACGCTGACGAGCACGTACGATCACCGCGTCATCCAAGGCGCGGAGAGCGGCGAGTTCCTGCGACGCATCGAGCAGCTACTCGCCGGCGGCGGAGATTTCTACGAGACCGTCTTCCACGATCTCGGCCTGAACGCGCCGATGGCGCTCGCGACGGCGGTGCCGGCGGCCGACGCTCGCAAGAGCGCGACGTCGGTCGCGGACTTCGATCTCATGCGCGCAGCCGCAGCCGGCGCGTCGCTCGTCTCGCGCTATCGCAACCACGGGCACATCATCGCGCGGCTCGACCCGCTCGACGTCCGGCATCCGACGGATCCCGCGCTCGACCCCGCGACGCTCGATCTCACGCCGGAGCTCATGAAGGCGGTGCCGGCGGGCGCGCTACGCGTCTACACGCCGGGCAACAATCTCGCGGAGGTCCTCGAACGGCTGCGATCGATCTACTGCTCGACCATCGCTTACGAGATCGAGCACATCACGAAGCACGAGCAGCGCTCGTGGCTCCGCAAGCAGATAGAATCCGGCGCGCACCTCGCGCCCGTGTCGAAGGAGCATCGCCTGCGGCTCATCGAGCGGCTCAGCCGCGTCGAGGCGTTCGAGCGTTATCTCCGCAAAGCGTTTCTCGGCCAGAAGACCTTCTCTATAGAGGGCCTCGACGCGATGGTACCGATGCTCGAGGAGCTTCTCGATCTGCTCGGCGCGGACGGCGTCGGCGAAGTCGACATCGGCATGGCGCATCGCGGCCGGCTGTCGGTCATCACGCACGTCGTCGACCGCCCGTACGAAGAGGTGCTGCTTGAATTCGAGCAGGCCGAAGCACGCGGCGTCCAAGGCGAAGGCGACGTCACCGGCGACGTCAAGTATCACAAGGGCGCGTCGGGGACGTATCGCGCGGCCGACGGCAAGCAGATCCTCGTGACGCTCGCGAACAACCCGAGCCATCTCGAGGCGGTCGACGGTGTCGTCGAAGGCAAGACGCGTGCGGCCCAGACCGACCGCTCGAAGAACATCGCGACGCTCGACACGCACCGCGCGGTCGCCGTGCTCGTCCACGGCGATGCGGCGTTCTCCGCACAAGGGACGGTCGCCGAGATCCTCAATCTTTCTGCGCTCGCCGGCTATACGACCGGCGGCACGATCCATATCATCGCGAACAACCAGATCGGTTTTACGACGACGCCCGAAGAAGGGCGCTCGACGCGCTACGCGAGCGATCTTGCGAAGGGCTTCGAAGTGCCGGTCGTCCACGTGAATGCGGACGACATCGAAGCGTGCATCGCCGCGATCCGCCTCGCAGTCGGGTACCGCGAAGAATTCGGCAGGGACGTCGTCATCGACCTCATCGGCTACCGCCGCTTCGGCCACAACGAAGCCGACGAGCCGGCGTACACACAACCCCAGATGTACGAGACGATCGCAAAGCACCCGACGGTCCGTGAGATCTTCGCCCGGCAGCTGGTCGCGGAAGGCGCGGTCACGCAGGCCGAGGTGCAGCAACGCCTCGACGCGGCGACCGAACGCGTAGCGCAAGCGCATCGCAACGCCAAAGCGCAGGCGAAGGACGCGAGCCGCTCTCAGCCGCCGACGAAGGCCCCGAACGGCGCCGCCGCCGCTGCGGCACCGGAAACGCGACCAAGTGCGGACGCTCTGAAGACGCTCGACGCGGGTCTGCTCGCCGTTCCCGACGGCTTCACGATCCATCCGAAACTCGCGCGTCAGATGGAGCGGAGAAAGAAATCGCTGACGTCCGGCGGTGAGATCGATTGGGCGCACGCCGAGGCGCTCGCTTTTGCGTCGCTCGTCACCGGCGGTACGGCAGTCAGGCTCACCGGTCAAGATACCGAGCGCGGCACGTTTTCGCATCGCCACCTCGTCTTCCACGACGCGCGCAACGGCGACGCGTGGACGCCGTTGCAGCATTTGGCCGGCGCCAAGGCGTCGTTCGAGATCTTCAACAGCCCGCTCTCCGAGTACGCCTGCGTCGCCTTCGAATACGGCTATAGCACGTCGGCATCGGACGCGCTGATCGCTTGGGAAGCGCAGTTCGGCGATTTCGCGAACGGCGCGCAGATCATCATCGATCAGTTCATCAGCGGCGGCTTTGCGAAGTGGGGCGCGACGTCGCGCCTGACACTGCTGCTTCCGCACGGCTACGAAGGCGCGGGTCCCGAACACTCAAGCGCGAGGCTCGAGCGCTTCCTCCAGCTTGCGGCCGAGGGCAACTTCCGCGTCGCGTATACCTCGACTCCGGCGCAGTACTTCCACCTCTTGCGCGATCAGGCGCTGGGGGCGCGCGCGCGACCGCTCGTCGTCATGACGCCGAAGAGCCTACTGCGGCTCAAGGCCGCCGCGTCGAGCATCGGCGATCTGACCGATCGCGGCTTCGCGACCGTCATCGACGACCGGTCCGCCGGCGATCGCAAGAAGATCGAACGCGTCGTCCTGTGCACGGGGAAGATCTACTACGACCTCACCGCGAGCCCCGCGCGCGCAGCCGCGCAGGATCTGGCGATCGTGCGCGTCGAGCTGCTCGAGCCGTTCCCGATCGACGACGTGCTCGCGACGATCGCCGCGTACCCGAACGTCCGTCGCGTCAGTTGGGTCCAAGAAGAGCCGCGCAATATGGGCGCTCGGGCCTTCGTGTCGCGTCGCGTCCGCGAGCCGCTGACGCGCAAGAGCATCGCCTTCGATTACATCGGTCGACCGGATCGCGCGAGTCCGTCGGAAGGCTATCCGGGCGCTCACGCAGCCGAGCAAGAACGAATCGTCGCGCAAGCCCTGACGTCGAAGGCGCTCGAGGAAGCGCGGTGAGCGCACGCGTCGTCGTGCTCGGCGGCGGCCCTGCCGGCGACGTCGCCGCGCTGCGCGCGGCGCAGCTGGGCGGTCAGGTGACGATGATCGAGCGCGCGGAGCTTGGCGGCACGTGCCTGAACTGGGGCTGCATCCCGACCAAAGCGCTGCTCTCTTCTGCGGACGTGCTGCGCAAGGTCCGCAAGGCGGCGGAATTCGGCATCGTCGTCGGCGAGCCGAAGGTCGACTTCGCGCGCATGATGGCGCGTAAAGACGAGATCGTGCTCAAGCAGCGCCGTGGCGTCGAGGCGGCGTGCAAGCGCAAGAAAGTGACGGTCGTTCGCGGGCACGGGATAGTCGAGGGCGATGCCGTCGCGGTCGACGGCGTGCCGCATCCCTACGATTTCCTCATCGTCGCGGTCGGCACGCAGCCGGCCGGATTGCCCGGCATCGACATGGACCATGCGACGGTCCTCACCTCGGACGACGTCCTTCTCCTCGAGCGCGTGCCGAAAAAGCTCATCATCCTCGGCGGCGGCGTCATCGGGTGCGAGTTCGCCAGCCTCTTCGCGGCGCTCGGCACGGAGATCGCCATCATCGAGTTGCTGCCGCGCATCCTCGCTCCCGTCGACGCGAAGTCGACGGCATTCTTCCAACGGCTGCTCGAAGCCGAAGGGGTTCGCGTCTTCTCGGGCCGGCGGCTGGCGGCGGTCAAGGAATATCGCAAGGACGGGATCACCGTTTCGCTCGACGACGGCACCGAGCTCGGCGGCGACGCGCTCCTCGTCTCGATCGGCCGCAAGTCGCAGACCCGCGGCATCGGACTCGAAGAGGCGGGTGTCGTCATCGACGAGCGCGGGCACATCGTCGTCGACGACTATCTGCGCAGTGCGAACCCGAAGATCTATGGGATCGGCGATTGCATCGGCGGCTTACAGCTCGCTCATAAGGGCTCGGCCGAAGGCCATCGCGCCGCGGAGAACGCGCTCGGGCATCACGTCATGCCGATGGACCGGACGGTCGTGCCCTCGTGCATCTACACGCATCCCGAGATCGCGATGGTCGGCCTCAACGCCGACGCCGCGAAGGAAGCCGGCTTCGAGACGAAGATCGGGCAAGCACGTTTCGTCGGCGACGCGAAAGCGCTCGCCGAGGGCGAACCCGACGGCTTCGCCCAGATCATCGCCGACGCGAAGACCGGCCGCATTCTCGGCGCGACGATCATCGGCGTCCACGCCGTCGAGCTCATCCACGAGATCTGCGTCGCGATGTCGGACGCGTTGACTCTTGACGAGCTTGGTTCGATCATCCACGCGCATCCGACGGTGAGCGAAATGGTCATGGACGCGGCGCAGCAAGGCGCCGGCGTCGCGCCGTATCTTTCGTAGCCGTTCAGCAGACCGTCTAAATCATGTAGGCCTGCGCGCGACGCCGGCCTATGTCTTCGCGTGACGTCGCTCACAGTAGCATCGTAGGCGCCAGGCATCGCGGACTGCGGGCCGATATCGTCTTCATATAAGCTTCACATGGTCCACCATTGACATGAAAGGGCATCAGTTCGTGAAAGGCTATTCAAGGACGCTGATTTTCCTCGTCGCGCTTGCCGCCGTCGCTTCGTCGGGCTGCTCGGCCGTGGCGAACCTATTATCGTTGCCGATCGGCCAAGCGGTCAAGCAGACGATCTACGTCGGCAATTGCGGCAACCACTCGATCACCGAGTATCCCGCGACGGCGACCGGCGACGTGTCGCCGACCGTCACGATTTCAGGCGCTAATACCACGCTAAGCTGCCCATTCGGCCTCGCCGTCGACAAGAGCGGCAACATCTACGTCGCCGACGCCAGTGCAGGCACCGTGACGATATTCAGCGCGGGCGCTTCCGGGAACGCCACGCCTGCGCGCCAGATCACCGGCTTGACCTCGCCGCTCGGCGTCGCCGTCGATAAGAACGGTTTGATCTACGTGTCGACCCTCACCAGCCCCACCGTCTACGTGTTCGCGGCGAACGCGAACGGCGCGGCGTCGCCGACGAGCAGCATCGACCTCACGGCTCAAGGCTTCTCGCGCTCGTGCTATCTCGCTTTCGACAAGAACGGCGATCTCTGGGTCTCCGACGAAGTCTCCAATCACGTCGCCGAGTACGCTCCAGGCGCGAGCGGCGCGGCGACGCCGATGCGCAACATCAGCGGCAGCAACTCGCAGCTTCACGGCACCTATGGCGTCGCGGTCGACAACAACGGTAATCTCTACGTCGGCAACTATTCGAATCCGTCGGTCAACGTCTACGCGACGTCGGCGACCGGCAACGTCGCGCCGACCCGCGAGATCGTCGGAGGTTCGACGACCTTCTCATCGCCGTACATCCCGGTCATACGAGCCGACGGCGTCCTGCTCGTCGACGACAGCGGCACGAACTCGGTCGACGTCTTCTCGAAGACGGCGAACGGCAACGTCGCGCCGACCGGTGCGATCTCCGGCGCCAGCACCGGGATCAGCGGTCCTTGGGGTATGGCGATCCACTAGACCAGGGTTCACACCGCGGCTGTCAGCAGGCGCGGTAGACGACAGACAAAGCCGCGGTCCCCACACGCGGCTTTGCGTCTTTCTGCCTACAGAGTTATGACCGCCGCGGTTTTACAATCACGCGTAAGGGAGCGGTCGAGATCTATCTCGACCGCCGCGCTCGTTCAATTGCGAGGTCGTCTGCGGTCGAGCTGAAGCTCGACCGCTACAGCCACGGGCAGGTCAGATCCCGCCACGGCGCCTAATGCACCCGCTCATGTCACGAAGGACGCGCCTGTCGCTTGCAGTCGCGGCGATACCCGTCATCGCGCTGACCTTCGCCGTGCCGTTCGTCAATCGCGACGAGCCACACGTGTTCGGATTACCGTTCATCCTCGCGTGGCTCATCGTGTGGATCGTCTTGACCCCGCCGTTCATGTGGATCATCCACCGCGTCATCGAGGGAAGACGGTGAGCGCGCCCGTCATCGCTCTGGCCGTCGCCGCGACTATCATCGCGTGCGCGATCGTCGTCGGCCTGCTCGGCGGGCGGCACAAGTTGTCGAACCCGAGCGAATTCCTCGTCGCCGGCCGCTCGCTCGGCGCGCTTTTGCTCTGGATCCTGCTCGCGGGCGAGATATACACCGCGTTCACGTTCCTCGGCGCCGCGGGCTGGGCATACGGCAGGGGCGCGCCGGTCTATTACATCTTGTGCTACGGTCCCGTCGCCTACGTCATCGGCTACTTCGTCATGCCGCTCGCGTGGAAGGTGGGGAACCGGTACGGCATGCTGACGATCGGCGATTTTTTCGCCACGCGCTACACGAGCTCGTCGCTCGGCGCGTTCGTCGCGGTCGTCGGGTTCGTGTTCCTGATCCCGTACATCGCGCTCCAGTTGTCCGGTCTTCAGACGCTCTTGAGCATCGCCGGCTACGGCACGATCAACGCGCAGCTCGCGGTCATCATCGCGGTGCTCGTCATCGCGCTCTTCGTCTTCTCGACCGGCCTACGGGGCGCGGCCTGGACCGCGATCGTCAAGGACGCGGTCGTGCTCGCCGGCGTCATCTTCGCCGGCGTCGTCCTGCCGATCCACTTCTTCGGATCACCGGCCGGGGTTATCGCGAGGGTCGAGGCGATCAAGCCGCACTGGCTCACGCTGTCGAC
The DNA here is from genome assembly GCA_025450855.1 of Vulcanimicrobiia bacterium. GTDB lineage: Bacteria > Vulcanimicrobiota > Vulcanimicrobiia > Eremiobacterales > Eremiobacteraceae > JANWLL01. The sequence goes on from JANWLL010000093.1 coordinate 13,927, forward strand.
GAGCGACCCGACGTACAACCTCACGTGGTTCATATCGACCGTCGCCCTCAACGGCGCAGCGTTCTTCTTGTTCCCCCAGAGCCTTATGTCGGTGTACTCGGCGAAGAGCGCCGGCTCGCTGCGCCGCAACTACGTGTGGCTGCCGTTCTACAATGTCATGCTGGCCCTCATGGTGTTCGCCGGCCTCACGGCGCTCATCGTCAGACCCGGCTTGAGCGGACCGGATGTCGACCAGTCTTTCGTGTCGGTCGTCGCGAAATATTATCCGCCGTGGGTGCTCGGCGCGATCGCGGGCGCAGGCTCGCTCGCCGCGCTCGTGCCGGTCTCCGTGCAACTGCTCGGCGCGAGCGGGCTCTTCATGAAAAACGTCGTCGAAGACGCGTTGTCGTGGCGAGGATCGGAGCGGCAACGCACCCTCGCCGTCCGCGTCCTCGTCCTCGCACTCGCCGCAGGCGCGCTCGTGCTGTGGGTGTTTCTCAAGACGACGCTCGTCGAGTTGCTGCTGATCGCGTACAATGGTATGGCGCAGTTCGTGCCCGGCTTCGCGGCTGCGTTCTGGTGGCGGCGCGCAACCGCGCTGGGCGTCGCGGCTGGGATCGCTGCGGGCATCACGATCTGCATCTACGGAGTCGTCGCGAAGGTTTCGGCCGTACTCGGCGTTAACATCGGCCTCGTCGCGCTTGCAGTCAACGCAATCGTCATGTATATCTTTAGCGTCGTCACGACGGCGCCGCGGGCCGAGCTGGTCGACGCCTTCCGATCCGCCGCGTTCGCCGATGACGACGCGACCACGAATTGAGGAGCAACGACAATGCGAAAGATCTTCTGCGCGATTCTCCTGATGATGGCGATCGCCGGCTGCACGAGCCACAAGGTCGTCTCCTCGAACGGAACGACCGTCACGACGAACGGCACCGGCGACAACCAGACGGTCACGGTGCAGGCGAGCGGCGGGTCGTTCACGGCGGGCAAGAACGCCGTCGATCCTGCGAAGCTCGGTCTGCCGGTCTACCCGGGGGCGACCACCGACGAAGGCGGAGCGATGTCCGGCACGAGCGCGCAGGGCAGCGGCGCGGTCATCTCGCTCAAGACGTCGGATGCGTTCGACAAAGTCTACGCATGGTATAAGGCGCACATGCCCGCGAACGCACAAACGATGCAGAGCACAGCCGGCAGTGCGTCCGTCGGCTCCTTCGTCGAAGGGAAGTCGAGCGACAAGGAGCAGAAGAGCGTGACCATCACGAGCTCGACCGATGGCACGACAATCACGCTCGTGAGCGCTACGAAGAACTGAGGAGCTTCGTGTCGGTCGAAGCCTGGAGCGCCGTCGCTTCGGTCGGCACGTTCCTCGTCATCTTCGCGACAGCGGTCATCGCGCTCGGCCAACTGCGGCACATCCGGCTCGCCAATCAGCTCTCCGGCCTGCGGAGCACGTTCGACATGCTCCAAGACCCGTCGGTGCGTGAGCTTGTCAACTTCGTCCGTCACGATCTTGCGCAGCGGATGAAGGATGAAGCGTTTCGTTCGGGCTTGCTCGACAACCCGATCGACCGCCACGCCCACCCCGAGCTCTACCTATGCGACATGTACAATCACGTCGGCTCGTTCGTCCGAAGCGGTCTCATCGACGAGGATATCTATCTACAGACGGATTGGTACAACGTCAGCCTCTATTGGGGATTGCTCAAAGATACGATCGCGCTCGGCCGCAAGAGCCGTCCGTACATCTTCGAGAACTTCGAATGGCTCGCGTCGCGAGCGGCGCGCTGGCGGTCCGCGCATCCGCACGGCGATTACCCGGCCGGCGAGCCGCGGATGATCGAGTAGACCTTAGAGAGCGCGTACGATCAGGCACTTGAGGTAAGACGTCTCCGGCGCGTCGAGCAGCACCGGGTGGTCGGGCGGCTGCGTCCGCTCCTCGAGCAATTGGATATCCCGTCCGGCATCGTCGCCCGCCGCTTTGACGACGCCGACGAAATCGTCGAGGCCGATCGGGCGCGAACACGAGCACGTGACGAGTATGCC
>JANWLL010000094.1 GCA_025450855.1 Vulcanimicrobiia bacterium
GCAAGTCCGCGGAGGTCGAGCTAAAGCTCGAACGCTACATCCCAAAATCTCAAGGCCGCGGCGGTCGAGCTAAAGCTCGACCGCTACATCCCAAAATCGCAAGGCCGCGGCGGTCGAGCTGAAGCTCGACCGCTACATTCAATTGCGAGGGCACGGCGGTCGACCGTAAAGGTCGACCGCTCCGTACTACGAGACTGCGACGGCTTCGTCGGCGACGTCGAGGGTCGCGTCGAAGACGAGTTCGGCGCCGCCGATGAGGAACGCGTTTTCGCCCGCGCCCGCCCACTCGACCGTCACGTCGCCGCCGAGCATCGTGACGCGAACGGGCGACTCTGCGCGCCCGAGTTCGATCGCCGCGACCGCGACTGCGCACGCACCCGTGCCGCACGCCTGCGTCTCGCCGACACCGCGTTCGTTGACGCGCATCGCGACCGGGCCGCCGGAGAAGATGCGGGCGATCTCGACGTTGACGCCGTCGGGATACGTGCCGTCGCCGGCGATCGCATCCGCCGCCGACGCGAGGTCGACCGGCATCAAGTCGACGTCGACGAAGATGACGCAGTGCGGATTGCCCATCGATACGTCGACGCGATCGCCGGAGACGCCGACGGCCCTCGATTTGCCGTACTCCCTGATCTCGCCCGGCACGCCCATGTCGGCGCGCACGGAGAACGGCGAGCTGCCGGCGATCTCGGTCTGCACCGTGCCCGACACGGTTTCTATCTTGAGATGACGCGGAGCTGTCGGTGTCCGGTCGTGCATGTAGCGGGCGACGCAGCGCACGCCGTTACCGCACATCTCGGCCTGCGATCCGTCGGCGTTGAAGATGCGCATCGCCACGTCCGCGCCGATATTCGACGCTCGTTCGAGGACGAGCAGACCGTCGGCGCCGACGCCGAGGTGGCGATCGCAGAGCGTCTGCGCTAGCTCGGAATAGGGAAGCTCGCTGCCGGCCCTGCGGTCGAGCAACACGAAATCATTGCCTGTGCCTTGGCACTTGGTGATCGAGATCCGGGCCATGCGAAAAGCGCGCTAGGATGCGGACGTGCGCGCTATTCCTTCTGCGGCAGGCGCCGCTTGATCGTTGCTGGACGCCGCCACCGGCGCCGGGCGCGACGCGGAAATATCGTTACCCGAGAATTGCACCGGCGTCTGCGGCGACACGGTCGATACTGCGTGCTTGTACACGAGGTGCGGCTTGTTATCGTATTCGAGGATGATCGTGAAGCTGTCGAACCCGCGGACGTAACCCCGCAACTGGTAACCGTTGCGGAGGTAGATCGTCACCGGCGCGTTCTCTCTCTTCATCGCCTGCAAATACGCGTCTTGCAGCGGCAGATTGTTCTTCACGCCTTATTGACTCCGATATTCTCTCTATGTCGCGCGCTCCGGCGCTCGGTGCCGTGGCTTCACGTACGCGAGATGCTTTCCCTTGCCATGCTAACGATGGCGTCGGTCGCAGCGCGTGCGTCCAAAGCATCCACACGCAGCGCCGTATCCATGCGACGGAACCACGTACGCTGCCGCTTCGCGTAGCGAAGCGTGCGACGAATGGTCGACGCGATCGCTTCCGCACGCGTCATCTCGCCGCGAGACCAAGCGAGCGCTTCCGCGTAACCGAGCCCGGTCAGCGCGGGCGCCTCCGGACAGCGCCGCGACGCCGCGAGCGCCTCATCGACGATCCCGTTTTCAAACATCGCGCGAGCACGTGCGCCGATGCGTTCCGCGAGCACCGCACTATCGACGTCGAGCACTACCATGTCCAGCCGGCGCGTGACGAGCGGTACGGCGGGCCGAAACGATTCATCTCGCGCCCGGCTTGCCAGGACGCTCTCGAGCGCGCGTAGCGTGCGATAGCGATCGTTCAAAGGCACGCGTCTCGCGTCGTCCGGCGCTATGACGCCGAGCCACTCGTACAGCGTTTGGTGCGCATGAACCGCCGCTTCGACTCGAACGCGCGTGCGAACGCTCTCGTCGGCCGCGCTGCGATCCATCGGCATGGTTCCACCGAGCGCTTCGAGGTAGAGGCCCGTGCCGCCCACGACGATCGGCAGTCGCCCGCGCACATCGATTTCGTGCATGACCGCCGTCGCATCTCTTACGTACGACCCCGCGCTATAACGTTCGCAAGGGTCGACGAATTGGAAGAGATGATGCGGCAAAAGCGCGAGCGCGTCGCGCGACGGCACGCCCGTCCCGACCGTCAGGTCGCGGTAGATCTGACGCGAATCCGCGTTGACGATCTCGCCGTCGAGCGCCCGCGCCACCTCAACCGCTATAGCGGACTTTCCAACCGCGGTCGGACCGCAGATCGCGAGCGCGCGCGGCTGTGAACGTGCGCTCACACGCGCTTGAACGCTTTGGCGAGCGCGAGACGATCGAGTCGCAGCATCGTCGGCCGCCCGTGCGGGCAACTGTGCGGCTCGCGGCACCGGACGAGCCGCTCGTAGAGCGACGCTTGCTCTTGCGGCGAGAGCGCCTCGCCCGCCCTCACGACAGAGTGACACGCGATCGTCGCAAGCACGCGATTGCGATGGGCGACGCCTTCGCGCGGCGCATCGTCGGCCCCGAGGTCGTCCAGCAAGCCGTCGAGGTCGAAACGCCGCTTCTCGTAGCCCGCGGGCAGCGACGCGATGCGATACGCGCCGTCGCCGAACGGTTCGACGACGACGCCCGCCGCCGCAAGTTCGCCCTCGGCATCGTGGAGCACCGCCGCGCGCGCGGGCGTCAGTTCGATGACCGACGGGAACAGCAGCGGTGCCGCCGTATCCGTCGCGCCGGCTGCGTCGACGATCGCTTCGTACGCGATGCGTTCGTGCGCCGCGTGCTGGTCGATGACGATCATCTCGCCATCGCTCGCCGCGACGATGAACGTGCGCTCGATCTGGCCGAGCATCCGAATGCCGTTCCCCGAGTGCGACGGCGCGAAGGAGAGCTGCGCTTCGCCGGATTCGCCCGAATCGCCGAGCTTCGCTCGGCCCACTACATTTTCGTTTTCCGCGCTGTCCAGCGGCATGGAGCTCACCGCGAACGACCGCACCGTTTCGGTCGCGCGCAAGGTTCGTGCGACGGCGCGCCGCACGGCGTCGAACACCGCCGACTGATTGGCGAAGCGCACTTCGATCTTCGTCGGATGGACGTTGACGTCGACGTCCCCGGGCGGCAACCGGACGCCCAGTGCGCCGTACGGATAGCGGCCGGTCATGCCGAACGATCCATAGCCGGCGAGCCACGCCGATGAGAGCGCCGCGCTTCGCACGAGCCGGCCGTTGACGAAGAACACTTGCCCGTTGCGATTCGAACGATCGCGGCCGGGCGCGGAAATATGGCCGCTGATCAGCTCGATGCCGTGCGCATCTTGTTCTATAGCGACGAGCGCACCGCGTGCCCCGCGCCCGAAGACGACCTCGAGGCGGTCGACCGGATCATCGACGGCTTGCAGCGTCCAGACGTCGCGCCCGTCGCTCTTGAGTGCGAACGCGACGCGCGGGTGGCCGAGCGCTAACTGACCGAGCAGCGATGCGATGCGCGCGAACTCGGCGCGGCCGCTCTTCAAGAACTCGCGCCGCGCGGGCGTCAGGGCGAAAAGATCCCGGACGACGACCTTCGTGCCAAGCGGTGCCGCTGTATGCGCCGGGTCACCGATAGTGACGCCGCGCGCTTCGACCCGCGCGCCGAAGTCTGCGTCGCGCCTCCGCGAGATGAGTTCGACGCGACCTGCCGCGGCGATGCTTGCAAGACCTTCGCCGCGGAAGCCGAGACTCGAGATCGAAAAAAGATCGTCGGCGCTCGCGAGCTTGCTCGTCGCGTGCCGCGCGAACGCAAGCCGCAACTCATCGGGCGCGATACCGTCACCGTCGTCCGTGACCGATATCGATGTGCGTCCTCCGTCGCCGCAGTCGACGACGATCGACGTCGCACCGGCGTCGAGGCTGTTCTCGACGAGTTCTTTGACGACCGAGACGGGCCGCTCGATGACTTCGCCCGCGGCGATCTGGGCGATCGTCGCGTCGTCGAGCGCGCGGATGGAAGGTGAGGGCACGGCTGGCGGTTTCGGGGGTGCCAAGCGGAGCGCCCTCGCCGGATATTCCCACGGAAAGGGACGGAATAAACGTTGACAATCTGAAACAATTGCGCTATTGTACTACTACGTTAGTACGACAGTATAATAGTACTGAAGCTGCTGACCGCAAATGAGGAGATCGAGATGGAACCGCGCTTTTTCTACCACACCCCCGGAGACGAACCGCAGCACACGTTCATCGCCCTGCCCATCCAGACCGGCTCGCTGACGTTCGGCGGCTGGGGTCCGAAGCTCTAAGCGAGCGACGACGAACCACATGCCTTCCATCTTCACCGTCGATCCGCACTCCGGCGTGCCGATCTACCTCCAGCTCATCGAGCAGGTGAAACGATCGGTCGCGCTCGGCGTGCTGACGCCCGGCGAACAGCTCCCGACGGTGAAACAGCTCGCCCTCGACCTGACGATCAACGCGAACACGGTCGGCCGGGTCTACCGCGAGCTCGAACGCGACGGCGTCATCGAGACGAGCCCCGGCCGCGGGTCTTTCGTCCGCGACAACGGCGGCGTCGGGCGCGCGACGCGTGCCGCATCGGACGTCGCGGCTGCCGCGCTCGACACCGCGGTGCGCGAAGCGAAGTCGATCGGCATAGCCGCCGACGACGCGATCGCGCTCTTCCGCAAAGCGCTCGCGCGCTGGTATCCCGGCTCGCACGACATGGAGAACAGATGATGATGAACGAGGGCACGCCGGCGATCTCGATCGATCGCCTGACGAAGCGCTACGGACAGACGCTCGCGGTCGAGAGCCTGTCGCTCTCGGTCCCGCAGGGAACGATCTTCGGCCTGCTCGGCACGAACGGCGCCGGCAAGACGACGACCTTCAAATGTATGCTCGGGCTCGCACGGCCGAGCGAGGGTTCGGTCTCCTTCGAGGGCCGGCCGTTGACGCCGCCGCTCTTCGAGCGCCTCGCATACGTGCCGGAGAAATGCGCGCTCTACGAATGGATGACGGGCGCACAGCTGCTCGAGATGCAGCGCCGCTCCTTCAGCCGGTATGACGACAAGCGCGCGAACGAGCTGATGGACCTCTTCGCGCTCGATCGCAAGAAAAAATTAGGCAAGTTTTCGAAAGGCCAGCAGACGGCGATGGCGCTCGTCCTCGCCTTTTCGATCCACCCCGAGATCCTCGTCCTCGACGAACCGGCCGCCGGGCTCGATCCCGTGCACCAGCGCCACGTGCTCGACCTGATCATCGGCGAGTCGGCAGGCGGCGCGACCGTCGTCTTCTCTTCACACCAGATCGGCCAGGTGGAGCGCGCAGCGGAGCGGGTCGCGATCATGCACCAGGGTACGCTTCGCCTGGCCGGGGAGGTCGAGCAGCTGAAATCCGACCTCAAGGTCGTCGAGGCGACGTTCGATACCGACGCGCCGTCACTCAACGGTCTATCCGCAGAACCGTCGGTCGGTCAGATCCAGCGCGCCGGCCGCCTCGTCCGCGTCTACGTCAAGGGCAACGGCGACGAGATCGCGCGCAAGATCGGCGACATGCACCCGCGCAGCGTCCGCATCCTCGACCAGAACCTCGAAGACATCTTCCTCACCACCGTCGGCTCGTCGGGTTCGGCCATGGCGGCCGATGTCGCCGGCGCGTCGGGACGTTAGCGCGATGCGATACACGCAAACCTTACGCATGCTCAACGGCCTCAAGTGGCTCGCGATCGTCTTCGCTGCGTTTTACGCGCTCGTCGTGATCATCGCCGCGTCGAACGGATTCCTCGGCCACATCCCGCACGGCGACAAGAAGTTCGAGATCCCGCTGCCCGCGCTCTTCGCCCTCGCCGCGTTCGTCACGTGCATCTTCTGCTCGAGCTACGGTCGGACGCTGTCTTCGGAGAACGAGGATCATCTGCCGGTCGTCTGGACGCGGCCGAAGTCGCGCCTCCAGACAACGCTGACCATCGTCGGCGTCGACTCGCTCGGCATGCTCGCGGCGTTCGCGATGTACTTGCTGCTGACGGCCGTCTTTATCACGACGTTCCAGGTCTGGCACTACGTCACGGTGCCGAGCGACGCGCTCGCTCAGTTCGGGCGGTACATCGTCCAGCCGTTCGCGTTCTATGCGCTCGTCATGGCGCTCACCGCGTCGACCGGATGCGCGGGGCGCGGACTCGTCGGCTGGTTCTGGGTCGGAGCGATCTTCCTCGGCATACTCGCGGCGAGCCCGTTCATACCGAATCCGTGGCATGCGATCTTCAACTACGTCAACTTCCTCAATCCGCTCGCCTACGGCTCGTATCACACGACGAGCGGCACGGAGACCATCAACGTCATGGGCGGGCCGACGCCGACGTACGTCGCCGGCCTGGCGCCGGTGATGGACGCAGCCGCCCTCCTGATCCTTTTCGCCGCCGGCCTGACGCTCGGCCTCATCCAGTGGCGTCGATTGGAGGCCTGATATGTTCTACGTCGAGTCGCTGCGCGTCGCGCGAGGCACCCTGACCTGCGGTTTCTGGCTGGCTGTCACCCTTGCGATCAACCTCATCATTTGGAAAGCCGGCCATGTGAACGTCGATCAGCCGATGCAGTTCTCGCTTGTCGTCGTCTGGGCGTTCGCCGGCATCATCGCTTCGATCTACGCATCGCTGCTCGGCGGCAGCCTCGCTCGGGAGAACGACGGCCATCTCGCGGTCGCGTGGACGAAGCCGTTTTCGCGGACGACGCACGCGCTCGCGAAGATGGCGGTCGACCTCGGCGGAGTGGCCTTCGTCTTCGCGCTGACGTGCGCGGTCGTCTTCATCTATCTCGCGGCGATCGGCGTCATCGGCGACATCGTCATCGCGCCCGACACGTGGACACAGCTGCTCCGCTACCTGATCGCGCCGGCCGCGTTCTATGGCCTACTCCAGGCCTTGACGTCGACGCTCGCGCGGCAAGCGGGTGCGGTCATCGGCTTCACGTGGATGGGGCTTATCGGGCTCATCATCTTATCGATCGTGAACCTGCCGGCTCCGTACCATGCTATCGTCGACTTCCTCAACTACGCGAACCCGCTCGTCTACATCGCGTTTGAGGTCGACAAGCACGGAGCGGTCGTCACGTACGGCACGGCCGGCGCGGCTGCGCTCGCGCTCATCGCCGTCATCGGAAGCGCGATAGCGATCTATCGCTGGCAGCGATTGGAGGCATGATCATGCGGATCTTCGGCACGCGTTTCCAACTCTCGCTCGGCGATCTGCGCTTCACGATCGGCCTATCGGTCGACGCGCAACAGCCCGGCGATGGACAGGATGAGACGTCATGAACATGCTCATCATGCGGACGGCCGCATTCGCGGTCGGGTCGGCGATCGCAGGCTGCGTCTACGCGACGCAGTCCGCGAGCAGCGCCGCGGTTTCACCCGTGCCCTCGATCGCCGTCTATCCGGGCGCCCACCGGACGTCCGGCAATCCATCCGGCGACGGCACAGATGTCCGGGTGCACCTGCCGGTCGTGTCGCTCCACATCACCGC
>JANWLL010000095.1 GCA_025450855.1 Vulcanimicrobiia bacterium
CGTCGGTCAGCGCGAGATGTGCGGCTCTTCAGTCATGTAGTCGAGCTCGATCCGCTCTGCTATCACCCGGAGCAGCTCATCGGCCGTCGCCTCGGCGATCCTACGGCCGATGGCGGCATCGAACAATTTGCCGAGCGCGCCGAGCGGCGGCTCGTAATCCCCATCGAGTACGACGAGGCTCGATTTCGGCGTCTCAGCCGTTATGCGGAGCGATCCGCTGAACGTCGGCAACGCCGCATTCCCTAGAGGCACCCAGCCGATGCTGATGCCGTGCTCGAGGCTCTGGGGGTCGGTCAGGGGTGCGAACGACGTCACGACGTCGCGGTCGATCGCGAGTTCGCCCGGCAACCCGAGCGAGTCGAGCGGAACGCGCAAGCGAAGCTCGCGCCCCTGCGCCGGCTCTGATCCGGGCAGGCCGGTGAGGTAGCGATCTAAGTATGCGATCGCACGGACCCACGGACAGTTCAAGCCTTTGGTACGATTCAAATGCGTCATGCGATTTGATTATCCCGAAGCCGCGGCGTCTCATCGAGGTCGGCGCGGCTTAACGTGCCTTGCTCGCCTCTCGGCGAAACGGTTCGTCCTAGCGCAGCGGACCGACTGTGGTCACGTACCACAACTGGTACTTCCAGTCGGGCCCTACTCCAGGCGCGATCGCGTCTTCGGCATTGAAGATGAGGCCGGTCGCATTGCGATCGCTCACCTGCCGCACCGCAAGCCACTCGAGATCGATGTTCGACGAATGCGAGTGGTTGCCGAAGCCATCGTCGATATAATCGTGACGTGCGCCGAGCATGACGCGCTGGTTGAAGAACGGCTCGTACACGTCCACGGAGAACGCCTTGCTTGTCGAAGCGCCGAGCCCTGCGCCTGCGTTCGCGTCATGGCCCGTCTGATAGGCGCTGAAGATCCCCGGCATGCCGTGCGGCATCGGATCCATCTGGCCGTAGACGGCAAGACCGTTGTAGTGATCGGACGTCCCATCCGAGATCGGCAGAGTGCCGTGCTCGCCGTAGACGCCGAACTCGAACGGCGCCGCCGGCGGCGCATACGCGAGGCGCCAGTCGAACGTCTTGTCCTGCGAGGCTGAGAAATCGGTCGCACTGTTCAAGTCGCCGTTCGGGCCGAGGTACGCCGCTTCGGCAACGATCCAGTCGTGCGTGTAGGCGAGTTTGGTCCCCCAACGATTGCCCCCCCATTGCCATGTATGTTCGCCCGAGACGACGCCTGTCTCGCCGAAGCCGTTGAGCTCCGACCACTGGCTGAAGGGCGACGGCGCCGCGTCCTCGATCTTGCCGATGAAAAGGTGGCCGTCGCGGTGGAACAGATTGTTGTAGGTGACCCACAACGTGTCTGTGCCGCCGGACGCGTTGTTTTGCACGATCCACTGGTGGGCGTGGAACGTCCAGTCGGTGCCGATGTAGCCGGCGGCGTGAATGGCGAGGTTGCCGAACTGTGTCTGATGCGGCAGCGCCGGGTCCTGCGAATCGTAGAATGCGGTTTCGCCGATCCAGATCGGGTCCGCGCGATGGATGGTCGCCGGGTCGAGCGACGCGTAGCCCGTGCGCTGCACGTAGCGGCCGTACGCGTTGAGTCCCGGCACGGCCGTGTGGCAGACATCGCAGTTCATGCCATACGCCTGAGCGAACGGCGGCATCGCCTGCAGCGGGCGTGCGTCGACGATCACGAAGGTCGCCGCGAATGCGAGCGCGACAGCGGCGATCGCATTGCGGTTCTTCAAGGTTTAACGACGATAGTCAGGGCCATATCGGCGTGGCCCGGTCCGCAGAAGATCTGACAGTGCAGTACGTACGTGCCGGCTTTCTTCGGCGTGAACGTCACTTCGATGACCTTGCCGTTCGGAATCGTCGTCATCGGGATGCCAAGCTCGTCGGACTTGATCCCGTGGACGCCTGACGTCGTCGTCAGGCGGAGCGCCGTCGATTCGCCGACCGGAATCGTGATCTTATCCGGCGTGAACTTCCAGTTCGCGACGGCGATGTCGATAGAAGGATGGGCCGATGACGTAGCGGGTATCAGCGACAGCGCCGCGGCTACGACGGCCGCGAGGGCGAGCCCGATTCCCGAGCGGGTGAAAAACGTGCGCATAAGAGATGTACCTCCATGTACCACTATCCCAAATGGGACCTCTCGTGGGCGGAAGGTCCTGTGAAGGTTCTATCCCCATGTTGCGGGAGTCGCAACCTTTGGGATCGCTTACGCGCCGCGCTTCTCGTGTGCTGATTCGGGCGCCTCAACCCAACGCTCCGCCCACGTCGACAGTGCGCGTATCGTCGCATCCAATTCCGTGCCGGCTTCCGTGAGTTCGTAGGCGACGCGGACGGGCGATCCCGTGTCGACGACCCTTCGCAAGACGCCCTGACATTCGAGCTCGCGAAGCCGCTCGGTCAGCAGCCTGTCGGAAAGACCGGGAACCTCCGCCGCGATCTCGTTGAACCGCCGCGGCCCGGACAAAAGGATGCGGATGATGGCACCGGTCCATCTCCGGCCGACGAGTTCGATAGCTCGATGGAATCGGGGGCAGAAGTTCGATAACTCCACGCCGTCCCGCATTTGGTGTTCCTTCGCGCTTGACAATTCGTGCCTCGTCGTAGTATCCTTTGGTCAGTAGGTTATCATAAATAAGTAACCAACGCAATATAAGCGAGGAAAGGCTCTCTCATATGACTACGGCACTACTTATCGCCCGCTTGCTCCTCGGTGGAGCGCTGTTCGCGCACGGCGCGCAGAAACTCTTCGGTTGGTTCGGCGGCTACGGCATCAAAGGCACGGGCGGCTTCATGGAGACGCTCGGTTTCCGCCCCGGCGCGATGTTCGCGGCTGCAGCCGGACTCGGCGAAGTCGGCGGCGGCATCTTGACCGCGCTCGGTCTCGGCGGTCCGATCGGACCGGCTCTCATCATCATGGTGATGATCGTAGCGATCCTATCAGTCCATGCGCCGAAGGGCTTCTGGGCGTCGAATGGCGGCTACGAGCTCAATACGATGAACATCGCAGCTGCGCTCACGTTGGCCTTCGTCGGATTCGGCGGGTTTTCGCTCGACGCAGCGTTCGGCATCACAAACATCTGGAGCGATGACGTCCGTTGGATCGCCGTTGGCGCGGCGATAGTGCTCGCGCTCGGCAATATGGCCGTCCGTCGGACCTCTCATACGACGCAGACGACGGCGTAAGCAGCCGGGCCTCGAGCCTGGGCTCGACTACACGAACGCACTCGACAGAGGCGCTCCGATCAAGGCGATCGGAGCGTCCGTCTTTCTAATGCGGCTTGGAGACGAAGGTGTCCGATATCCGGCTAAAGGTGATTACGAGCGTGCTGGTCGTTTGGCCGTCGGCGTACATCTCGGTCGAACGTTTGCGCACCGTGCCCGAGATGGGGACGAGCAGCGAGGGCTCGTAGACGACGGAACCGTCGACGGTTATCGTTCCGAGGCCCTTGATCGTCTGATCTTTGTGAATGGTGACCGTGTCACCCGATACCGCGGTGATCTGATATTCCGTCGTCGCGCTGAGCTTGCCCGATGATCCTCCGAGCGACCATCGCGTCGTCACGTCAAGCGTGCCGGGCGGCGCGAACTGGATCCCGAAGTACGGCAACAACTCGCCACCGATGTCGTCGAGCGCTGCCGGGCCGGTCGAGTCGAAGTTGAGAATCCCTTTCGGCTCGATGGTGCCTTCGAACGGCAGCTGCTTGGTCGGTTCTTTCCACGCCTCGGTGACGGAAACGTAGAGACCCCCGTCGGCGGATCGGGCGAAGACGTCGACGGTGACCGTGCCTTGGCCATTTCTGTATTCGGTCGAGCCGGGCTCGGTCGCATCCGCGCCGCCCGCGTACGACTCGGCGATGTCGTCGACGCGCCAATTCGTCGTCACGTCGTAGACGACTTCGCGTAACGGAATCTGCGTCGCGACGGGCGCCGGTGACGCGCCAGAAATGGACAAAGCGGTGGCGAGTATCGCTACGAGCACACCGATCGCTTCGTCACGAGAAAAATCAAACCCCGGTCGATTTTTGCTCGACCGGGGATTGTTGGCAGGTTATCAGTCTAGGTGATTCGACTAGATCTTGTATCCGCCGATCTCGTCTTGGCCGTCGACGCCGTTTCTCGTATCGGTATACGACGCGAAGACCGTGTTCTTGACCCAGATCCCGCCCGTGTAATCGCCCATGAAGCCGCCGCCGAAGCCGTCGTTGAACGGGTTCGACGAGACCGTCGAGAGACGGACCCCAAGCGCGAAATGCGCTCCGCCGTTCTTCGACACCGCGGCGAACGCGTCATAGTTGACGTTCGACGGATCGAGCCGGCGATCGAGCCAGGACACGCCGACGAAGCCTTTGGCGTTCGTCGTCAGCCATGGGAAGAACTCGTCGTTCGCGGCGTGCGTGACGCGGAGGGGCGAGGTCCATGTGCTGCCGCCGTTTGACGACGTCACGACGTTCACTTGCATCTGCGCGCCGGTCCAGTTGTAGTACGCGACGTACAAACGGTTGTTGAAGGTGCCGCCCGACCGATCGACGTCGATCGGCGGAACGTTCGAGACGCGCTCGGGAGTGTTCGGCAGGCACCCGTAGTACGCTCCGCACGTGTCGGGAACGAGGTTCGCCGGCGCGATCATCTTCGGAACCGTCCATGTGACACCGCCGTCGGTCGACTTCGAGAACATGATCGCTGAAGCCGTGCCGCCGCAGTCGCCGGTCGGACCCGTCGCCGGGCAGCGCATCCACGAGAGATAGACGGCGCCGTCGCTGCCGACCGCGAGATCGGTGAACTGGTCGATGTTTGGAATCGCGACCGCGTCGACCATGACGCTTGTCCAGGTCGCGCCGTTGTTCGTCGAATGCGAGACGACCATGGCGCTGTTCGAGTTAGGATCGAATTCGGTCGTCGAGATGTACATCGCGTCTTTGCGCGGGCTCGTCGCTCCGTCATCGATCTGGAGCCACGGCTTGTCGACGAAGGTGTACGGTGCGATGCCGGAGATCGCAAGCGACGGGGCTGACCAGGTCGTCCCGCCATTCGAGGAATGTTCCATGGCGATGTTCGAGACGGTGCCCGATACCAGATCGATGCCTCCGATGAACGACATCCCGGTCGTGTTGTAGCCGACGATCGGATCGCCCACGCCGCCCGATCCGGGCAGATTGCCGAGGCAGGTATGGTTCCACGTCGTGCCGCCGTCGTGCGAGGCGAAGAAGCCTTGCGTAGTCGGGCAGTTGTAGTCGTTGCCGCCGGACAGCATCTCCCGCCGATTGACCGGGTTCGCGGCAAGAGGCGTTTCGTTGACGGGCGATCCGCCCTCCGATGCTTGGACGTTTGGCACAGTGCAGGGCGTCGGCGTGCACGTAAGGGCCTCGCCACGCGACGGCCGATAGTAGAACGGAAGCCGGATTCTGCCGGCACGGAGCGCCTGCGCGACCAGCACGCTGCCGGAAAGCGGGCTTCGCATGTTGATCGGAGCTTGCGGCGCGTGTCGGACCACACCGAACGGCGTCGCGTAGAGTTGCAGGGCGCCTGCGAACAGCGCCGCGATCATCGCATACATCTTCTTGTCGCCTCCTCAAGGACGAATAAAGACCGACGCACCGGCGACCCAAGCGGGCGCCGCGCGTTGCGGTCCAGGGCCTCTTCTCGCCCGACATACCTTGGAGCCTTTTCGGCGCGACCTGCGGGCCTACGGTCCGTCCTTTGGGATGCGCCGGACTTTCAGCAAAGCGCCGAACTGTTCGGTCGTCACCATATAACATTCGCAACTTGTCGCTTCGAGGCCAGGCCGATCGAGGACCGCTATCGTGCCGTGCGAGTAGTGGATGAATCCCGCCTTCTGGAGAGCCGCAGCTGCGACGGTCACGCCCGACCGACGCGAGCCGAGCATGATCGCGAGGAATTCGTGGGTGAGCGGAAACGTATCGGACCCGACACGATCCTGGGTCATCAGCAGCCAGCGCGCGCAGCGCTCGTACACACTGTGCAATCGATTGCACGCGACGAGCTGACCGAGCATGTTGACGTACGCCTGCAAGTAGCGGTTGAGAAAGTCCCTGAAGGTCCGGTTGCGCGCGAGAAGATCGCGGAAGATCTCGGCCGGCATTTTCCAAGCCAGTCCGGGCACCTGACAGAAGCACTCGTTCGCAGTCGTGTCGCTCCCCATGACGAGCGGGATCGCGCTCGTGCCCTCGCGGCCGATCGTGCCGACTTCTATCATCGCGCCGTCGCGCATACGTGCGACGACCGAGAGGATGGCGCCAACGGGGAAATATGCGTCGCTGATGCGCTCGTCGGGTCGATAAACGCTCTGGCGCACTTTGAAGTCAACGATTTCGCCGCCGGCGAGCGCTTGCTCTCTGTCCTCGCCGGTCAGGCTCGCCAGAATGGCGTTTCCTTCGAATGCCGTGGTCGTCGACATCCCGACCTCCTCCACGAATGTCACAATCGATCGCTGGCGAGTATTTGGTACGTTTCCGTACCGATACTTGGCTCGGTTGGACCTATATTTGTTACGAGGTCAGGTGGAACGTCGTCCTTCTAAGGAACCCGGGCTTGGCAGCGGCCGTGATTTGCGATCTTTGCAGGGAAGAGTCAGACCAGGTCGTCCATGTCAATTCGTGGACGGTTTGCCGGTGGTGCGCGACTAACAACGTGCTTGACCGGGCACTAGAAATGGATACGGTCCTTGCCCAGTTGAGCGAAGACGTCGCGAAGACGGCGGCCTCGCACCAGCGCGATGTCATGGACGTGACCGTGGCAGAATCTGAGGTCGAGGCTGCCTACGCCGCCTTGACAGGCGCACTCCACGATCTCGCTACGAGTAGCGCACATTCACGAGAGAGCCTGCAGAAGGCGCGCGCGGCGCAAGAGGCGCTCAAGGAGTACGGGGGCAGGGAGAATCAGCGGGTCCGCGAGCACGCCTGAGGACCCCGGGCTCTCCGGGAATATTTTCAGCCCCTGCTAGGGCTTGCCGAAGGGCAGACGCCGCTCCAACAGGAGCGGCGTCTCGTTCGTGTAGCGGGAGCAGGCGTCGTGGCTCTATCCGGGCTGCAGTCCGCCGCAATGCATCGGGACCTCCCACGGCGGCGATTCTCGGATCACGTTATAGTCGAAACAATCCGAGTTCGTCGGATCTTGGTACGGCGCCATCACCGGCATTACCATACCAGACGGGGGTTGCGGCGGGGGCGCCGTGTACGGGGCCAACATCTTCCTGAACATCGTCGGCGTCACGCGGTAGCTCTGGACGATCTGCTGGACGATCGGGCGATCCGTCGTCGCGAGGCTCGAGGGCACTTTCGCCATGAAGACGATATTCTTGTACAGTCCGAGATAGTCGGGACGCAGCGAGCATACCACCGCCTCGAACTTGCTCGAGTCGCTGCTTGAGGTCAAGCTTCCGAGGAACATGGAGCACATCGGCAGCTTCGTCTGTGTCTGGCTGGCGAACGTCACCTGAGGTGTCGCCATTCCCGACTTGGCGGCGCCCTTTTGGATGGACGTCGTGAACTTATCTTTCAAGCTCGACGAAAACGGAAGAGCGAAGGCGATATCTGAGCTCAGATTCCCGGTTCCGCTGGGCGCGTTCTTCGCGATGATGATCACGCCGAGGTTGATCTGCTCGCCATGCGGACCGGTCACGTAGACGTAGCCGTTCGCTCCCTTTGCGAGCTTCCAGCCGTCGGGAACGCCGATCGAAGCGGTCTTATCGTCGGTCGTCGACGTCTTCAGCGTCGCAGTCGAGGCGGCGTTTATGAGTGCGGGTGAGCCGAGCACGCCGGTGATCGCCACCGTGGAGACGATCAGCAGCCGCGCGAGGTTGTGCCGGAAATACACTTCTAGCGTTCCCTTTCGACGTACGAGCGACAGACGTCGCCCGATTACCATGTGGTTCGTCGGGCACAGCAGCCTTTCCGCCGGAGCGGCCGAAGGTATACGGCGCTCGCCTCAAAGAACGCGCCAGTCGTCCCAGGCGAGCACCCATCGGAGGAGACCCGCATGCATCGCATAATTCGAATCCCCCTGATCGCGGCGCTTCTCGCAGCGATCGCTGTTTGCAGCGGCGCTGCGCTGCGGGCCGGCGCGCAACCGAACGATGGAGCGCAGACCACGGTGGCAAAGGCGCCTCCCGTCACGAGCGACGGGTCCGACCCGTTCCTCTGGCTTGAAGACAAGGATGGTCCGCGCGCGCTCGGTTGGGTGCGCGAGCAAAATGCGAAGACGCTGCCCGTCCTCGAGGGCGACTCGCGCTACGAGAGTCTGTACGCGGCTGCGCTGAAAATCGCGAAGTCGAAGGATCGGATACCGCAGCCGGCTTTCCTCCACGGCGACATCTTCAATTTCTGGCAAGATGACGAGCACGTGCGGGGCATTTGGCGCCGGACGAGCGCGCAGAGCTACGCCTCAGCGACGCCGGCGTGGACGACGGTCCTCGATCTTGA
>JANWLL010000096.1 GCA_025450855.1 Vulcanimicrobiia bacterium
CGCGCGGCGAACCGCTGCGCGACGAGGCCGCCGTGCGAAAAGCCGAGCACGAACGACGGTTCTTCGATGAGGTCGTCGAGATCGGCGACGTAGTCGTCGAGCGTGTATGCTTTTGGATCGCTCGGTTTCGGCGTGGCGCCGGTGCCGCGCGGATCGACGTACGCGACTTCGAATGCGCGCTCGAGCCCGCCGAAATCCGGCAAGAACTCCGCGCTGCTCAGGCCGGGACCACCGGGATGTGCGTACAGTCGCGGCCCTTTGCCACGAAGCGATACGGCCGCCTTCAAAGTAGGACCACGTGTCGATCACTAAACAAAGTGAAAATCAACGCCGCCCCATTGGTTCTTGGTGAACCACACCGAGAGAGGATGCCGGTAGTCGTACGATGCGATCTGGTCGCCGTTCGAGCCCGGCTTCCAGTGGTAGGCGCTCCAGCCGCGGACGGAAGCCGGCATCTCGAACAACGTCCCGCCTGCCCACAGCCATGACCGAAGGGTTTCAGGCTGCTGAAACGTGCCGCCCTCTGCGCGACGTTGCCGTGCCACAATCATCATGATACGCGCATCGCTCCCGGCTCCCCACAGCAAAACTTGCAGTTGATCCACGCCGTCGGTGTAGACCAGCGCGTTGAAGTATTGCGGGCGACCGGGCTCTGCAAGCGAAACCGTTCCGCGCCAGCCGCGGCCAAGCGTCTTTTCTACGTCCTTCACCGACTCGCCGAGATAGAGGGGCCCAACCTTGACCTGTGCCGCCCCTGGATTTGGGCCCATCGGCCCGAGGATGAGCGCTAGGATGGTTGCAGCGAGCATCGAGGCTTACCCCACGACGATGTTGAGCAACTTGTCCGCCACGTAGATTTTTTTGCGGACCGACTTGCCGTCGATCTGAGCGGCGACGGTCGAGACGGTTAGCGCCTTTTCGAGAACCACGTCTTCGCTCGAGCCCGGCGGCACTTCGACGACGCCGCGCCACTTGCCGTTCACTTGGACGACGACCTCGATAGCGTCGCGCTTCTGCGCGGCCTCATCGGCCTCGGGCCAACGCTCCAGATGGATGCTCTCGCGGTGACCGGTCCGCTCCCACAACTCTTCGGCGATGTGCGGTGCGAACGGCGCGAGCAAGAGCAACAGAGCGCGCAGACCCTCGCCGAATGCGGACGACGACGACGCGTTCTTGCGAGTCGAGGCGAATCGCTCGAGCGCGTTGAGCAGCTTCATGATAGACGACACGCACGTGTTCAGATGGCGTCGACCGTTGAACTCGTCGGTGATAGACTTGATCGTCGAATGTGTGGCGTAGCGCAGATCCGATTCTTGCGCGTCGAATGCGGCGCCGGCGCGCGGCGCATCGAGCGCGACCGCCTCGGCATTTCCGAGGACGAGCCGCCACACCGCAGAGAGCGTGCGCGTCACGCCCGCGATGCCCGTCGTCGACCACGGGAAATCCGCGTCCGGCGGACCGGCGAACATCTCGAACAAACGCAGCGCGTCCGCGCCGTAGCGCTCGACGGTTTCGTCGATGCCGACGACGTTGCCGCGCGACTTGCTCATCCTCAAACCGTTCTCGCCCAGCACCGAGCCCTGGTTGAACAGGCGAGTGAACGGCTCGTCGCCGGGTACGAGGCCTTCCTCTGCCAGCACCTTATAGAAGAAACGCGAGTAGAGCAGGTGGAGCACCGCGTGCTCGGCACCGCCGATGTATTGATCGACCGGCGCCCAGTAGCGTGCGAGGTCGACACGCCACGCGACTTCGTCGTCGTGCGCGTCGAGGTAGCGCAAGAAGTACCACGACGAGCACATGAACGTGTCCATCGTCTCGTGCTCGCGCGTCGCGGGGCCGTCACCGAGCGGGCACGTCGTGTTCATGAAGGACGGCACGTGCTCGAGCGGGCTGCCCGCGACGCCGGTGAACGGCGCGTCTTCCGGCAGCCGGACTGGTAACGCATCGTCGGCGACCGGCACGAGCCCGTGATTCGGACAATTGACGAACGGGATCGGCGCGCCCCAATAACGCTGGCGCGAGATGAGCCAGTCGCGCAGCTTGTAGTTCACCGTCTGTTCGCCGATGCCGCGTTCGATGAGCAGCTCGGCGATCGCGTTGCGTGCCTGCTCGCTCGTCAAACCGGAGAACTCGCCGCTGTCGACGAGCACGCCGTCGTCGACGAACGACGCGTCGCCGATCTTCGGACGTTCACCCGCGCCAGGCGCGATCACCGTCGCTACCCGCAAGCCATGTGCGCGGGCGAATTCGAGATCGCGCTGATCGTGCGCGGGGACGCCCATGACCGCGCCGGACCCGTACGTCGCCAGCACGTAGTTCGTCACCCAGATCGGCACGCGCTCGCCGGTCAACGGGTGAAGCCCGTAACCACCGGAGAAAACGCCTTGCTTCTCCATCGTGCGCTCGAGCTCGGTGCGATCCTTCGTCGCGGCGACGAACGCGCGAACGTCGTTCGCCTCGCTCTTGCCGCGGATGATCTCCTCGACCAAAGGATGCTCCGCCGCGATCGCGATGAACGTCGCGCCGTATACCGTATCGAGACGAGTCGTGAACACGGAGATCGCCTCTTCGAGGCCCTCCACATCGAACGAGAACGTGACGCCTTCGCTGCGCCCGATCCAGTTGCGCTGCATCGTGCGCACCCGGTCCGGCCAGCCGTCGAGCCGGTCGATGCCGGCGAGCAGCGCGTCCGCGTATGCGGTGATCTTGAAGAACCATTGGTTGAGCAGTCGACGCTCGACCGGTGAGTGGCAGCGCCAACAGACCCCGCCTTCCGCCTGTTCGTTCGCGAGCACGGTCTGATCGACGGGGCACCAGTTGACAGGCGCTTCCTTCTTATAGGCGAGCCCGCGGCGATACATCAATAGGAAGAGCCACTGCGTCCACCGGTAGTATTCGGGGCTCGACGTGTCGACCTCCCGAGTCCAATCGTACGACGTGCCGAGCATGCGGACTTGGCGGCGCATGTTCGCGATGTTCGATTCGGTCCATACGCGCGGTTGTATACCGCGCTTGATCGCGGCGTTTTCCGCCGGCAACCCGAACGCGTCCCAACCCATCGGGTGGAGCACGTTGAATCCGCGCATGCGCAGGAAGCGCGCGATGACATCCCCGAGCGTGTAGTTGCGCGCGTGGCCGACGTGGAGATCGCCGCTCGGATACGGCAGCATCTCGAGCAGGTAGAACTTCGGCTTGTCCGCGCGCTCGACCGCACGGTTCTGGCCGCTGTCCTCCCACGCGCGTTGCCACCGAGGCTCGATCGTCCGGGGTTCGTACGGCGGGATCTCCTTCGATGCCATAGGTCGATTGTTACAATGCGCCCCGGCAGTTGCCCTTGACGCGATGACGACGACAAGGGAGTCTAGCGGCATGGAACGCTTCAAGCCGTACGCGCGATGGGCTGCGGTCATCGCCGGCGCCATCGCACTGTCCGTCGCGTACTTTGCGCCGCATCGGTCGGACTCGGTCGTCGCCACAGACGACTCACCGCCTCCGCCGCAGGCCACCGCTTCAACGGATGCGGCGGCGGCTTCCCAATCCCCGCCGCCGTCGGGCGAGATCGCGGTCTATGTCTGCGGCGCGATCCGCCACGTCGGCGTCTTCCGTCTGGCGGCGGGCTCGCGAGTCGTCGACGCGGTAACTCAAGCCGGCGGTCTCGCGGGTGATGCCGATCCGGAGGCGATCAATCTCGCCGAGCCGCTCGTCGACGGCATGAAGATCGACGTGCCGAAGAAGGGCGCGCGGCCGGCGACATACTCTTTCGACGGCGGCGGCGCGACCTACGACGTCGCTGCGACCGGCGCAAGCGCGACGGGTTCGAGTTCGCACCGGTCGACGCGCCACCGCAGCAGTGGGCGCTCCGGCGTGTCGAAGCTCCAGCCGGGTCAGACGGTCGACGTCAATACGGCGAGCGAGAGCGATCTCGAACGCCTGCCGGGCGTCGGCCCGAGTCTCGCGCGCCGGATCATCGAGTACCGCCAGGCGAACGGCCCTTTCGCCACGCCGGACGATCTGCAAAACGTCTCCGGCATCGGGCCGAGCAAGTTCGCGAAGATGGAAGCATTCGTCCGCGTCTGAACACATCCGAGCCGCGCGCCGGCGCGTATCCACCTGCGGAGGTACGGCTCATGTACAGATCGCTCGCGCTTGCCGCTCTATGCTCGCTCTTCTTCTCTTTGCCGGCCGGTGCCGCTGCTTCCACGACCGGCCTCGACGATGTCTTGTCGTCACACGATTGGCTCAACGGTCACGTGAACGCGTCCGACGTCCGAGGCAAGGTCGTCCTCGTCGATTTCTATACGTTCGAGTGCATCAATTGCCAGCACGTCGAGCCGAACCTGCGAAAGCTCTACCACGATACGCGGCGTGACGATCTCGTCGTCATCGGCGTCCACAGCCCCGAGACGCCGTTCGAGCGCGACCGCTCCAATCTCAAGGCGTCGTTCGCTTCGCAAGGCATCGCATGGCCGGTCGTCGTCGACAACGGCTTCGATGTTTGGAATGCATACGGTGTGTCGGCGTGGCCGACGCAACTCATCTTCGACCGGCACGGCGAGCTGGTTAAGACGATAGTCGGGGAAGGTCAGGACGACGAAGTCGACAGCACCGTCCGTCAACTGATCGCCGAGGAGTAGTAGGCCGAGCGAAGCTCGGCTTTTTCTTCCTTATATCCCGGCGAACCATTCGTATCCCTGGTCTTCCCAGTAGCCGCCGTTGCCGAGCATCCCGCCGAGCCCCGCTACCACTTCGATGCGCTGCACGTATTTCGCGCTCTTGTAGCCGAGCTGCGTCGGCACTTTGAGCCTGATCGGTGCGCCGTTCTCGACCGGGATCGGCTTGTCGTTAAGCTCGTATGCGAGCAGCGCTTGCGGATGCGCTGCCTGACGCATGTCGAGCGACTCGTAGTACGCCTCGCCCGCTCCGTCTTGATCCATGCAATGGAAGACGACGTAGCGCGCTTTCGACTGCGGAGAGGAGTCCGCGAGGACGTCTCGCAGTAGCGCGCCCGTCCACTTCCCGATGACGCTCCAGCCCTCGACGCAATCGTGGCGCGTCACTTGTGCGACGCGCGGGAATGACTGACGGAGCGTGTCGAGATCGTACGACTTCGGCATGTCGACGAGGCCGGTGACGAACAACCGGTATCCATGCCACGCTTTGCGGCTCCACGCGACGTAATCGGGCGTCGATGGCGGATCGAATCCGTTTTGGCGGAAGGCGGGCGAGATCGCCGAGTCCGCGTACTCGCGCGCCATCGGCTGCCCCGCTCCGAGCAGTGCCAGGTCGAGACGTTCGGGCAGCTCGAGCACGCGATGGACGTTCGCATTCTCGGTGAGATTCGTCGCGATACCCGCGCATCCGGCGAGTGTCGTCGTGCCGACGAGCGCGAGAAATCCGGCGCGGCGCATCTTCCTCACG
>JANWLL010000097.1 GCA_025450855.1 Vulcanimicrobiia bacterium
AGACCCGGCCGGAAATCCGACGGGTCCGACGTGACGACTTTCACCTCGCCTCGAAGACCGAATATTCCGGCGACGCGGCCGATGACGGCGCGAGCGTCGCCCGCTTTCGACGTCAATCGAGGATTTCGACGTTGACTTTCTCGCCGGAGCCGACCGATGCGGCCTTCACGATCGTGCGGATCGCCTGCACGATGCGGCCCTGCCGGCCGATGACCTTGCCGCGGTCGTCTTCCGCGACGCGAAGCAGCAGCACCGGTCCGCGATCGTCGGTGCTCGCGCCGATCTGGATCTCGTCGGGCTCGTCCACGATCTGCTCGACGATATATTTCAACACGGCGGCCGCGCGGCCGATGCCGTCGCGGAGGTTGCCTGGGTCCTCTTCGTCGTCGGGAGGCAACGGCTCGCGCAGCGGCGGCGCGTCCTCGTCGTCGTCGAAGTCGATCGCTTCGGTCCGCGGCGCGGGCTGCGGCTCCTCGTCGTCGAAATCGATGAAATCGGTGGGGCGTTCGGGCATGGCTGACCTCTTACGACTTCTTCGCGCGCTTCGCTCGCGGCTTGCGTGCCTTCACTTTCGAAGGATCGATGAGTCCTTTCGCCGCGAGCAGCCTCGCGACGGTGTCGGACGGCTGTGCGCCGTCGCGCAGCCACTTCTTCACCTTCTCCTCGTCGACGATGACCTCGACCGGATCGCGTCGCGGATTGTAATGTCCGACGATCTCGAAGAAGCGCCCGTCGCGCGGCGCTCGCGCGTCGGCGACGACGAATCGGTACGTCGGCTGTTTTTTCGCGCCCGTCCGGCGCAAACGGATCTTTACCAAGGTCTCTCTCCTTCTGGGTCGAGCTAACTCGACCGCGACAAGCCGAGCTTAGCTCGGCCTACTACATCTTGTGCGCGAACCGCTTCATGAGCTGGCGCGATTGCTCGAACTGCTTGATGAGCCGGTTGACGTCTTGCACCTGCGTTCCGCTACCGGCGGCGATGCGCTTTCGGCGGCTCGC
Source organism: Vulcanimicrobiia bacterium (assembly GCA_025450855.1). Taxonomy (GTDB): domain Bacteria; phylum Vulcanimicrobiota; class Vulcanimicrobiia; order Eremiobacterales; family Eremiobacteraceae; genus JANWLL01. The sequence continues at coordinate 1,000 of JANWLL010000097.1, forward strand.
GTTGAGCACGCGCGGCTCAGCGCGCTCGCGCGGCGTCATCGAGCAGATGATCGCCTCGATCCGCGTCGCCTCGTTCTCGTCGATCTTCGCGCCGGCCGCGAGCTTGCCCATGCCGGGGATCATCTTGAGCAGATCGCCGAGCGGACCCATGCGCCGCACTTGACGCAGCTGCTCCAGGAAATCTTGCAGCGTCAGGTCGTGACGCCGGATCTTGCCGGCGAGCTCTTTCGCCTGGCCTTCGCTGAAGACGCTTTGCGTGCGCTCGATGAGCGTGAGCACGTCGCCCATGCCGAGGATGCGCGACGCCAGCCGGTCCGGGTGGAACGGCTCGATGGCCGTCACCTTCTCGCCGATGCCTGCGAATTTCACCGGCTTGCCGGTCACCGCGCGGATTGAGAGCGCGGCGCCGCCTCTGCTGTCGCCGTCGAGCTTCGTCAGGATCGTGCCCGTCAGCGCTATGCGCTCGTCGAACGCCTTCGCGACGTTGACCGCTTCTTGGCCCGTCATCGAATCGACGACGAGCAGCGTTTCGAGCGGCTTGACCTCCGCCGCCAACGCCGCGAGCTCGTCCATGAGCGGCTCGTCGATCTGGAGTCGGCCGGCGGTGTCGATGACGACGGCCCCGTAGCCGGTCTTGCGCGCCTCGTCCATCGCGGCCGCCGCGATCTGCGGCGGTTTGCCCGGCTGCGAGAAGACCGGCACGCCGATCTGCTCGCCGAGCACCTGCAATTGGTGGATCGCCGCCGGCCTGTAGACGTCGCATGCGACGAGCAGCGGGCGCCGGCCCTGTTCCTTGAAAAGCAGCGCGAGCTTCGCCGCGTGCGTCGTCTTGCCGCTGCCCTGCAGACCGACGAGCATCATGGGCGTCGGTCCCGATGGCGCGAAGCGCACCGTCGCCGTCTCACCGCCCATGAGCTCGACGAGCCCATCGCGCACGATCTTGATGATCGACTGGGCAGGCGTCAGCGATTCGAGGACCTCGGCCCCGACCGCGCGCTCGCGGACCGAAGCGATGAAATCCTTGACGACTTTGAGGTTGACGTCCGCCTCGAGCAGAGCGATGCGGACCTCACGCAAAACGTCGGCGACGTCGGCTTGCGTGAGCTTGCCGCGTGAACGAAGCCGTTGGAAGATCGCCCCGAGGCGATCGGAAAGCGTTTGAAACATTCAGTGCATCGGCGCGGGTGCGAAAAAGGTGGCGGGGCCGCGCGGGGCCGGGCCTAGGCTTTTTCGGTCACCTCTTCGATGTAGCGGACGGCATCGCCGACGGTCTTGATCTTCTCGGCCTCTTCGTCGGGGATGTCGAGATTGAACTCGGTTTCCAACGCCATGACGAGCTCGACCTGGTCGAGCGAGTCGGCGCCGAGATCGTCGGTGATGGAGGCGTCGAGCGTCACTTCATCCTCGTCCACGCCGAGCTGCTCAACGATGCACTTCTTCACTTTGTCGAACACTGACATCGGGCTCTACCGACCTCCTTGCGTCTGTGGTATTGGAAGCGGGGCTTCCTAGTGGCTGGGCGCGAGTCCTCGGTCGAAGCGACTTACGTCGCCCCTACATATGGAGGCCGCCGTCGACGGCGATGACTTGACCTGTGACGTAGCTCGCGCCGTCGCCCGCGAGGAACAGCGCGACGCCTGCGACCTCATCTGGTGACCCGAAGCGCCCGAGGGGCACCTTTGCGAGATATCGCTCCTTGACGGCATCGGTCAAGGAGCGGGTCATATCGGTCTCGACGAAACCCGGCGCGATCGCGTTGACGCGGATGCTCCTCGAGCCGAACTCCTGCGCGAGCGACTTCGTCAAGCCGATGACGCCCGCTTTGGCCGCGACGTACGCGCTCTGTCCGGCGTTGCCCATGAGCGCGACGACCGACGAGATATTGATGATCGCACCGCCGCGTTGAGCGAGCATCACTTTCCCCGCCGCCGATCCGAGATAGAACACGCTCTTGAGGTTTATCGCGATCGCCTCGTCGAGCGCGTCCCAGCGCATTCTCAAGATGAGGGCGTCGTACGTCTTTCCGGCGTTGTTGACGAGGACGTCGAGCCTGCCGAGCGCGGCCTTCGTGTCCTCGACGAGTTTTTGCGCCTGCACCTGATCGGACACATCGGCCGTCAAGACGTGCGCCTTTCCGCCGTCCGCTTCGATCTCGCGACGGACCGCATCGAGCGGTTCGGGCCGGCGACCGTTGAGCACGAGCGTGGCGCCGGCACGAGCGTAGGACAGCGCGATCGCACGGCCGATGCCCGTACCGGCCCCGGTGACGAGAGCACCTTTGCCTTCGAGCGTTCGTCCGGGCGTCATGCCGGATTGCTTTCGGCCGCAGCGGACAGCGTTGCGACCGCCGCCGGATCGGCGACGTGGAACACGCGAGCGCTCTCGACGTTTTCGAGCCGGGCCATCATGGGGGCGAGCACGCGCGTCGCGCCGCACTCGACGATGATGTCGGGCCCCATCGAAGCAATCGCGACGGCGGCTTCGTGCCAGCGGACCCGGGCGCTCAAACTCGCGATGAGACAGCGCCGGATCTGCTCGACGCTCGAGTACGGCTCGACCTCGACGTTGCTGATGACGGCGAACGACGGCAACGCGATCGGCGCCACCTCGACGTGTCGGGCGAATGCCGGTACGGCAGGCGCCATGAGCGGGCTATGCCACGCGCCCGAAACGTTGAGCATGACGACGCGCTTCGCTCCCGCAGCGCGCGCGATATCGCACGCGGCGGTGACGCCCGCGACGTCGCCGGAGACGACGATCTGCATGGGGGCGTTGAGGTTCGCCAGGTCGACGCGCGCGCCGCTTTGCGTGCGCGCCTGCTCGCAGATCTCCTCGACCTTGGCCCGCTCAAAACCGATGAGCGCGGCCATCGCGCCCGGCGCGACGTCCGCGGCGGCGCCCATCGCGATCGCGCGCTCGTTGACGAGGCCGACCGCATGCTCGAGCGAGAGCGAGCCGGCGATCGTGAGCGAGCAATATTCCCCGAACGAGTGACCCGCCGACACGAGCGGCGTCAAACCGAGCGTTTCGACCGCGCGGTAGATCGCGACGTTCGCGGTGAAGATCGCCGGCTGGCTGACCCGTGTCTCGCGAAGCTCTTCATCCGAGCCTGTCTCGCACGTACGCAGCACGTCCCAACCCAAGACCGCGGAGGCACGAGCGAAAGTCTCGCGCGCCGCCGGAAATGAGCGCGCGACTTCGACGCCCATCCCGGTCGCTTGCGAACCCTGCCCGGGGAAGACGATGCCGAGGGTTGGCAATCGTGCTCGCCTATGCCGTTGCGACTTGCGCCGCTCGTTCGGGCTGGGCGTAAGAAGCAGGCACTTTGCCGACCCGAGCCCCGTCCCACCGCCAGACGTTGGCGCCCCACGAGAGTCCGCCGCCGAAGGCGACCAGAACGACGATGTTGCCGTCTTTCACCCGGCCGGCTGCGACCGCCTCGGCGAGCGCGAGCGGGATCGACGCCGACGACGTGTTGCCGTACTCTTGGATGTTGACGACGCACTTGTCGGGCGACACCTTGAGCATCTTCACCGTCGCGTCGATGATGCGCGCGTTCGCCTGGTGCGGCACGATGAAGTCGATGTCGTCGGGTGTGAGGCCGGCTTGCGCGAGCGCGGCAGTCGTCGACGCGGCCATCATGTTGACCGCGACCTTGAAGACGCTCTGCCCCTGCATGTGGACGAAGCCGAGCCGCTTGTCGTGGAACTCGCCGTTGACGCTCGAATAGGGGGTGCGGCTGCCGCCGCCCGGCAGGTAGAGCACGGTCGGATCAGCGCCGTCCGCGCCGAGGGTCGCGCCGAGGAACCGGTCGTCTTTGCACCGCTCGAGGACTGCGGCGCCGGCGCCGTCGCCGAAGAGGACGCACGTCGAGCGATCTGTGTAATCGACGATCTTCGACAGCGTCTCGGCGCCGATGACGAGCACGGATTCGTACATTCCGCCGCGGATGAGCGACGCGCCGGTCGTCAAGCCGTAGACGAATCCGGAGCACGCGATCGAGATGTCGAACGCCGGGGTGCCCGCGACGCCGAGCCGGTCGCCGACGATGCACGCCGTCGCGGGGAAGAGGTAATCGGGTGTCGCCGTCGCGACGATGATCGCGCCGACGTCTTTCGGTTGCTTACCGGCGGCGTCGAGCGCGGCGAGCGCCGCCGGAACTGCGATGTCCGACGTCGCTTGATCGGGAGCCGCTATGTGGCGCCGGCGCATGCCGGTCCGTTGGACGATCCATTCGTCGGTTGTGTCGACGAGGCGTTCGAGGTCTTGATTCGTCAGCACGCCCGCGGGAGCGTAGCTGCCGATGCCTGCTATCCGAACCCCGTACACGAGTCGCGGTTACGCTTTCGCCCCGGCCGACTCGTCCGGTCGGGCGACGGCCACGCGGCCGTTGTAATAGCCGCAATTGCTGCACGCGTAGTGCGGCCGGCGCGGCTGATGGCACTGAGGACAAGTCGAGACCGCGGGTGCCGCGGTCTTCCAGTTGGCCCGCCTCGAGCGGGTATTCGACTTGCTCCGTTTTTGCTTCGGGTTCGCCATTGCTATCCGGTCGGGCCAAAGGAAGACCGACCGCTCCGTGATCTAGCGTCTAGTTGTTGTCGCGTTCTTGTAGCAGGCGGGACAGGCCTGCCAGCCTCTCGTCGATCACCGGCTCCTTGCAGTCGCAACCGGTCAGGTTGCGGTTGCCGCCGCACACCGCACAGATGCCCTTGCAACGTTCGTCGCAGACGGCCGCCATCGGTTCGTCGACCTCGAGCAATTGCACGACGAGATCGTCGAGATCGATGCTCCTTCCGACGAGCGGCGAGACAGCGGAGAAAAGCGCGTCTTTCGGCGCGACGTCTTCACTGAACGCCTCTTCTATCGCCACCCGAGTCGGACGCTTGAACGCTTCGAGGCAACGGACGCATGTCTCGGCCTCGACGCCTTCGAGCTGACCTTCCATGTATACGCCGTGCGAGATGCGGCCGATGGTCGCGAGGACGCGGACGCCGTCGGGGTAGCGAGCGCCTACGTCACCGGCGGGTTGGACGACTTGATCGACTTCGATGGCTTCGACATCGCTGCCGAAAAGACGATCGACGGGAATCTTCACAGGGGAGCCTTGCGCATGCGAAAGCCCGGCCACGAGGGCGGGCTATTGGATAGACGGCTTCATTATAGAAAAGCTGCCGCTCGATGTCAAATTGTTTTACGGCTCGGGACGCACCGCTAGCTCGTTTGGTCGAGCGATTCGAGCGCCTTCACGGCGTCACCGAACGACGCGACCGGGATGATCCGTATCCCCGGCGTTCCTTTTATATCCGCATAGTTCTGGACGGGCACGAGAAAGACGGTCGCGCCGGCATGCTTCGCCGCTTGCAGCTTTTCTTTCGTGCCTTCGATCGGGTCGACGGTGCCGTTCAGTTCGAGCACGCCCGTGCCGGCCACCATGCGAGCCGGTCCGAGATCCTTGCCGGTCAGCGTGCGATAGATCTGCAGCGCGAACATGAGGCCGGCCGACGAGCCGTTGATGTCGTGCACGTCGTACTTCACCGGGATAGGAACGCTGTACGCACCGGGATCGAAGCTGACGATCATGCCGAAACGCGGACGTCCTTGGATCTTCGCCGTTTTGCACGTCACGGTCTCGTGCGACGCTCCGCGGAGCAGGGTGAACCGATACGCGCTGCCCGTCGGCTTCGATTGCGTCGCGTCCGTGACGGCGCCGATGGTCGTGACGAGTTTCCCGTCGACGGCGACGATGCGATCGCGCAGGCGCAAGCACGAAGCTGCCGGCGTTCTCGGCAAGATACGCTCGACGACGACGGCAGCATGCGACGGCACGTGGAGCCCCGCGGCTCGCTCCGCGACGACTTCCGCGGTCTCCTGACTCTGCTTCATATCGTCGACGAGCGCCGAGTCGAGCTGCTGGTCGGTCATAGACGGCGGGACGAGTTCGTCGCGCTTGACGATCTCGAAGCCCGGAAGGATCTTCGCCGCCGCGTAGTACGCCGGCCGGCCCGGCAACACGTTGACATCGGTGAGGAAGAGCGAACCCGGCGGCGGCGAGTGCCCGGCGACGGCGATGACGCCGTTGAGATCGACAGCCGCCCCCGGGCCAAATATATAGTACGGCAAGCTGACGTAGAAGAGCAGGTACGTGACGACGAACGTGATCGCGCCGGTCGCGAGCGCGACGCCGAGCAGCGCGAGCCGCCGGCGGCGCCGGAATTCGCGCACGAACTCTTGGTCTTCGGTCGGGATCTCGCTCAACGCGTCGCCGCTCCGTTGCCCGACGCGCCGTTCAAGGTCGAGGCGAGCGTTTGGCGGCCTTTTTGAACGGTGGCAAGGGCGCCGCCGAGCGTTGAATCGAGCTGAGCGAGGACGCGATCGGCGTACTCGTCCGCGCCTCGCCGGATCTCGGCGGCACGCGCTTCCGCTTGCGCGATGACCTTGTCGGCGCGCGTCTGAGCGAGCCGCCCGAGCTCGTTCTCGTCGAGCAGCTGGCTCTTCGTCGTCGACGCTTCCTCGACGATCCGATCGGCCTGCTCTTTTGCCTGCGAGAGCAGACGGTCTTTCTCTTGCGTCACTTGTTTGGCGCGGCCGACCTCGTCGGGCAGGCTGGCGCGGAGCTTCTCGATGAGGTCGAGCGTGCGCTCGAGGCCGACGACCCGATAGCCGAAAGGCAGCCAGAGCCCTTCCTTGACGGTCGTCTCGAGCTTGTCGATGACGCGGTAGATGCTCATGAGAGCTTCCTTTCCTTTATCTTTTGCTTTGCCTTGGCCGGGCGCGTCGCGTTCATAGCGCGCAAGACGACCGGCGGAACGAAATCCGAGATGTCGCCGCCGAGCGAGAAGACCTCTTTGACGGACGACGACGAGACGTACGCATACTCGATGGACGCGGGGACGAAGATCGTGTCCGGGTTGCCCCGCAGCTTCCGGTTGAGGACGGCCATCGAATACTCGTGCTCGAAATCCGATACGATGCGCAGCCCCTTGACGATGACCTGCGCGCCGACGCCGCGGACGAAATCGACGAGCAGCCCTTCGAATCGGGCGACCTCGACGTTTGCGACAGCGGAGCACACTTCGCGCAGCAGTTCGACGCGTCGATCGAGGCTGAACATCGGGCGCTTGTTCGGGTTGTCGACGACGGCGACGATCAGTCGCGGAAAGCAACGCGCTGCGCGCACGATGATGTCGAGGTGTCCGTTCGTCACCGGATCGAAGCTGCCGGGATAGACCGCGGGCCGCCGGTTTTCGACGGACCCGTTGCGACTGCGCACCCTGCTCTAGCTCCGCGGCGAACGCGGACGACCGTCGTCGGCGGAACGTTCGCTCGCCTGCAGCTCGCGTTCGGTCCGGACACCGGCGAAGGTGAGCGACGTGTCGCCGTACTTCGAGGTCTTGATGAGCTTCATCGAGGTCGGCAGCGCGAGCGTCTCCTTCGACCTGTGTTCGACGACCGCGATCCCGTCGGGCGCTAGGAGGCCGCGTTGCATGAGCAGCGCGAGCTCGTCCGCCGCTCCGCGGTCGTATGGCGGGTCGATGAGGATGACGTCGAACGTGCCGCGCAGAGTGCGCAGCGCGCGCGCCGCCTGCATCGGGAGGATGCGCCAGCGATCTTCGTCCTCGATGAGGTGCAGCGCGTTCCGGCGGATGGCGAAGGCGGCGGCGCCGTCGTTGTCGACGAACACGACACTCGCCGCGCCGCGCGAAATCGCCTCGAAGCCGAGCGCGCCCGAGCCGGCGAAAAGATCGAGAACGCGCGCGCCGTGGACGCGCCGCCCGAGCACCGCGAACATCGCCTCGCGTACTTTCGCCGCCGTCGGACGCGTCTTGCGCCCTTTCGGCGCGCTGACGTTCTGACGCGCTCGATCGCCGCCGGAGAGTCTCATAGGTGCGGTACTTAAAGGGTTGTCGTCGGGCGCCCTACCGCCTACGACGTCGCCTTGATCATCGTGTCGTGGTCGACCGACGCGAGGTGCGCGGCAAGCCCTTTGTTCGCAGGCTTGCGCAGGTGCGGATCGGCTACGACGACCGATTCTGCCGCCTTTTTCGCTTCGAGGAACACCGGAAAGTCGCGTATGAGGTGCGCGAGCTTGAAGTCGTCGCCGCCGTGTTGGCGCACGCCCCCGAGATCGCCGCGCCCTCGGATCTTCAGATCTTCCTCGGCGACGACGAACCCGTCGTTCGTCTGCTCGAGCACGTCGAGCCGGCGCGTTTCATCGGCACCGTCGACGGCGACGAGGATGCAGTACGATTTCGCCGTTCCTCGCCCGACTCGCCCGCGCAGCTGATGGAGCTGGGCGAGGCCGAAGACGTGCGCGTCCAGCACGACCATGACGGTCGCGTTCGGGATGTCGACGCCGACCTCGACGACGGTCGTCGAGATGAGGACTTGGATGAAACCGTCGCCGAAAAGCCGCATGACCTCGTCCTTCTCCTGCGACGACATGCGGCCGTGGACCAACGCGACCCGCAGACCGCGCAGCTCCTCGGCGCGAAGCCGCTCGGCTTCTTCTTCCGCGGAATGGACCGCGCGCTCGGATTCTTCGATCGCAGGGCATACGACGAACGCTTGGTGGCCGGCGGCGACTTGTTCGCGGACGAACTCGAAGATCTTCGGCTTCGCGCTCGCCGGCCGGACGTACGTCTTTACCGGAAGCCGCCCGGGCGGCAGTTCGTCGATGATCGAGACGTCGAGGTCCGCATACACCGATTGCGCCAGCGTTCTCGGGATCGGCGTCGCCGTCATGACGAGCGTATGCGGCGTGTGTCCGCGCGCCTTCGCGCGCAGCGCTGCGCGCTGCAAGACGCCGAACCGATGTTGCTCGTCGATGATGACGAGCCCGAGCTTCGCGAACTCGACGTCGTCGGTGATGAGCGCATGCGTGCCGACGACGACGTCGATCGCGCCCGCCTTCAGCTCGTCGAGCACGAGATCGCGCGTCCGCCGGCGTAGGCCGCCGACGAGCAGGGCGGAGCGAATGCCGGCCCGCGAGAGCTGGCCATCGAGCTTTGCGAATTGCTGCTGCGCGAGGATCTCCGTCGGCGCCATGAACGCCGTCTGATAGCCGGCTCGAACCGCGAGCAGCATCGCACCGGCCGCGACGGCCGTCTTGCCGGATCCGACGTCGCCCTGCAAGAGTCGGTTCATCGGCGCTCGTCCGGTCATATCCGACCACGTCTCGGCGAGCACGCGGCGCTGCGCGATGGTCAAGCGGAACGGAAGCAGCGCGACGAATTCGCTTTCGAGGCCGGCGAGCGCTTGGCGGCCGAGGCGCATGACCGGGGCGGGTTCGGCCTTGATCGCCGCCCGCCTCAGCGCGACGCTCACCGCGAGCAAGAAGAACTCTTCGAAGATCAGGCGGTGCCGCGCGCGCTCTGTCTCTTCCATATCCTTGGGTTCGTGGATGGCGCGCAGGGCCCAGCGTGCATCGACGAAGCCTCGGCCAGCGACGACGCCCGCCGGCAGCGGGTCGATGACGCTCGCCGGATCGGCGAGGGTAACGCGTACGCCTTTGCCGATGAGCCGGCGCAGCGTCCGGTTCGTCAGACCGGCGGTCAGCGGATAGACGGGCTCGAGATCGCCTTCGAACTTCTCGCCGTCCTCGACGGCGCGGTGCTGGCCGACGCTCATTCGCGGGCCGGCGAGCGTACGCTCGACACGGCCGCGGAGGAAGACGCGCATGCCGGCTTTGAGCTGGGTCATGAGATACGGCCGTCCGAACCACACGGCTTGTAGCAGGCCGCTTCCATCCTCCACGACCGCCGTCGACTTCGACCGCACCCGGCCGCGCAAGCGGACGTGCGATATCCGCGTGATAACGCCGAGGACGTTGACTTCGCCGTCGGGTGCGAGCGGCAAGTCGGCGATCTTCACGGGGGCGCGCAGATCATCGTAGCGCGTCGGATAATGACGGACGAGATCTCGGACGGTCGCGATGCCGAGCCTGTCGAGTTGCGCGGCAAGTACGGGCTTCAACGGTCCGAGTGATTGGACGGTTGACGCCGCTGGCGAGACGTCCGCCGGCTTGTCGTCCGCAGGTCGAGTTCGAGATCGAGGCGCGAGGCTCACTTGCCGAAAGTTCGCGCCGCCTGAGAGCGCCGACCTTTTATGGGTCAGTGTGTGGAGGCGACACCCGGACTCGAACCGGGGATCAGGGTTTTGCAGACCCTTGCCTTACCAACTTGGCTATGTCGCCTCGAGAGCTCGGCTTTTCGGCGAGTGGAAGGGCAGTCCTCCGGAACGCGCTGAATGACGCGCGCGATGAAGCCGACGAAAGACGATGTCGCGCGGCAATTCGATCGGATGTCGTCCGCGTATGCGAAGAGCGAAGGTCACGCAGGCGGAGAGGATCTCGACATCCTCGTGCGGTTCGTCGCGCCGACGCGCGACATGCGCGTGCTCGACGTCGCGACCGGTTCCGGGAACACGGCGGTCGCGATCGCTGGGTCAGTCGCGTCGGTCATCGCGATCGACATCGCGCCGTCGATGCTCGAACGTACCCGCGAGCTCGCCACGCGGAAAGGACTGACGAACGTGACGACAGCGCTCATGGACGTCGAAGCCCTCGATTTCGACGACGGGTCATTCGACGTCGTGACGAGCCGCATCGCCCCGCATCACTTCATCGATATCGCGCGGGGCATCCGCGAGATCGCCCGCGTCCTGCGTCCGGGCGGCGTATTCGTCGTCGAGGACAGCGTCGTCCCGGACGAGCGAGAGCTCGACTCGTTCCTCAACGGCGTCGAGAAACTGCGCGACCCGACGCACGTGCGGTCGCTCACCGCACCCGAATGGACCGACCTGCTCGCTTCGGCCGGCCTTGCTCAGACGAAGACGAGTGTGTGCCGCAAACCGCACGGCTTCGCCGAGTGGATCGCTCGCGCCGGAATGGACGACGCGGGCGCCGACCGCGTGTATGCGGCATTTGCGGCGGCCCCGCCGGCGGCAGTCGAGCGCTTCGATATCGTGTACGAAGACGGACGCGCCGTCCGCTTCACCGACGACAAGATCATCATCCGCGCCGAGAAGACGTCCCGACCGCTACAAAGAGCCTGATGAGCGATGACTTGGTGCGCGACGCGACGAACATCGCATGACATCCATGACTATTCCCACATCCGTAGCGGTCGACTCGCAGGGCCGGCCGCTCACCGATCTTCGGATCTCCGTCACCGACCGCTGCAACTTCCGCTGCACGTACTGCATGCCGAAGGGCGTCTTCGGGCGCGACTTCAAGTTCTTGGCGTCGGCTGCGCTGCTGACGTTCGAAGAGATCGAGCGGCTCGCACGCATCTTCATCGCTCACGGCGTCGAGAAGATACGCCTCACCGGCGGCGAGCCGCTGCTGCGCCGCGGCCTGGACCGGCTCGTCGCTCGTCTCGCCGCGATCGACGGACTCACCGACTTGACGCTCACGACGAACGGATCGTTGCTCGATAAGCAGGCTCGAGCGCTGCGCGACGCGGGCCTTCGCCGCATCACTGTGAGCCTCGACTCGCTCGACGACGCCGTCTTCCGCGCGATGAACGACGTCGACTTTCCGGTGGCGCGCGTGCTCGCGGGGATCGAGGCCGCTTCGGCGGCCGGGTTCGAGCGCATCAAGATCAACTGCGTCGTCAAGCGCGGCGTCAACGAGTCGAGCATCGTCGAGCTCGCGCGCCGATTCCGAGGTACCGGGCACGTCGTCCGCTTCATCGAATACATGGACGTCGGCTCGACGAACGGCTGGCGCCTCGACGACGTGGTACCCGCCTCCGAGATCCTCGAACTTCTCGAAGCCGAGTTCGGCGTCAGACCGATCGCACCGGTCAAACGGAGCGACGTCGCGAGCAGGTACGAGTTCGCCGATGGCTCCGGGGAGTTCGGCGTCATCGCGTCGGTGACGCAGCCTTTCTGCCGCGACTGTTCGCGCGCCCGCCTTTCGTCCGAAGGGCTTCTGTACACATGTCTCTTCGCCACCGTCGGACAGGATCTCCGAGCGCCGCTTCGTGAGGGCAAGTCCGATGCCGAGATCGCCTCGCTGCTGCGAGGCATCTGGCACGTCCGGGCCGACCGTTATTCGGAGCTGCGCACTGCCGACACGGTCAAGCTGCCGAAAGTCGAGATGTCGCATATCGGCGGCTGACCCGCTCGGCGAGATTCTTTGACCGTGCCGTGAACCGTCCGGCCGGCGGCGGTGTACTTGTCGCATGAAGAACACGATCGGTTCGATCTCTGCGGTGGCGGCACTCGTCGCCTGCCTCGGCGCGGGCGCGTCGCCGAGCCCGTCCGTCGCCACGACGGCGGTCGCCATCGCCGACTACTCGTTCAAGCCCCCGACCATCACGATAGCGGCCGGCACGCGCGTCGTCTGGTCGCAGAAAGACGACGATCCGCACACAGTGACGGCCGACGACGGGTCGTTCGACTCCAAAGGGCTCGGCCAGGGCGATACGTACGTGCACGTCTTCGCCAAGCCCGGCCGCTATCCGTATCACTGCTCGGCGCATCCCTTCATGAAAGGCGTCGTCATCGTCACGAGAGGAAAAACGCCATGAGCGAAACGCTCGACCGCTCGAAGTTCCTCGAATGCATGGCATGGTGCGGCACCGGCGTCGTCTACGCGCTTACCGGCACGGGCATCGTCGGCCGAGCGCTCGCAGACGCGAGCACGCAACCGCTGCCCGCGGGTGCGCCGACATTCGTCCAGATCAGCGACACGCACGTCGGGTTTCACGGTGAGGCGAACCACGATGTGCTCGCGACGTTCCAGACGGCGATCGACCGCATCAACGCGCTGCCGTCGCGGCCGGAGTTCGTCATGCACACCGGCGATCTCACGCACCTGTCGGCGGACGCGCAGTTCGACACCGTCAAGCAGATGCTCGGCACGATCAAGGCGGGCGCGACGTACGCCGTTCCCGGCGAGCACGACGTCATCAACGACAAAGGGGCGGAGTTCTTCAAGATGTTCGGCCACCCGTCGGGCGACAAGTGGTATAGCTTCGAGGCGGCCGGCGTTCACGCGCTCGCTTTGACGAACGTCATCAACATCACGGCCGGGGGCCTGCTCGGGCGCGATCAGCTCGACTGGGCGCGCAAGGATCTCGCATCGATTCCGAAGAGCATGCCCGTCACCGTCTTCGCGCACATCCCGCTGTACGCCGTCTATCCCGATTGGGGCTGGACGACCGACGACTTCTCGGAGCTGCTGACGATGCTCCGTCCGTTCGACTCCGTCACCGTCCTCAACGGCCACATACACCAGGTCCTGTCGAAAGTCGACGGGAACGTGAAGTTCTTCACCGCCGCGTCGACGGCGTTTCCGCAGCCGAAGCCGGGCGCGGAGCCGAAGCCGCATCCGCTCGTCGTGCCGGCGGGCGAGCTTGCGAGCCGTCTCGGCGTACGAACGGTGACGATCGTTCCCGGCACGCACGAGATCGCGGTCGCAGACGAGACCCTTGCGGGATCATGAGGTAGATCGATGACGGCATCCGCCGATGCCGAACTCATATCTCGCCTCGCCGGCGACGACCACACCGCGCTCGACGAGGCGTACCGCGCCTTCGCACACCGGTGCAAAGCCGTCGCCATGCGCACCGTATCCGATGACGCCCTCGCGCAGGACGCGGTGCAAGAAGCGTTCCTCTCGCTTTGGCATCACCGAAGCGGTCTCGTCGTCCGGGCTGCAGGCATCGGCCCGTGGCTCGTCGTCGTGACCCGTAACGTCGCGCTCAACCTCGCACGGACTTCGCGCCGGCGTTCCGCGCGCGAAGCCGCGCACGCACCGCCTGAGCCGCGACCGGATCCGACAGAGCTCGCGGTCGCGAATATCGAGGCCGCCGCGCTACGCGACGCGATCGAGCGGCTGCCCGACGAGCAGCGCCGTGTTATCCGGCTCGCCTATTTCGGCGGCGCTACATTAGCCGAGGTCGCGGCGCGGACGGGCTCGCCGCTCGGCACGGTCAAGCGCCGCGCGCAACTCGCGCTCGCTCGGCTTGCGCGAACGCTCGGAGGTGCGGCGCGATGATAGAACATCCGACCGGCTTGCTGCAATCGCTCGCCCTCGGCGAGCTCGATCGCGATGAGGCCTTCGCGGTGATGCAGCATGCGGATTCCTGCGCCGAATGCGCGGGGGAGCTCGCCGATGCGATGCGAGGCGTCGCGGCGCTCGCTTCTGCCGCCGGCGCAGAGCTGTTGCCTTCAGCGAAAACTGCAGTGCGCCAGCGAGACTCCCGTTGGCTCGTCGGCAGCCTCGCCGCCGCGGCGCTCCTGCTCGGCGTTTGGAATGTTCAGCTCGAGACGACCTCGGCATCCGTGCCGGTCGACGCGCTCGTGCACAGCCATTTCGCGCACCATGCGCTGACCGGCACAGGCGGACAAGCGAAGCTCATCCAGGCGCTCGACGGGTCATGGGTCTATATCGTAGCGACCGGCTTACGGCCGCTGCGCGCGTACGACGTGCTGGTCGATGGAACGAAGATCGGCTCTCTACGAGCCGATCTCACGGGCAACGCGACCGGCTATTGGCGCCGGCAAGCGGGCAAGATCGCGAGCGCGGCGCTCGCAGGTCAGGATAGCATGCTACGATGGGACGGCCGCTGAGGCGGCAAAACTCTCCCGAAGCATCTCCCAAAACCGGCGCGTGCGCGCGCACGCCGAGCAGATGAGCCAGCCGTTGATCTCGTAGAGATCATCGGACTCGCATTCGCACGCGCTGCATCGTTTCGACATCTATATACGCTCCCCGTTGCGTTCTCAGTTCCCAAACCGGCGACGCGCCAAACGTGTGCCGCCTTTCTGCACGCCTGGCGAGCGGGCGACCCATGAATCGCCCATGACCGTTTTCGCGAGGGAACCTCTGGGAAAGTTTAGACGTCAACATCGAGGGGCGAAACAGTCCGGATTGAAAGGAAACCAGACCTTTGAAGAATCGATTCACGGCCGCGTGGCTCGCAGCTGCGGTAGCGACCGCAGCGGGATGCAACGGGCTCGGAAACACGATCTCCGGTTCGTTCGGCGGAAGCGGTAACGCCCGATTGATCCTCGCATCGCCGAAGACGACTCAGACCGGCATCGCCTTGCAGGCCGACCATGGGACGATCAACTCCGGCCTGAGCGCCGCGACACCGATCGGCACGTACGCGAAAGTGAACGCCGGCAACGTCACCTTCGATATCAACACCGGGTCGGGCACGACCGACCTCGTGCCCGCGATCAACGTCAACGTCTCGGCGTCGACGAACTACAGCGTCGTCCTCGAGGGCGAACCGGGCCTTTCCGACTACATGGCGGTCAGCTTCGCCGACACGAACGCGCTCAACAATCCGAATACGGTCCGCTACAAGGTGAACAACGCGGCGCCGAACCTGGCGACCCCGGTCGACGTCTACGTCTGGCCGGCGTCGCAGTCGATGCCGACGACGCCTACCGTTCCGGCGCTCCCGCTCAATCAGGATTCGGGATCCGAGGCGAATCCGCCGGGCAACGCGTACATCCCGACGCTCGGGAGCTCGACCACACTGCCGAGCGGCACGTATGACGTCGCGATCGTTCCGCAAGGGACCATCCCCAACGGCTCGAGCGACCTGTTCGACGGCGCCACCGGCCTCAACGTGAACACGTCCTATTCGTTCACGATCGCAGACAACAACGCGACGCAGAACAACATCGGCGTGCTCTTATCGATCGACGAGCCGATACAGACGCAGAACCAGCTGAGGATCACCAAGCACGCCGTCCGGTGACGCGAGCGAAGCTCGGACGATGTCGACCAAACATAGTAGGCCGAGCATCCGCTCGGCCTACTACATTATCGGTGGAATCGGTAGGGTGCGGCGGCGCGTTTAGGCGTCGGTCGGCGTGGAGGCGGTGCGGATCTTCTCGAGCGCTCGGCGCTGCAGCCGCGACACGTGCATCTGCGTGCACGATAGTCGGCGTGCGATCTCCGACTGCGAGACGCCCTGGAAGAAGCGCAGATAGACGATGATACGCTCGCGCTGTGAAAGCGTCGAACACGCGTCGCGCAGGAACGTCCGCTCGAGCAGCAGGTCGAGGTCGGCGTCGTTCGCTCCGACCGCATCGCCAAGCGTCGTCGACGACGGCCCGTCGCGGCCGTCCATCTCGGCGTCGAGCGACGCAAGCGCATATGCGCGGCTCGTCTCCTGGGCCTCGACGATGTCTTCGACCGACACGCCGAGTCTCGCCGCGAGGTCCGAAGGGGTCACGGCGCGTCCGATCTCTATCGTCAACTCCTCCACAGCGCGTCCGACCGCGACGTTGAGATCTTTGAGGCGTCGCGGCACGCGCATCGCCCAGCTCTTGTCGCGGAAATGCCGCTTGATCTCGCCGACGATGGTCGGCACGGCGAACGAGCTGAACTCCACGCCGCGGCTCGGATCGAAGCGGTCGATCGCCTTGATCAAGCCGATGATCCCGACTTGGATGAGGTCCTCGAGGTTCTCAGCGCGGCTCGCGAAACGCGACGCGAGCTGGCGCACCATCGCGAGATGCGCGAACACGAGATCGTCGCGCAGCGATTGTTCGCGCGTCGCCGCGAAGAGCGCGAACATCTCGCGACGTCGCGTCACGTCGATGACGCCGCTCGGGAGCGGCGTCGCAGGTTGCATTCCAAATGTCCGTTGAGAAACAGCCACTAGGGACGTCACCTCCCGTCGGTCCGCCGGTGCCGGACTTCACGCCGGATATCTCACCCCTGATACCCCACGTCCGCCGGGCGGAAACCGTCGATTCCGCAGGGGCGGACGCCTGTTTCATATGCGTCGAGGAGTCTATGCGACTGCTCGGCCACCGCTGATCGCTCGTATGATCCAAAGGAGCACGACGCCGCCGATGAACGCGACGAGGATGCTCCACAAGTTCAAGCCGGTCGTGCCGATATGCCCGAACATATTGAAGAGCCAGCCGCCGATTATCGCACCGACGATGCCGACGATGAGGTCGCCGACGATCCCACCGGGGCCCTCGCCCGGCACGACCGCTTTGGCGAGAAAGCCGGCGATTATGCCGACGATGATCCATGCGAGTATGTCCACGGGTCACCTCCTGGAGCGGTCGCCCTGATGGTCGACCGATAACGTCACTCACTCTTCCCCATCGAGCGCCTGATTATTCCCCCGCCGTTTCGGCGACCCACGCGCGGGTACGATGCGAGCGACGGCATCGCCGTCGAACCCGCCAACTTGATGACCGGAGGAATCGACCTATGAGAGAGGATCTCGAAAAGAATCGGCCCGACGAGGTAGACCCGGAGCAGGTCGACGTCGATTCCGACGACGACGACGAGAGCGAGGCCGGCTCAGACGACACGACGTCGACCGACGCGGATGACGAAGTCGGGCCCTGAGGCGGGCGATCTGAAGCTGCTCGAAATGAATCGGGGCCGGAAGATCCGGCCCCGAAGTTCACGTCGCCAACCGCCGCTCGCGGCTCACCCCGCGCTGCCGGCGACGTACTTCTCGCGCAAGCTCGCCCTTGCCGATGCGATATCGTCGTACATACCGAAGACCTTGACGAGACCGGTCACGTCGAATATCCGGCGGATCTGCGGATTCTTACACACGACCGCGATCGAGCCGCCGCCGTCGCGCGCCGCTTTGAGCGCGGCGACGAGCGCGCCGAGACCGGTCGAGTCGATGTACGAGACCTTCGCGAAATCGACGACCAGAAGGTTGTGCCCGTCTTTGATCGCCGAGACGAGCGCGCTCTTCACTTCGGGCGAGGCGAACACGTCGATCTCGCCGACGAGTCTGACCTCGCTGATGCCGCTGTCGTCTTTCGACGGTACCATCGTGACGCAGGTATCCACGCCGGACCTCTCTGTTGGTGCGGTGATACGACAGATGTACCCGCTGACCGCGATGCCTAAACCGCAGGGCGGACAAACGACAAGCGTGAAAGCGCCATAGCCGTGAATTGGAATTTTGCGACGCTCCGCGACCTCCCGCCTCGACGACGCTGGGCTGTTTTGACGGCCGTCGCGCTCGCCGGCATCGCCTTGCTCGCGATCGACCGCTACACGCCGGCGATCCAGCTCAGGCCCCTTATCTTCTTGCTCGTTGTCGCCGCGGCGGCATGCGGCGGTCTCTGGTTCGGGATCGGCTACGCAGTATTGTCAGCAGCGTCGTTCACGATCGTCGAAGCGCTGAGCGACGGCAAACCGCTCGACGCAGCGATAGCCGTCAACACGGCCATCGCCGCGACGACGACGTCGTTCATACCGGTCATCGTCTGGTACGTCACCCAGCGGACGCGCCAGATCGCCGGCCTCGAGGGGCGGCTTCGGCAAGCTGAGCTCGATCGCGAGCAGCTCGTCCGCAGCGAGGCGGGCCGGGCCGCCCTCATGCGTACCGAGGCCAATTACCGCGCGGTCGGTGAATCAATACCGTTCGGCATCTGGCAGACCGACGCAGCCGGCAGATTGCAGTACGTCAGCCAAAGCTTCCGCGAGATAACGGGGATGACGCTCGAACAGATCTCGGACAACGGTTGGCTAGCGCGCGTGCCCACCGAAGACGCGAAACATTTCCTCGAGCGCTGGGCCGAACGCGACGCCGCGGGCGATGTATGGGAAGGCGAGTACCGCCTTCACGGCGTCGACGGCAAGTTCTACACGATTTTATCCCGGGGCGTGCGCATCAAGGACGAGCACGGCATCACGACGGGCTGGTCGGGCATGAGCCTTGACATCACCGACCGCAAGCGCGCCACGGACGCCGTCGCCCTACTAGAGGAAGTCGGACGTCAGCTGACGCTCTCGCTCGACCCGAACACGATCCTCGAGCGCGTCGCGAACGTTTGCGCCGCCCGCTTCGCCGACTGGGTCGCCATCGACATCGTCCAAGAAGATGGCTCGTTGCGTAGCGCGGCCGTCAGGCATGCGGATCCGAAGAAGCTCGAATCCGTCGTCGAGTTGCGCGCATACCCGCGCGATCCCGACGAGGTGCACGGGCCGAACGCGGTCGCGAGGACCGGCAAGTCCGAGCTCTATGCCGACGTGCCAGACGAGCTGATCGTACGGGGCGCGCGCGACGACCGACATATCGAGCTTTTGCGAGCCATCGGGATGCGCTCCGCGATGATCGTGCCGCTTATCGCGCGCGAGCGCGTCATCGGCACGCTCACGCTCGTCGACGCCGAATCGGGCCGGCGTTTCACGGAAAAGGAGCTGAGCGTCGCGGAGGTCCTGGCGGTCCGCACCGCGCTTGCCTATCAGAACGCGCTCCATTTCGCGCGCGAGTCGCGCGTCGCCGACACCCTTCAGCGCGCGTCGCTGCCGAGCGACCTGCCGCAATTGCCCGGGCTGCGGATCAACGCGACTTACCTGCCTGGGGCGACCGAGTCCGAGATCGGCGGCGATTGGTACGACGCGTTTTTGCTGCCGGACGGTAAGATCGGATTCACGATCGGCGACGTCGCCGGCAAAGGTCTGCGCGCTGCGGTCTCGATGGGAGTCGTCCGCCAAGCGTTGCGCTACGCCGCGCTTGACGGCTTGTCGCCCTCGGCGGCCCTGCGGCGCGTCAACCGTCACCTCTGCCTCGAAGGTACGGGGATGGTGACCGCCGTGAGCGCCGTGCTCGACCTCGCGAACGACCGCCTCGTCTACGCGGGTGCAGGCCACCCGGCTGCTTTTATCTGCTCTCGGTCAAGCGATGTCGAGCTCGTCACGACGTCGGGAATGCCGCTCGGGTTGTTCGCGCAGGCGACCTATACCGAGGTCGAGCGTCAGCTCGAGACCGGCGATCTGCTCGTCCTTTACACCGATGGTCTCATCGAAAACGAGCGCGACCTCGCGCGCGGCGAGCGCGAGCTTGAAGCCGCGATAAGCGCGGAGTCCAAGACCTCATCGCCGAATCCGGCGTTGTCTATCCTTCACCGCATGATCTCAGGCACGCCGAAAGACGACGTCGCGATACTCACGATCGGCTTGTTGCGGTGGCCGGTCGATCGTCTCGACGTCGAGGCACCGGCCGTGCCCGCGAGCGCCCGTATGCTCCGCCAATCGTTGCGGCGGCTTGCTGCGGGCGTCGGGCTTGACGAACAACGTTCGTTCGGGCTGCTCGTCGCAGCGGGCGAAGCGATCTCGAACGTCATCGAGCACGCATATGGGCTGCGTGAGGGTCTCATCCACGTCACGGGGAATCGTGTCGACGACCAGCTCGTCGTCGAGATCAGCGACAACGGGAGCTGGCGCGCTCCACGGTCGGAGGGCCGTGGGCGAGGGCTCGCGCTCATGCGATCGACCGTCGATCAGACCGACGTCACCGCCAACGGTTCGGGCACGACCGTCAGGCTCATCGTGTCCCTCGCACCGACGCCGGCGTCGGAGAAGGTCGTATGACCGATCAGGCGCGATTCACTTCGCGCACGCAAGCCGGTGCCCTCATCTTGGACGTCGTCGGCGAGGTCGATATCCTCAACGCCGGCGACCTTCGCTCGGCGATGTCGGACGCAGCCTCGCAAAACGGCGGGCCGTTCGTGCTGGCGCTCGACAAACTCGCCTATTTCGACAGCCAGACCCTCGAGATACTCGTAGAATTCTGGAAACGTCTCAACCTCGCGCGCCGTATGATGGTCATCGTCGCGGGTCGCGCGACGCCTGCACGCCGTCTCCTCGACGTCAGCGCGATCTCGAGCGTCATCACGACGCTCGACACCGTCGACGAAGCGCTCGCCGCGCTGACCACGCCGAGTCCGTGATCGCCTAGCGGCGTTTTCCCGGCTTCTTCTTCTGCTTGGGTACCTTGCCGCCTGCCGCGCGCGCTTCGGACAAGCCGATCGCGATCGCCTGCTTGCGGCTCGTCACCTTCGTACCGGACCGGCCCGAGCGCAGCTTCCCCTCTTTCATCTCGCGCATGCTGCGCTCGACCTTTTCTTGCGCCTTCTCTCCGTACTTGCGTTTGCCGCCTTTGCGTCTTGTCGTCATACGTCGAATGCTTTCCCAGCCCCGACCGGATATATGCGCGCGCGGTCCGGGTATATTCAAGACCGGCACGAGGAGGTGCGCAAAGCGGATGAGGCGATTAGTTGTCATAATGCCGAACACGTTGAGCCGAGCGTTCGAGGCGATCGACGGCCTCGCCGATGAGGGCGCGTTGCGGCCCGACGACTGCGCCGTATTGAAGGCGTTCTACGCGTCTGGTTGGCAGGACGGGTTCGTCTCGGGGGGCCTGACGGCGCTCTCGCGCGCGCTCGGCATCACTGAGCCGCGCCTCAACGCGTCGATCGATGCGCTGAGCAAGATCCAGGCGGTCGAGCGGCACTGCTTGCCGGACGATGACGTCTCGATCGAGCTGCTGGCGCTCAGCAGGCCGTGGATGGCGGGCGACATCGCCCTCGGCTGGTGGCGCTATCACCTCGTCGACGAAGAAACGGGTGAGATAGAAGGACCCTCGGCCGCTTAGATGGTCCGCCCCGCGCGCGCGTTCCTCGCGTTGATCGCGGATGCCGCGGGCCAAGCCGGCAAGGATAACATCGTCCGCATGGCTGCCGCGCTGGCGTACTACGCGCTCTTCGCGCTCGCGCCGATCGGCTTCATCGCGCTCGCGGTCGCGGGCTATGCCATCGGCTCCATCGAAGCGCAAGCGCATCTCGAGTCCGAGCTCGATCTGCTCATGGGACCGACGCTTGCGGCGGCGATCGAGGGCGTGCTCGGCGCGTACAAGACCGCCGGCCATTCCGCCGCGACCGGCGTCGGCCTCGGGCTCCTCGCGATCGGCGGCTCGGGCATATTCCTCGAGCTGCGCGAATCTCTCAACGCGATCTTGGGAAGGCGGCCGCCGCAACGCGCGGGCTTCATCCGCGTCGTGACGCTGCGTGCGCTCGCGTTCGCGATGACGCTGCTCGGCTCGGCGGTGTTGCTCGCCGGCATGGCGGCGAGCGTCGCCTTTCAGGGATTTCTGAAAGACGCAGCCGGGCTGTTCCCGCAGACGAGCGCCTTCATCGCGCTCGGCGGCACGGCGGGCCTGCTCGTCATCTCGGTCGTCGCATTCGGACTGCTCTACCGGCAGTTGCCGCGTCCGAAACCCGTTTGGCGCGACGCATGGGCCGGTGCAACTGTCGCGGCGGTGCTCTTCTGCCTCGGCGAGTTCGTATTGAGCGCGTATCTCGGCCGAGCCGCCCCGGTCTCGCCGATCGGGGCAGCCGGCTCGATCTTCGCCGTGCTCATCTGGGTCTTCTACTCCGCGCAAATCGTCTACTACGGCGCGGAATTCGCGCATGCGTGCGCGGTGCGCAGGTCGCGCGCTACGAGCCCGTCGCCTTGAGCGCCTGACCGTTCGCGCGGACGATCACGCCGGCGCTACACGGATGTCGCCACGAACGCTATCGCCGCGGCAGCCATGAGGATCGTCGCGGCCCAGCCGAGCCCGTTCGCGAGCGGTCCGATGCGCCGCTCGCCCATGACTTTCTTGTCGTTCGATATGAGCATGATGAAGACGAGCAGCACGGGCGCGAGAAACCCGTTGATCACCGCTGTCCAGAAGAGCATCGCGATCGGGCTGATGCCCATGAGGTTGACCTGCATCCCGACGATGGCCGACGCCGCGAGGACGGCGTAGAAGCGCGGCGCTCGTCCAGGGGTCTCGTCGAGCCCGTGCTTCCATCCGACCGCCTCCGAGATGGCATAGGCGGTCGACGCGGTGAGTATCGGCACGGCAAGGAATCCCGTGCCGATGAGCCCGATCGCGAGCAGCTCACCCGAAAAGCGTCCCGCGATCGGTTCGAGCGCCTGCGCCGCTTGTGCCGCCGTATCGATGTGGTGGACCCCGTGTTGGAAGAGCGTCGCGGCCGTAGCGAGGATGATGGCGAACATGACGACGTTCGAGAAGAGCATACCCGCGTTGACGTCGACCGCGGCGTAGCGGATCTCCGCGCTCGTCGTTCCCCGGCGCTGCCACAGATAGCGGCGACCGGCGGAGACGTCTTCTTCCACCTCTTGGGTCGCCTGCCAGAAGAACATGTACGGAGAGATCGTCGTGCCGAAGATCGCGACGAGCGTCGCCAAGTATCCCGAGTCGAAGTGTATCGACGGGACGAATGCGCCGACGATAACGTCACGGATCGAAGGGTGCGCGAGCACCGCCGCCCCGATGTATGCGAGCAGGCTGAGGGCGAGCCATTTGAACACCGACGCGGCGACTTTGTACGAGCCCCAGATCTGCAGTGAGACGATGATGAAGCCGATCGGGAGCACGAGCGCGACCGCTTTTACGGGCACGAAAAGGTTGACCGCCGCAGCTATCGCACCGATGTCCGCGCCAGCGTTGATCGTGTTCGCGATCCCGAGCGCGCCGACGAGCGCGAGCACGACCCAGCGAGGATGACGCTCGCGCAGGACGCCCGCGAGTCCCTTGCCTGTGACGAGACCGATCTTCGCGCAAAGGAACTGGACGGTCGACATGAGCGGCAGCGTCACGATCGCCGTCCACAAAGTCGAGAAGCCGTACGCCGCTCCGGCTAGCGAATACGTCGCGATACCCGACGGATCGTCGTCCGACGCGCCGGTGATGATGCCGGGACCGAGGATCGCGAGATACCTTAGCCAGCCACTCTTCGTCCCCGCGACCGACGCCTCGCGCACGCCGATATCCGCGGCCGGAACGACATCACCGGCCTCGCGCTTTGAGTCCATACCCGGTTGAGCCTACCCCGACAGGAGCCGTTCGATGCCTGGGAACGGGCGTTAGTAATTCGCCGATGTGGGCACTACACGACAACGCCACTCGCCGACCAGGAGGTACGCCATGCCCTACATAGTCGCATCCGATACGTACACCGCGCCGCCGGACTCGTCAAGCTCCTCCACGACAACCCAGCAGAACCAGGTCGTGCCGACGACGGCGCCGACCACGAGCACGAGCACGTCGACATCGACCACGACGACGAACTTGGTCCTGAGCCCGACCGCCTGGACGGTCGTCGTCATCGCAGCGATCCTTGTGATCGTGCTCATCGTGGTGGCGGCGCGAAGCTCGAACGACGGGAGCAGCTCGACCACGATCGTGCGCTGACGTTTTAACGCACTTTCAGGAGGTCCGCTTCAACCTGACCTTGTCGTACGCACACTCGAGCACGAAGGCGTTGAGCCGATATCCGACGCGACCGCGCTTCGATGAAGGCGCGATCGCGCGGATGAGTCCCTTGCGCTCTAATCCGACGAGCGACGCGTGGACGGCCAGCGGTGAGATGCCGATGCTCTCGGCGGCCGCTTCATGGCCGGGGTAGCGTTCGCTCGCGAGCGACTTCGTCGTGCAGCGGGTCCACAAATACGAGAAGACCGCTTTCTCGTTGCGTCGCAGGCAGCTCGACCCGGCTATCGACCCGAAAAGCTCTTCCCACACGTCATCGCAGAGCGTCCGTGCGCGGTTACTCTTTGCCACGTGTAACCCCCACGAACGTCCGTTCGAGCGCCAAGAATCTTGTCCCTCTCGCCGGGCAGTGGCTCGAGGGTCGGTGAGGGAACACCTGTGCTATGGCACATGCGATTTGGAACGGCACGATCAACTTCGGGCTCGTGACGATCCCGGTGAAATTGTTCACCGCGGTCCGAGAGAACGAGCTGCACTTCAACCAGCTGCACGCAAAAGATAAAGGAAGGATCCGGTATCAGCGCGTCTGCGAGTCGTGCGCTAAAGAAGTCACTTGGGACGAGATCGTCAAGGGCTATGAATACGAGAAGGGCGACTACGTCGTCCTCAGCGACGAGGACCTGAAGCAGGCGAACGTCGAGGCGACGCAATCGATCGACATCGTGCAATTCGTCGACCTCGACGAGATCGACCCGATGTACTACGAGAAGCCGTACTATCTCGAGCCCGAGAAAAAGGGCCGCCACGCGTACGCGCTCCTGCGCGACGCGCTCGCCAAGGCGAACAAGGTCGGCATCGCACGCGTCGTCATCCGTACGCGCGAGCATCTCGCCGCGCTCAAGCCGAACGGCGACGCGCTCGTCCTCGAGATCATGCATTTCGCCGACGAGCTCGTCGAAGTGGGCGATTTCAACATCCCGGACCGCAAGGAAGCGCCGCCGGCGAATGAGATGAAGGCCGCGCAGATGCTCATCGGCACGATGTCGGCGAAATTCGAGCCGGAAGAGTTCCGCGACAAGTATCGCGACGACGTCCTCGAGATGATCGAAGCGCGGGCGAAGGGCCAGCCGCAAAAACGCGCCGCGAAGAAGGCCCCGGCGACGTCGAAGGTCGTCAACCTCATGGACGTCCTGCAGCAGAGCCTGGCCGAACGCAAAGGCAAAGGCACCGCGAAAGCCCCTGCGAAGTCCGAGGCGAAGAGCAACGGCAAGACCGGCGCTCGCAAGGTCAAAGTGAAGACCGCGTGATCTCGTACGCGAGCCAAGACCGCGGCGGTCGACCGTAAAGGTCGACCGCTCCATTCCACAGTGAGACGAACGCTTTTCGGCGGACATCCGCCCGCGCCGATGCTTCCTTCGCTCGGACGTGCGCCGTTCGACTCGGACGATTGGCTGTTCGAGCTCAAGTGGGATGGCGTGCGGCTCATGTGCCTCGTCGAGCCGAAGCGCGTGACGGCCGTCTCGCGCACCGGGCGCGACATGGTGCCGTATTTCCCCGAACTCGCCGAGTTGCGCGGCGCTTTCAAGAAACTCCCCGTCTGCGTCGACGGCGAGATCGTCAGCCTCGACGCGCGCGGCCATTCGAGCTTCCAGCGTCTTCAGCCTCGCATCAACCGCTTGCGCGGCGGCGATCCGACGCCCGGTCGGCTTGCGTTCGCCGCCTTCGACTTGCTCGGTCGAGTCGAGGCCGATCTTCGCGGCAAGACGCTCGACGAACGCAAAGCCGCCCTCGAATCGGTTTTGCGCGCGAGCGATGATTTCGTCATGTGCTCGAAGCACGTCATAGGCGCCGGTAAGCGGCTGTTCGCGCAGGCAGGCAAACTCGGCATCGAGGGGATCGTCGCGAAGCGCCGCGCTTCTGCGTATATCTCGGGCCGCTCGCGAGACTGGTTGAAGCTCAAAGCGGTGCTCAGCCAGGAGTTCGTCATCGCCGGGTGGACCGAACCGCGCGGATCTCGCCGCCATTTCGGCGCGCTGCTCCTCGGCGTCTACGAAAATGGCGCGCTCCGGTTCGCCGGGCATGTCGGCACGGGCTTCGACGGCGCGACCCTCGCGGATCTTCACCGCCGCCTCGCACCGCTCGAGACGAAACGCAAACCCGTGCCCGAAAACCCGATCGTGAACTCGCCCGTCCATTGGGTCCGTCCAAAGCTCGTCGCAGAAGTGAAGTTCGCAGAGTGGACGTACGACGGCGTTCTCCGTCATCCGGCCTACCTCGGTTTGCGCATCGACAAGCGCCCCGAGGACTGCGTACGCGAAACGCCCGCGAGAACGGCCAGGACATGAGCGCACGTCCGCGGACTCGATCCGGCGCCAAGCGCGAATCCGAACATCCCGATCTCGCGGAGTACCGCAAGAAGCGCGACTTCGCGCGCACGCCGGAGCCGGCATCATCGAAGCGCCCATCCAAAAAGAGCGCGGAGCCCCGTTTCGTCGTCCAGATGCACCGCGCGTCGCACTTGCACTTCGATTTCCGGCTCGAAGCCGGCGGCACGCTGAAATCCTGGGCTGTGCCGAAAGGCCCGTCGATGGATCCAGCGGACAAGCGGCTCGCGATGCGCGTCGAAGATCATCCGCTCGCCTACGCGAACTTCGAGGGCCAGATCCCGGTCGGGAACTACGGCGCGGGCCAGGTCATCGTCTGGGATGCCGGCACGTACGGTCTGTTCGAAGGCGAGGATCCGGCTCGCGAGATCGAGCGCGGTTCCGTCAAGCTCGTCATGCACGGCAAGAAGCTGCGAGGCAACTTCGCGCTCGTCAAGATCAGAGCTCGCGACGGCAGCCACAACGCGTGGCTGCTCATCAAAGAAGCGGACAAGTTCGCGAAGCCCGGCGAAACGCGAGACGACCGCTCGGTGTTGACGAAGCGGACGCTCGACGACGTCGCGGATGACCCGCGCGCGAAGACATGGCACTCGAACCGCGCGGCGAGCGGCTCAAGGCCGAAGCTCGCTAGACCCGCGCCGGTGCCGGCGACGGTCGAGATCAAGCGGCCCGAGAAGGTGCTGTTCCCGAAGGACCGCTATACGAAGGCCGACCTCGCCGCGTACTACGAGGCTGTGGCGGAGACGATGCTGCCGTATCTCGCCGGCCGTCCGCTTTCGCTCCAGCGATACCCCGACGGCATCGACGGGCCGTCGTTCTTCGAGAAGAACGTCGGGCGCGGCGCACCCGATTGGTTGAAGACCGCGGTCGTCGCGGGATCAGAAGACGGCGCGAGCGTCCGCTACATCGTCTGCGACGATCGGCAGACGCTCGCATATCTCGCGAACCTCGCGGCGATCACGCTCCATGTCTGGACGTCGCGCGTCGGCTCGCTCGACGAGCCCGACTTCGTCTTCTTCGACCTCGACCCGGGCGACAAATGCCCGTTGCGGCGGCTCGCGGCCGTCGCGCTTCGGCTGCGCGACCTTCTCGTCGAGATCGGTTTGCGGCCGCTCGTCAAATCTTCGGGCGGCAGCGGTCTCCACGTCCTCGTTCCGCTCGGCCCCGGCTACGACTACGAGGTCGTCAAGACGTTCGGCGAGATCGTCGCGCGTCGCATGGTCGAGGTGATGCCGGACGACGTCAGCCTCGAGCGGTCGACCCGCCGCCGGCCGGCCGAGGCCGTCTACTTCGATTTCGTGCAGATCGGCAGAGGCAAGACGATGGTCGCGCCGTACTCGGTGCGAGCGTCCGAGGGCGCGCCGGTGTCGATGCCGCTCGAATGGCACGAGATCGAACGAGCCTCGAAGAGCCGCGCGCACGATGCGCGCTCGCTGTTCCTCACGTGGACGATAAAGACGGCGCCGGCATCGCTGCGGCGCCGTGGAGACGCGTGGAAGGGCGCGTTGCGCCGGCCGAGGTCGCTTGAAAGCGCAGTCAAGGCGCTTCGTTCGAAGTGGCGTTAAAGCGCGAACCGCAGCCTAAACCGCGCGCCTGCCGGTGAGCAGATTGTAGATGACGCCGATGACGACGAGCACGATGAGGATGTTGATCAGCGACCCGCCGATATGCGCGACCAAACCGATCAGCCAGAAGATGAACAGGATTGTGAGAATCGTCCAGATCACGTTTGCCATTGCGAAACCCTCCACGACTTTTGAAAGCGGCAACGCACCGCGATTGGTCGTTGATGCCCACATGAGGCGATTCGCAAACCTTGGAGCGACCTGCTGGGGCGACTAGACGGACCCCCGGTCCGCCTGCATGGCCTTGGCGGCGCGAAGAGCGCCGTCCGTCGTCTCGAACGACGACTTCGAATCGAGCAGTCCGGCGATCTCGAGGATACGTCTGCCGGCTTCAATGGCGGGGCCGACGATGAGCAGCCCCTGACGGTTCACGCGCAGCCGCGAGCGTGCGCCCAATATCACGTGGATGATCGCGCTGTCGAAGTAGCTCGCTCGCTCGAGCGACACGATGACCGCGCCGGCATCATGTTCCGCCGCCGCGTTTATCGCGCCTTCGAGAGCGGGCCTGTTCGTGAGGTCGATTTCGCCGAAGACCTCGATGACCGGTATTCCGTCAACCAGCCGAAGCCCCGCTACTCGAGGGATGTCTGTCGACATCGTACACCATCTTCACCGTCGTGCCCCCTTGGGACATGTTGACCTCGACGCCGTCCATCAAAGACCGGATTATCGACAGGCCGTGGCCCCGGCCGTCGCGCCGAGCGCGGCGCCAAACACCGCTGTCCTCTACGGTGCTGATGATCCTCCGCTTGTCGCGTACGACTCGGACCGACAGCGTTCCCGGCTCCCGCAGGTAACCGTGCTCGATGACGTTGTTGACCGCTTCGCCGATAGCGACGTTCAGCGCGAACCGCTGATCGTCCGCTAGCCCCGCCGTCCGTGCAAATCGAGACACGGACTGGCGGACGAGCCGCGAGGCGATCGGCACCGCTGTGAAACGGAGATCGATGGCTTCGGTCGGCGCTTCGGCGACGGCGAGCGCGAGTATCGCGATGTCGTCGCGATTCTGCCGTGGTCCGAGCACGCGTTCGCGGATCGCCGCCGCCGGATCGGCGGACGGCCGGACCGCCTCGTGCGCGACCGCGTCGAGCACTTGGCGCTCTCCGCCGAGCACGTCGCGATCGCACTCGATGAGCCCGTCCGTGTAGAGCACGAGGAGCGACCCGGAAGGGATGGTCACGGTCCACGAGCGTTGCGCCTCTACCGGCTCGACGCCGAGCGGTATACCGGCGATCGGCAGTTGCTCGGCCATACCCTCGACCGTTCCGAGCACCGGCGGAGGATGGCCGGCGCTCGCGTATGTGAACGTCTTCCCGTCGTAGATGCCGAACAGCGCGGTCACCATCGTCGGTTCCGGTCGGAGCATGAGAAGGCGGTTGGCCATGTCGAGGACAGCCGCCGGATCGCGGTTCTCCATCGCCGCGACACGGAACGTCTGCCGCACCTCGCCGACGATGACGGCGGCTTTGAGCCCATGGCCGGCCACGTCGCCGATCGAGAGTACCGTGCGTCCATCCGGAAGATCGAATGCGTCGTACCAATCGCCGCCGATGTCCGCCTCGTCGGTCGCGGGCGCATACGACGCGTAGAACGTGTAGTGCTCGCCTGACGGCAGTGTCTCGGGCAGCAAAGCTCGCTGGAAGCTGCGCGAGACGCGCCGCTCGCGCATGAATCGGTGCGCGTTGTCGATCGCCGCCGCTATCCTGGCAGCGAATTCTTCGACCAGGGCCTCGTCGATCTCAGGTCCTGCGGATCCCGACGCGCGGACGAGCGCGAGCGCCCCCACCCGATGGGGACCGGCTTTGATCGCCCGCGACACGAGAAGCGTCAGGTCTTCAGCGCGCCAATCGGCGCCCGGGACCTCTTCGAGCGGTGCGGGCATCCCCGCCCCGGCCGCGCGCGCCGCTTCTATCGACGCGCGCTCAGAGCTGGTCGCTCCGGCGATATACGATCGGCGATCCAGGTCGGGCTGCTCGACGGTCTCAATCAGGCAGACCGCTTCGAACCGGCGGGCGGCGACGTCCGCGGCGGCGGGGAGCGACTGCGAAAGGTCCAGCGACGTCGCGAGCACCTCACTCGCATCCGCCAGGAAGTTCGCCGCCCCTTCTGATCGTGTCCGGCCTAGCCTTGCCATCGCCTGTCTTCCCTACCAAGCAGGTTTGGCCCAGTCCTCTTCGAGGCACATGGTAAGAGCAGGCAAGCGACAGGATGAGGGTCGCTTGCGGTGACGCATTTTTGGACGGGCGCGGGCACGCGTCTTTTTCTTGGAGACGGACATGATACGCACGACGACATCGAACGGCGAGCATCACCACGCCGCACGCGGCCGTGACGAGCGCGCGCAGCGACGGCTGCTCAACGCGCTGCGCGCCGTGGCGCGCGGCAACTTCGCCGTCCGCCTGCCCGCGGACGATCCGTCGATCGACGGCGAGATCGCGAGCGCCTTCAACGAAGTCGTCGAACTCAACCAGCGCGTCGGCAAAGAGGTGGAGCGCGTCGCGACCGGCGTCGGACGCGACGGCCGCATCGCGCAGCGCGCATCGATCGGTGCGCTGTCCGGCTCGTGGGCGATGTACGTCGATGCGCTCAACTCGCTGATCGACGACCTATCGCAGCCGATCGCGGAGGTCTCTCGCGTCATCGGCTCAGTCGCGAAAGGCGATCTGTCGCAGCGCATGGCGCTCGACATCGCGGGCAGACCGGTCAAAGGCGAGTTCCTCCGCTCGAGCAAGATCGTCAACAAGATGGTCGACCAGCTGAGCGGCTTCGCCGTCGAAGTGACGCGCGTCGCGCGCGAAGTCGGCTCCGAGGGAAAGCTCGGCGGGCAAGCTCGGGTGCGTGCCGTCGCCGGGACCTGGAAAGACCTCACCGACTCGGTCAACTGGATGGCCCGCAATCTGACGAACCAGGTGCGCAACATCGCAGAGGTGACGACCGCCGTCGCCCTCGGCGATCTTTCGAAGAAGATCACCGTCGAAGCGAGCGGCGAGATCCTCCAGCTCAAAGACACGATCAACACGATGGTCGACCAGCTCAACGCGTTCGCCTCCGAGGTGACGCGTGTCGCCCGCGAGGTCGGCTCCGAAGGCAAGCTCGGCGGCCAGGCGCAGGTGCAAGGCGTCGCAGGCACCTGGAAAGATCTCACCGACTCGGTCAACTCGATGGCCGGCAACCTGACGAATCAGGTGCGCAACATCGCCGCGGTAACGACCGCCGTCGCCAACGGCGACCTGTCGAAGAAGATCACCGTCGACGTCCGCGGCGAGATCCTCGAGCTCAAAGACACGATCAACACGATGGTCGACCAGCTCAACGCGTTCGCCTCCGAGGTGACGCGCGTCGCACGCGAAGTCGGCTCCGAAGGCAAGCTCGGCGGCCAGGCGCAGGTGCAAGGCGTCGCAGGCACCTGGAAAGATCTCACCGACTCCGTCAACTCGATGGCCGGCAACCTGACGAATCAGGTGCGCAACATCGCCGACGTGACGACCGCCGTC
>JANWLL010000098.1 GCA_025450855.1 Vulcanimicrobiia bacterium
CATGCGCATCTACATCTCCGCCGACATGGAAGGCGTCGCCGGCATCACCGCCGAGGAGCAGACGAATCCTGTCGGACAGCCCGAGTACGCGTATTCGTGCAAGCTCATGACGGGCGAGGTCCGCGCGGCGTGCGAAGGAGCGAAAGAGGCCGGGGCGACGTCGATCCTCGTCAACGACTCGCACTGGAGCATGCGCAACATCATCCACGAAGGGCTGCCGCCCGACGTGCGCCTCATCCGCGGAAGCGGCAAGCCGCTATCGATGAATCAGGGCATCGACGCGACGTTCGACGCCGCCGCGTACATCGGCTATCACGCGAGCGGCGGAACGCAAGACGCCGTGCTCGACCACACGTATACGGGCGAGACGCTTTACGAGGTCAAGATCAACGGCGAAACGTGCAGCGAGGCGCGGATCAACGCGGCGGTCGCGGGCTGCTACGACGTGCCGGTCGTGTTCTTATCCGGCGATCAGAACGCATGCGCGGATGCGCGCTCGTTCATGCCCTGGATAGAGACCGCGGAAGTGAAGAGCGCGATCGGGCGCTTCGCCGCCATGTCGCTCTCGCCGGAAGAGTCGCGCGCCAAGATCCGGGCCGGCATCGCGTCAGCCATCCGCAACCGGAAGGCGAGCGGCGCTAATCCATATGTTTTCGCACGACCTACGACGCTCGAGATCACCTTCACATATACGTCGAAGGCGGATATCGCGTCGCTGCTGCCGGGAAGCGAGCGGATATCGGCACGCACGCTGCGCTTCACGCACGACGACTTTCTCACGGTTTTCCGGGCGTTTCGAGCGATGATGACGCTTGGAGCCTCGACCCCCTAAACTCCGGCGCCCACGTGCGCCCGCGCACTTCGCTGGGACCTTCGGGCACGTGCGTAACGTTTAGCCTGGCGCTCGTGTCTATCGAAATGAGCCGGGGTTGCGCCGTTGCGGTTCCCCCACCACGTACGAAGCATCTACCCGGCTGAATTTTCTGAGGGCATGCCCTCGATAAAACGACGCGGACGGCTTTCCATCAGGCCGTCCGCGTCCATTATTTTGCGAGATCGCGGCGGTCGAGCTAAAGCTCGACCGCTACAGGTCATGTCAGGCTTCGGCTGGTTCGGCGGCTGCGGCCTCGGGTTCCGCGGGCTCTTCGGCTTTCGGCTCCTCTACCGGCGGCGCCTCAGCGACCGGCGCCTCAGCGACCGGCTCCTCAGCGACCGGCTCCGCAACGGCCTCGGCGGTTTCGGCTTCGGGCGCCGGTGCCGCTACGGTCTTCGAAGCAGGCTGCGCGTGCGCTTTCGCGCTTCCGCTTCCTCCCGGCTCCCAATCGAAGTCGGTCGCGTTGAGACCGAGCGCCCCAAGATCGAGACCGAGATTGTGCAGCCAGTCGAGCGCGATGTGGTAGTGCCGCTTCGTCCGATACGACAGCCAGCGGCGCCGCAACGCGTCGTCTTCGTCGACCGTCTCGCGGAAGCGGCGGAACGCGCCCTTGCCCGAGATGGCAGCTCGCAGCTTGCCGGCGAACGCGATATCGTCGACCATGCCGATGAAGTCGGACATGATGCCGTAGCGAACCTCGGTCGTCACCGGAGTCACCTTGCGAAGCTCGGTGTCGGTTTCGGCCTGCGCGATCCGCGCATTCTCTTGATCGCCGAGATTGTGCATGAAGTGCTCGACCGCGCCCGTCTTCGCGTTGAAGAACGCGACGCTGTCGACGTCGCCTCCCGTCAGCGCGGTGCCGAGTTCGTCGAGGAGCGCATTGCGCTTCACCGGACCGGCGCGGACGAGGCGCGATGGCGCACGCGATGCCGCGTGATGCACGGGCGCCTCGATGCCGAGCGCTTTGCGGATCTCTTCCGGATTGACGACCGGCAGTCCGAGGCGCTTCATCCGGACGTGGACGCCGGCAAGTTCGGTGAGCAGATCGTCGAGCTTCTTCCGGCAGTCCGGGTCCGCCGCGGCGTCCACGGGCGAGACGCCGCCGAGATCTTGCAGGGGCCGACGGATCCACTCCGCCGTCACGTATGCGTTGGTGGCGTTGTTGTCAGTCATTGTGTTTGGACTCTCTGTGCGGTGTTGTTGGGGGGCAGACCGTCCGAGGCGGGTCGGATCGCGGCTACGCGCTCAGACCGCTGCGTGCGGTGCCCCTATAGATTCGGCGATGCGCACGACGTCATCCTCGGTGAGCCCCAGCCGTTTCATATTCTCGTAGTATTGTGCCACGAGATCTGACACGTGGCTCGTCCTCGCGCGCTCCTCGCGAACGCGCTTGACTTCCTCTAGAACGCGCCTCGACAGGCCCTCGTCGACGGTTACGCCCGCCTTGGCCAGCCGGTCGGCGTGTTTGCGCAGTGTCGCGTCGATGACATTGAGCCCGCTGTGCTTGCCGAATATGAATTGCATCTCGCCGCCGACGAGCGATGCAGGGACCGCTTCGTACATGCGCCGGTCGATGAGCATCGCATGCGCGTGGATGCCGGTCTCGTGCGTGAAGACGTTCGCGCCGATGATCGGCTCGTGTGCCTGCACGGGAATGCCCGACACCGACTCCATGAAGCGCCCGAGCTCGCGCAGCTTCTCGTACTTGAAACCGGGGATGTCGATCCCGTACAGCACGCGCAGAGCGGTGACGACTTGATGGAGATAGACGTTGCCGGCTCGCTCGCCGTAGCCGTTCGCCGTGACCGTGAACGCTTTGAAGCCGCACGCGAGCGATGCGATGCAGTTCGCGGTCGCTAGTCCGTAGTCGTTATGGAAATGATTGAGCAGCGTGATGTCCTTCGGCATCGCCTCGACGATGCGCGTGCAGTACCATCGCGTCGCCTCGGGCGTCAGACAGCCGACCGTGTCGGGCCACGATGGGCGCGTGCCGCCGGCGGCGATGCCCTCTTTGAAAAGCCGGATGAAATAGTCGACGTCGCCGCGGCTGCCATCCTCGCCGCCGAACTCGATGCGCTCGACGCCGTGACCGCGCGCGTACCGGATCGCTTCGCAGTGCATGCGGATGTTCGCGTCGCGGTAGAACGAGAGCGGCAGGTCGAGCCACTCGGATTCGGGCATGCCTTCGCGCGCGAGCAGCGTCTTGCCGATCTTGTATTTCATGTGCAAGTCGCTGCCGGACGTGAAGATGAAGAACGTCACCTCGGAAGGCGCGACCCCGATCTCGCGGATCGCTTTGAGCGTCGCGTCGATATCTTTTTCGTTCGAACGGCACATGACGACGACGTCGAGATCCGCGCGGATCTCGCCGCGCCGCTTGCCCTGCATGATGAGCTTGAGCGAGGTGCGCTCGTCTTCGGACACCGCCGGAAAGCCGACGTCCATGATATGGACGCCGATATCGGAGAGCCGCCGGCAGATCTCGTACTTCTGCTCGGGTGTGTACGCGACGCCCGGCATCTGCTCGCCGTCGCGCAGGCTCGTGTCGTAGATCCGGAGTTCGGACGGGTCGGGGAATTTGACGTCGCGCGTGAAGTCGCGCGGATCGCGGATCAGCTGTTCTATCGGCTCGCGGAATTCCATCAGGGCTCGACGACTATTTCGCCGCGCATGCCCGCGCCGTAGTCGAAGAAACAACCGAATAAGTACGTCCCCGGCTTGCGCGCGATGAGCGGCGCGGAGCGCTGACCTGGCGACAGGTCGCCCGTGCTCCAGAATCCGGGGCCGATTTCGCCGTTGGGGCGGAGCGCATCGTCGGTCCAGCGTGGATCGTCGACGAACGTCGCGGCGTTGAGGAGCGAGGTGGCGGTGTGATGATCGGTGTCGTCGTTGACGAAAACGACCGAATCGCCCACGTGGACGCGGATGACGTCCGGCTTCACGCCGACTGTCGAGCCCGCGTCGATCGCCTTGACCGCCGTATACTTCGAGAGGCTCAGGCTCACGACGACGGTCGTTCCGTTGCCCTGGTCTTGGCTCTGGTGGGGCCGGGCGGCGTGGGCGGGCGCCGGCACCGCAGCGAGCACGGCCGCTGCTGCCACAGCGACGAACCCGGGACAACTATATAACATGGCCGTTCGTGCGTTCATCGGTACTAAAACGTTCCCCTCCGCTCGGATGTCGCACGCGAGGAGCGTCACACCCGTGCGCGCCCTTGTCACGTGGAGCCCGGTCTCATGGTCGAACCTTAACAGGGTGGACTATGCCCAGTAGGATTTGATGGACGGCGAGCGAGACGCATCCGAAAGGGAACAAGGCGGAAATAAGTCCGTAGCGTTTTTCGCGCCGCGTCGTCCGAAGCGCGCGCCGCGCGATGGCGGCGCGTCGGGTGATATCCCCTTCCGATCCGAATTTCTCACGATAGGGTTGCTAGCAGCCACGTCCGCCGTCGTCGTATGGGCGCTCATGGCCGCCGGCCGTTCGTCGTTGAGTCTCGCCGCGCTCGTCGGCGCCGCGGTGACGCTCGATCTTCTCGCAGGCGATGTGCTCCGCGCGGGGCGGCGCGTCGTCGCTCCTGGTCTCGTCATCTGCGTCGCCGCGTTCGTCGTGTTCGGCACTCCCGCCGCAGTGCTCGTCGGTCTCGCTCGCGGCCTCATCCGCGTGCTTTCGCCGCGGCCGCTGCCGCTGCCCGAAGCGTCGACGATCGTCGCGACCGCCGTCATCGGTCCGCTCTTCGGCGGTCTCGCCGCCGATGCAGCGCATAGGATGATCGACGCGAGCTGGATCGGACCGGCCGCATACATCGCCGCCTCATACACGATCGAAGCCGGCGCCGCGATGCTTCTTCTCTCGCGCATCTCGCGTCCGTCACTCCGGCTTTCGTTCGAGCAGACTTTCGGCTGGACGATGCTCCACTTCGCCGCGCTCGGCGCGCTCGGCGCATGGCTCGGCACCGATCTCGAAGCCGGACGCTGGATCGTCCTCGCCTATTTCGCCGTTCCGATCGCCGTCATCCGCCAAGGTTTCGGCGTCTTCCAAAACCGGGCGGAGCGCTATCTCGCGGCGCTCGAGCTCGAGAACACGCAGCTCTTCGACAAGATCGGTCAGCTCGACCGAATCACGGGCGACCTCGCCGAGACGGTCGGCCTCGCCATCGATTGCCGCGAAGGCATGGACCAAGACCACAGCCATCGCGTCGCACGGATCTCGACCGCGATCGGCACGCACCTCGGGATCGCCGGCGTCGATCTCGAAGTCTTGCGCCGCGGCGCTCTTCTCCATGACGTCGGCACACTTGCCATCCCGAATGAATTGTTCGCCAAACGCGGCGCGCTCACGCCGCACGAGCGACGGCGGATGCAGCTCCACACCGAGTTCGGCGCACGCCTTGTCAGCAAGTGGCGCGATTGCCGCACGCTCGCCGAGATCATCGAGCAGCACCACGAACGGCTCAACGGCAGCGGGTACCCGCGGGGCCTCAAAGGCGATCAGATCGTGTTGGAGGCGCGGATCGTCGGCGCGGCAGAGGCGTACGTCGCGCTGACGTCCGTCCGCCCACATCGTCGCGCGTACTCCCACGATGATGCGATCCGCATTCTTCGCGACCGGACTCCGTCGGAATACGACCACGACGTCGTCGACGCTCTCGCCGTCGTCGCCGTGCTACGGTCGGCGAGCGTCATCCCGCTCCCGCTCCGCCAAAATATGTAGTAGGCCGAGCGAAGCTCGGCTGCCGACGCCTCGCTAATAGTCCACCCCCGACCCGCCATTCGAACCGGCTCTAAAGCCGCGGGCGCGAGTTGATCAAGTCCGCGCCGTTCGAATCGGACAAATCTCGGCGGACGCACGAAGCGAAATCGATCATCGCCTTCGCTTCGATCGGTGAGGAGTTGTTTGATTCTAGGCGCAGGCGGGGCAAGGCACGGTCGCACATCGTGCGAGCGCCCTTGACGTTGTCGCGTTGGATGTGGTATAGGGCCGCCGCGAGTTGGATCAAGCCGCGCTGGTATTCGTCACGCGTCCGCATCCAAAGGCCTTCGAGCACTTCGTGCGCCTCGAAAAAGCGCGCGTCGTTCCAGCACTCGATGAAGGCGTCGAACTCGGGCTCGTTCACGGTGCGGCCGCGCCCAAATGGGCCGCTTCGACTTCCGGCTCGAAAGCCATGACTCGCGACACGCCTGCCTTGACGATCGTGCCGCGATCCATCGCATAGACGTAATCGGAGATCGCGGTCGCCTTGCGCTCGTACTGCTCTGCGAGCAAGATCGGCAACCCCTGACCGCTCAGCTGCACGATGAGCGCGAACATCTCGGCGACCCCCTCGGGTGGCAACCCCGAAGTCGGTTCGTCGAGCAAGAGCATACGCGGTTTGGCCATCAGCGCGCGGCCGAGAGCCAGCAGCGTCGATTCCCACGCCGAAAGGGCGTAAGCGCGCGCCGTCGCGCGCCGGCCGAGATCGGGGAAACGATCGAGGGTCGCTGCGACGTCGTTGATCACCGCATAGCGATCGCGGCGGGCGAATGCGCCGAGCTGCAAGTTTTCGCGGACCGTGAGGCTCCCGATAAGACCGCGGTCCTGCGGTACGTAGACGAGTCCCCATCGCGCGACACGCTCTGAGCGCAGCACGTCCATTCGGCGCCCGCCGAACGTAACGGTTCCCTTGCCCGGTAACAGGCGGGCGATCGCTTGCAGCGTCGCGCTCTTGCCTGAGCCGCTCGGACCGACGAGCGTCGCGATCGTGCCCGTGAAGACTCGCAGCTTCACGCCGTGGACGACCTCGATCCCGCCGCGCATGACGCGCAGGTCTTCGACTTCGAGCAGCGGGCCGATCGTGTCGAGCAACGTCACTGGCTCCACTCCACGCCGAGATATGCGTCGCGCACGTCGACGTCGTGAATGACCTCGTCGAAGGTGCCGTGCGCGATCGCCTTTCCCGCGTGCAGGACAAGCACGCGGTCGCACAGCTCCTCGCACGCCGAGATGTCGCGGTCCGAGATGACGATCGCGCGGCCGCCCGACTCTGAAGCCACACGCACGAGCAGCGCGCGCACTAGGTCGAGCTCGGATCCGTCGAGACAGCGGAGCGGCTCGTCAAGCGCCAGAGCCGGCGCGTTCGACGCGAGCGAACGCGCAAGGGCGAGCCGGCGCCGCTCGCCGGCCGCGAGATCCCACGCGTATGTATCGCGGCGTTCGTTCATCCCGACCGACTCGAGAGCGGCACGCGCGCTCGACTCCAACGCTCCCGTCGCTTCACCGCGGAGATATGCGCCGGCGAGCACGTTCTCGAAGGCGGTCATGCGGCCGAAGAGCCGGTCTTCCTGATACATGCGCGCGAGCCCGCGTCGTGCAACGACGTGCGGCGCAAGCCCATCGATGCGAATCCCTCCGAGCAAAACGGATCCGGAAGCGAGCGGATGGATGCCGGAGATCGCGTCGAGAAGCGTCGACTTGCCGGAGCCGCTCGGGCCGACGACGCCGACGATCCGGCCCGCACCGCACGACACCGAGATCTTGTCGAGCGCTTTGACGCCGCCGAACGCAACACCGATCTCTTGGATCTCGATCATCTGCGCGCCGCCCGCGAAAATATGGAAGCGATGCCGCCCGGCAGCACGATGGTCGCCGCGAGCAGCGCGACCGCGTTCACCGCGGTTGCGTGTTCCTTCGTGACCGGCGCGACCGCCGCGATCGCGACGAGCGCGGCGCCTACGAGCGGTCCGAGCGCACCGCCGGCGCCGCCCAAGACGACTGCGGCGAATGCGGCGATGTCGCCGTGCAGCCGGTACGCGGTGATGTCGAAGCCGGGATAGAAGACGCTCAAGCTGCCCGCTACCCCCGCAAGCAGCGCGCCGACAGTCACGGCAGTCACGCGCACCCGCACTGGATCGATGCCGATGCCTTGCGCCGCGCGCTCGTCTTGTCCGACCGCGGCCGCCGCGCGTCCGTGGCGGCTGCGTGCGTAGAACCATGCGGCGACCCCGGCGCCGGCAACGGCGATGACGACGAACACCGGCGACCCCTGAGAACGAAGCACTGCGCCGGCCGGTGCTCGCATGGACAATTCGACGGCCCAAAGCGCAAGCGAAGCGATCGCGAAGCCGGTCGACGTCGCGCGCGCGGCTGCAACACCGAACAACGCGCCGCATGCCGCGGCGGCAAGAACGCCGGCCACGACAGCGATGATGTCGGCCGTGCCGCGGGCGACGAGCGCGGCCGTCGCCGCGGCGGCGATCGCAGCGAACGCGGCGTTACCGAGCATGACGCGGCCGGAGCGGAGCACGATCCACACCCCGAGGCCGATGAGACCGACGATCCCGAAGCGCCACAGCGATTCGACGAGCGGCGAGACCGAGTGTTGCATCAACCGCGATCCGTCTCGCGCAGCCGCGTCGCGGCGAGGAGACCACGCGGCAACAGCGCGATCGCGAGCACGAGCAGCGCCGCCGCGATCGCATCGCTCGCATCCGCGGTCGGCGCGAGGATCTGAGCGCTCGCGACGATGAACGCGCCGATCATCGATGCCGGCAACGACGACAATCCTCCGAGAGCGACGGCGGCAAGACCCGCGAGCGGCAGATCGAATGGCGTCGACCGTCCGGTGAAATAATCGGGCGCCGTGAGCAGCGCGATCGCTGCAAGCGCACCGCACATCGACGCGAGGAGCGCGGTGCGGATATGCATAGGCTCGGCGCCCACGCCGGCTGCCCGAGCCGCCGATGTGTTCGACCCGAGCGCGCGCAGCCCGAGCCCGTAGCGCGTCGCTCGCACGATCGCCACGACGATGAGGAGAGCGACGACGCTGGCGATCGTACCTTCGATCGTGAGCTTCGGCATGTTGAAGCCGCCGATGTGGAAGTAGCCGGCGTGAAGCAAGTGCGTCGGACGCTCGGTTTCGGGTGCAAGCGCGCCGAATGCGGCAAGGGCCGCGAGACCTGCGATCAGCGGTCGAGCCGGCCCGAGCGGGCCGCCGCCTCGCGAACGAGCGGGCCACAAGACCACTCTGTCGACGATGACTCCGGCGATCGCGCCCGCGATGACGCCGCCGCCGGCCGCGACCCAAATCGGTTGATCGCGCGCCAAAAGCCACGAAACGGCGGCTGCGGCGGCCATCGCGCTCACCGGGTGCGCGACATTGAACGTGCCCCCCGCGACGTACGTCAGCGCGTAACCTATGGCGAAGAGCGCGTAGATACTTCCTCTGAATGCGATATCGATGAATGATTGCGTCAGCGTGAACTCCCTACGCCCGAGGCGACGATGCACTACGCCCCACCGGGCAAATGCCCTGCAGGACGCGATGGCGCGCCACGCTTAAGTAGGGCGTCGAAACGATGCCCGACACCGAACTTGCGAGATTGCGGATCGGCGACATCCTCGACCGGCAAGTCGAACGCAACGGTGACCGCGATTGCGTCGCGTATCCGGCCCAAGACGTCCGATTCACGTACAAGCAGTTCCGCGACCGCGTCGACGTCGTAGCGCGCGGGCTTATGGCGCTCGGCGTGCGCAAGGCCGAGCACGTCGCCATCATGGCGCCGAATATCCCCGAGTGGAGCCTCGTCCAGTTCGCCACCGCGCGCATCGGTGCGGTTCTCGTTCCGCTGAACACGCAGTATCGCGCACGCGAGCTTGAAGCGGCGCTTCGCAATAGCGAGACGACGACGCTGTTCCTCGCCCCATCAGCCGACGCGCCCGATCCGTTCGCCACGCTGCGCGAAGTGCTGCCGGATCTCGACGAAGCACCGGTCGGCCACGCGCGCTTCGAAAAACTTCCTCGCCTCGGGCGTCTCATCTCGATCGGAAAGCGCCGCCATCCGTCAATGCTGCGTTTCGACGATCTCTTCGATCTCGCGATCCAATCGCATCCGCAGGACTACGCGCGGCGCGGCGAGGCGCTCGACTCGTTCGACGTCATCCTGCTGCTCTTCACGAGCGGCACGACCGACACGCCGAAGGGCGTCATGCTCACGCATCGCAACTGCGTCGTCACGGCTTGGAACATGGCGGAGCGGCTCGAGGTGACGCAAGACGAGCGCATCTGCGCGCCCGTGCCCTTCTACCATTGCATGTCGTCGATCGGAGCGAGCCTCGCCGGCGCGCTGCGCGGCGCGTGCGTCGTTCCGGTGGAGACGTTCAACCCGAGGACCGTGCTCGAGACGATCCAAGCGGAGCGTTGCACGCTGCTTTCGGCGATGCCGTACATGCTCGCCGCGATGCTCGACGAGCCGAACCTCGGATCGTACGATCGCTCGTCGCTTCGCAAGGGTGTCACCGGCGCCACGCCCGTGCCCGTGCCGCTCGCGAAGTTAGCGACGGAACAGCTCGGCATCCCGGCCCTCACGATCGGCTACGGGCTCACCGAGGCGACCGCTGCGATAACGCGCTCGGCTCCGAGCGATCCACCAGAAAAGCGGCTCGGTACCGTCGGACGCGCGCTCGCGAACGTCCAGCTGAAAGTCGTCGACGCGACCGGCGCGCCGGTCGCGTCCGGCATCGCCGGCGAACTATG
The DNA here is from genome assembly GCA_025450855.1 of Vulcanimicrobiia bacterium. Classification (GTDB taxonomy): domain Bacteria; phylum Vulcanimicrobiota; class Vulcanimicrobiia; order Eremiobacterales; family Eremiobacteraceae; genus JANWLL01. The sequence goes on from JANWLL010000098.1 coordinate 10,383, forward strand.
CTGCCGCGGCCTCGGACTCATGAAGGGTTACTTCCGCGATCCCGAAGGCACCGCCGAGGCGATCGACCCCGAGGGCTGGCTGCACACGAAAGATCTCGCGACGATCGACGCCGACGGCTACGTGAACATCGTCGGTCGGCTGCGCGACATGGTCGTGCGCAGCGGCGAGAAGATCTATCCGCGCGAGGTAGAGATCTTTCTCGCGCTGCACCCGAAGATCGCCGAAGTCCACGTCATCGGCGTGCCGCTGCGCGGCATCGGCGAAGACGTGTGCGCGTGCGTCGTGCTCAAAGGCGAAGCAACCCTCGACGATGCGGAAGTCCGCGAATACTGCAAGGGGCATCTGCAGGATTCGAAGATCCCGACGCTCGTCATGGTGCTGCGATCGTTCCCCTTGAGCGCCGGCGGCAAGATCCTCAAGCGCGAACTGCGTAAGATGGCCATCGAGCGTTTCGGCCGCCAGGCGGACGCGGCGGAGACGACCGCTTAACTTTGCGATCGTAGCGGTCGAGCTTCTAGAAATATGTAGCGGTCGAGCTTTAGCTCGACCGGAGACGGCCTTGCACAAGATACATGGAGCGGTCGACCTTTACGGTCGACCGCTGCAACATCTCAGGGCTGGAGCGAGCGCGCGATCGCGGCGACCGTCGCGTCGACGTCGCGCTCTGTATGCGCGGCCGTCAGGAACATCACTTCCATCGTCGACGGCGCGAGGTGCACGCCCGCGTCGAGCATCTTCCAATAGTAGCGCGCGTATGCGCCGCGATCCGCGTCGCGCGCTTGGTCGAAGTTCGCATGCGCGGCGCCACGCCGGAACATGAAGTCGACGATCGATCCGAGCTGGACGACCGGATACTCGAGCCCGGCCGATGCGATAGCCGAACGCGTACCGTCCGCGAGGCGCTTTGCGAGCACGTCGAGACGGTCGTGCAGCCCGCGATCGCCCTCGAGTGAGTCCAGGAACGCGTGCGCCGCGGCGACGCAGAGCGGATTGCCCGAAAACGTGCCGCCTTGGAATACGGGCCCATCGGGTGCGAGCCGCGCCATGACGTCTTCACGGCCGCCGTAGGCCGCGATCGGAAGCCCGCCGCCGAGCGTCTTGCCGATGCACGTGAGATCCGGACGGACGCCGTAGAGGGCTTGTGCGCCGCCAAGGGCGAGCCGAAAACCAGTGATGATCTCGTCGAAGACGAGCAGAACGCCGGCACGCGACGTCAAGTCGCGCAGCGCTAGGAGATACCCCGGCGCCGGCAGGACGAGGCCCATGTTCGCGCACACGGGCTCGACGAAGAGCGCGGCGATCTGACCGCCCGATTCCGCCAGACAGCGCTCCACCGCACCGACGTCGTTATAAGGCAGGATGATGACGTTCGCAGCGGTCGCGCGCGTCACGCCCGCGTCGATGGCAGGCGCCGAATTGCTCGACGCCCCCGCCGAAAAGATCATCTCGTCGGCATGCCCGTGATAGTCGCCCGAAAACCGGACGATTTTTTCGCGACGCGCGTACGAGCGCGCGACGCGCGCGACGCTCATGCACGCTTCGGTGCCCGTCGACACGAAGCGCAAGCGCTCCATCGACGGCAGATGTTCGCGGATGCGCTCGGCGAGCCGCGTCTCTTCCGGATGCGTGACCCCAAGAACGGTGCCGCGTTCCGCCGCGGTGGCGATCGCGTCTCTGATAGCCGGATCGCCGTGACCGAGCAGCACGGGTCCATAGGCGCACAAGTAGTCGACGTACTCGCGACCTTCGACGTCGACGACCTTGCTGCCGCGCGCCGACGCGATGACCGGCGGCGGTGCGCCCATCGGCATGCCCGCTCGCACCGGCGAATCGACGCCGCCGGCGAGCGATCGCTTCGCGCGCTCGAATTCGTCACGGCTCGTGCTGGCTGTTACGGCGCAGGTCAAAAGTGGAGCATTCCTCAAAGCACCTGCCTGTTCTCTGCGAAGGATGCGAACCATGCCTCGTCTTCCCGCCATCGATCCGGCCTCCGCGCCGGAAGACGCAAAGCCCGTCCTCGAAGGCTTCTTCAAGGCGCGCGGCAACTACCCGAACATGTTCCGGACGCTGTCGATCCGCCCGGCGATCATGCGCACCGCTTCGGAACATATGGCCGCGGTCACCGGGCCGGGCACGGTGCCGCAAGCGCTCAAAGAGCTGTGCATCGTCCTCGTGTCGACGCTGAACTCGACGCCCTACTGCCTCGCGTCGCATTCGGCGCTCGCCCGCAAACACGGCATCGACGGCGCGATCATCGAGTCGATCCGCGATTGGCGCGCCGACACACGTCTCGGGCCCGCCGAAAAAGCCGCGCTCGCCGTCGCCGAATCGATCACCCGCGACCCGTCACACTTGCCCGATACCCTTTGGAAAGACTTACGCGCGCACTTCGACGACGGTCAAATCGTCGAGATCGTGTGCTCGATCGGCCTCTTCAACTACTTCAACCGGGTGAACAACCTGCTCGAGATGGAGATCACGAAGTAGTATCGCGGGTGGGCGTCGTGAGCCGGCGCTGGGGTCCGAGCACCTTCAGGCCGGCGCGCGCCGCGTCGCTGTTGCCCAACTCTTCGACCATCTCGACGTAGCGGTCGACATCTTCTTTTCGGACCAGACCGATGTACGCGCCGTCCTCTTCGACGATCGCGGCGGCGAGCGGCGCCGTCGCGAGCACCGGCGGCAGGATCGCCGCCTCGACGAACGGGTGCAGACCAGGCAATTCGAAGGCGCGCGTCATGACCGACGCGACTTGTGTCGTCGCCGCTTGATCGGCTGGCACGCTCGCGACCTGGACGTCGCTGATCGCTCCCGCGGCGCGCTCGCCGAAGAGCACGGGCAGCGTGCGCGAAAGCGCGCCGGCTCCGAAGTACGACGACACCGAGGCGACCGTATCCGAGGTCTGCAGGAGCGGCAGATCTCGCGCGCACAGATCGCGGACCGTCAAACCGGTGAGCGCGATCTTCATCAGCATCGCGCGGTAGTACGATTGCGCGAGCGTCGCGAGAAGCCAGCCGGTCGCGGCGACCCAGACGCCGGCGGCGACATCCGTCGCGACCATGAGCCACGCGCCCAGCCCGACGATGACGTACGCGATGATGCGGCCGGCGGACGACGCCTGCTTCGTCGCCGACACGGCGTTGCCGCTGCGGTTCCAAAGGATGCCGCGCAGCACGCGCCCGCCGTCCATCGGGAAGCCGGGCAACGCGTTGAAGACGGCCAGCAGCGCGTTCGCTAAGCCGATGTCGAGGATGAGCTCGCCGGCCGGCTTGCTCGATTTGATGATGATCAGTCCGGCGGCGATGAATATCGTGGCGAGCGCGCCGCTCGCGAGCGGGCCCGCCGACCCGATGGCGATCTCGTCGCGCGCGTCGAGGCCGCGGTCGTCTACGTGTGCGTTGCCGCCGAAGAGATAGAGCGTCAGGACGTGCACCGGCTTGCCGCGCGCGCGAGCGACGAAAGCGTGCGCGAACTCGTGGAACGCCACCGAGCCTGCGAGCAGCAGGGCGATGACGGCGCCGACGGCGAGCCGCTGCGGCAGCGACGCGTCGGGCGTGACGTCTGGTTGTGGAAGGTAGAAGAGCGCGAACGCGAGCGCGATGCCCGCGAACGACAGCAGCGCCGACGTGTGCGCGCGGATCTCGATTCCTGCGATCTTCCCTATTCGCACGCGCACCGCTTCGGCGGACGTCGGTCCGAGGCTTGCTGAGATGGCCCGACCCAAGATGCCGTAGCGGTCGAGCTTTAGCTCGACCGGAGACGTCTGACCGCGCCGGTCGAGATAAATCTCGACCGCTACATCTCAGGATTGTTCGGTGTGGCGGTGGTCACAATGCTGCGGGTAACGAGCGCATCGCACGGCTCGTCAAATCATCAGGAGGGGGCCGCTCACGCTTCCCTCCGGCCTGACACCCGGCGCACCACAGCCCTTCCCCGCCGGTTGTCGCGGCTCTTCTCCCGAGCCGCGCGCGCGGCCGTCTCTTTCGCCGGAGACGGCCGTTCGTCTTCGCTCCTGCCCGGTCTTATTCCATCGACCACTCCCACGAGTTCCACGTCGCCGATTCGGCCGGCGACGGGATGAAGTTGTGGAAGTGCGAGTTGAACACGTCGATGCGTTGCTCCATGAACAAGATGACTGTGGGTGCCTGATCGACGATCTCTTGCTGGATCGCGTAGTAGTCGCGCTTGCGCCGCTCTTGGTCGAAGTTCGTCAGCGCATCGTGCTCGAGCGCGTCGACCTTCGGATCGCGCCACCAGAGGCTGTCCTGACCGACCGGCGGGATCTCCGTTGACGTGTAGAGCGGCGAATCGTCCGGATCGACGCCGCTGATCCAGCCGAAGTACGCCATCTGGTACTTGTGCGTGTTCAAGATGCCGCCGTTACCGGCCGCGGCGAAAAAGGTCGCCGAGGTGTACGCTTTTTGCGTCACGGCGATGCCCACGGCTTTGAGCTCCTGCGAGAGGAGCGCGCCGATCGCCGGAGCGATCGCTTGGCCGGTGACGTACGAGAATTGCAGCTCGAGCCGCTGACCGTTTTTCGTGCGGACGCCGTCGGGGCCGACCGCCCATCCGGCTTCGTCGAGCAGCTTGCGCGCCGCAGGCTGGTTCTGCGCCGTCGACGGCAGATTCGGGTCGTACGCCCAGCTGAACTTCGGTTGATCGCTGTTCGACGCGAGGTAGACGTCGTGCGACGCGTCGTGGATCATCCGCTTGCGGTCGATCGCGTCCGCTATCGCGCGACGGACGCGCACGTCGCGCAGGATCGGGTCGTCGTTGTAGAAGTCGATGTGACCGAAGATGCTGTACGGCGAGACGAGCGTCGTATGGCCCGGCATGTCTTTCAGCTGCGGGTAGAGGCCCGGATCGGCGCGGAACCACGCGTCGGTCTCACCGGTCTTCAGCTGCGTGAGGATCGTCGTGTTGTCCGCGATCCACTTGTAGATGATCTGGTGGAGCTTCGGCGCCCCTCGCCAGTAGTTCGGATTCGCCACGAGCGTGACGTGATCGCCGTGCACCCACTCCGTCACCTCGAACGGGCCCGATCCGACAGGCTTCGTGTTGAACGGCACTTTGTTCATGTCGGCATATTTGTCGAGGATGTGGGCCGGCAGGATCGGACCGCCGCCCTGGACGCCCATGAAGTAGGAGACGATCGGCGCGAAGCGCTCCTTCATGTGGACGACGACCGTGTAGTCGTCCGGCGCATCGATGCTCGCGATCTTGTCGTAGCCCGTGGTCACTTGGACGTTCGTCCGCTTGTTCATGATCGCGTGCCAGGTGAAGATGATATCCTTGGCGGTGAGCGGCACGCCGTCTTGCCATTTGATGCCCTTGCGCATGTGGTAGGTGAGCGTCAACCCGTCCTTACTGACGCCGCCGTTGGCAAGGGTCGGAACTTCGGTCGCGACCTCTGGCACGAACTGGCCATGGTTGTCGACGTTGAAGAAATACGACCCCCAGAGCAAGCTCAGGTCGATGCTCGTGATGACGGTCGAGATGTACGGGTTGAGCGTGTCGGGCTCTTCGATGTCGGCGATGCGCAGCGTGCCGGGGACGAAGGACACGCCGCCTCCGCCGGACGTCGTCGCCGATGGGTTGCTCGAGCAGCCCGCGATGAGCGCCGCGATCGCGGCGGCGAGTACGCTTCGCATGTGAAGTCTCATATCGACCACTCCCACGAGTTCCAGTTGTTCGACGTCGACGGCGCGGGCGCGAAGCCGCGCATATCCGCCGGCGTCACGGATGCTTGACGTTCGAAGTAGAGCACGATCGTCGCCGCTTGCGACGCGAGTTCGTTCTGGGTGACGGCGTAATAACGCTTTCGGACCGTTCGATCGTACGTCGATAACGCACCGCGCTCCGCCGCGTCGAGCTTGTCATCGCACCAGTAAAGGTCGTTCTGCCCTTTGGGCGGGATCTGATCGCACATGTACTCGGCCGAATCGTCCGGATCGGCGCCTGCCGTCCACGAGAACAGCGCCGCGTCGTATTTGCCGGCGAACACGACGCCTCCGGCTCCGTACGGCGCGAGCAGCTGATCGCTCGGGTAGTCCTTGATCGTCGTTTCGATACCGACGCCGCGCAGCTCTTGCTGCAGCAGCGTCTCGATAGCCTGCGCGGTCGACGAGTCCGACGCCGTCGAGAGCGTGAATGCGAGCGTCTGCCGGCCTTTGCGCAGCGTATTTCCCGGCGCCGCCAGCCAGCCCGCCGCACGCAGGAGGGCGCGTGCGCGAGCAGGGTCCGGCTTCGGCTGCTTTCCTTTTTCGTATGCCCACGAGAGCGGCGATATGTCCGCGTATGCGGCGTCGGCGCCCGCGCCGGGCACTTTCGCAGCGAGCGCGTCGCGATCGATGGCGAGCGAGATCGCCTTGCGGACGCGCGGGTCGTCGAGCGTCCGGTTCTCCTGGTTCAGATCGAGGTGCGTGTACGAGAGCGTGGGCGAGGACTCGACATTGAATCCGCGGAGGCCCTTCAGCTTCTCGTAGAGCCCGGCCGGCGCGCGCAGCCATCCGTCGGCGTTGCCGTCGTCCAGGATCGATACCGCGGCGTCGGTCGACGGCGCTTCGAAGTATTCGATATCGTCGAGCTTCGGGCGTCCTCGCCAATACGCCGCGTTCGCCTGCAGCTCGATGCTCTCGCCGCGCTTCCACCGCACGAGCCGGAAGGGTCCGGTTCCGATCGGATGATCGAAGGGCGCGCGCGTTATGTCCGAGTACTTCTCGAGCACGTGCGCCGGCAGCACCGGATAGAGGCCGCTCTCGCAGAAGAACGTCGATATCGCCGGTGCGTAGAGCTTCTTGAGGTGAAAGCGGACCTCGTCGTCGCCGATCGCCTCGACGCGCGCGATGTCGTCCCAGCCGCTCGGCGA
>JANWLL010000099.1 GCA_025450855.1 Vulcanimicrobiia bacterium
CAGCTCAAACCTTCCTACTTCCTGCATCAGCCGCAATCCGATCTTCCACCCGACGAGGACTAACCGTCAGGATTCGGTCGGTAGTCCGTAGGACGAGAACGCTGTGGGTTTGACGCCCATCGCGATGATCGTGTCGACGAAGCGGGCGAATTCCACCGTGTGCCAATGCTTGCGCTCTTCCCACCATTGTTGCGCGCCGGGATAAGCTATGAGATCGGTCATCGTCCGCTCGACTCTTCCCCATGACGCGTGCGCGAGAATATGGTCGCAATGCGCGAAGTACATCCCCTCGAAGTAGTTGACGAGACGGTTGAAGAACGCGCTGAACCTGAGTTTCGAGACAGCATCGAGATCGGCGAACGACTGTAAGCCGCGAAGGAAGATCGCGCTAAGCTCGGCGCTATCGTGCAGGCCTCGTGTCTGGTCACCCCACTGGACATTGAGAGCGTTGACGGCCGACTGGCGTCGCTCCGTGGTTTGCGCCCGGATCTGGATCGCTAGGTAGATGAGGGACGGTATGCCGACTAGCACCGCCGCCAATTGCCCAAGCGCTGCGAGCATTACCCAATTCATAGAGCCAATACCAATTCCTAGACGTCATAGTCCATTTGACATCAAAGCCGAGGGGTAATGCTCTTTATTTTCGCGCCACGCCGCGCCTGTCGATAGGTGCGCCCGCTTGACGAGAAGCCGCCCACGATCTCTACGGAAGAGCAGCGTGCGCGGCTGAAGCGCCGTCTTAATTTCATCTTCGGGTGGCTGGTGCTGCCCGTATATGTCGGCGCGCTCATCTGGGTGCTGCTGACATGGCAGTCGTGGTCCGCTACGTCCGTAGCTATCGGATTCGTGCTTTTGGTTGCGTATGGCATTGTCGTCTTGTTCGGGTACGGCGGAGTCAACCTTTATCGCTCGCGAGGCCAGGTCGAACCGACTGAATGGATGCGTCGCGGCGGCCTCATGGCGTCACCCGAAGCGAGCGCTCGACCCGACGACGCGCGGATCAACGCCGCGCTAGGCGCGCTCCCCGCTGACTTTCGGCCTCAGGCTCGCGACGCCGTTGAAGCGTACCTCGCGATGACCGATGACGACGAGAAGCAGTTGTGTCGCGACCGCCTCATCCGTGAGTTCTACGACCTTGCGGGCTCGGATAGACTCGACTTCAACCACCGCAGGGCATTCAACGCCCTGCGCCTCGCGCTGAGCCCGTGGGCCGACTCGGGCTCAGACACGTGACCATCAATCGATATTTTTGCGCTGGTGGATCATGAAGCGATTGCCTTCGGGATCGCTTCCGAACGACATGAAGCAAACCGACCCCTCCATCACGTCGCTCAACTCGACGCCGCGCGAACGATAATGCTCGACCGCTTTCTTCGCGTCCGGCACCGCGAACATGATGCCACCGCCGAGGGGAAGATCGCCGCCCGGCGGTTGGTAGATGCCGAACGTCGTGCCGTCGGCGAACGTGAACTCGGCTCCCTGCTCGTCTTCGCCGGTCGGCTTGAGCCCGAGGACGTCACGATAGAAAGCGACGGTCTTCGCCTTGTCGCGAACGGTGAAACCGAACAGGTCGACTCCGGTTATCATCTGATGAACTCCTTATCAGCAGTGTTGAAGTGTCGGGCACAGCGTAGCACGTGATACCTGACACTACGTGTCAGGTATAACCCGAGCACAGAGCGCCGGGGGTGAGAACTAGCCCTTGAGGCCGCACGATGTCATCCGTGGGGGACTCACCGGCCTCACCGCCGCCTCAACGCTTCGGGTCGAGTCTATTTCACCCACTGAGGTGTGACCCCGCTCGCGCCCAAAGGGCCTCGTTCATCTGACGATATAGATGAAGGGGGCCATTACACTTTGCGGAGCAACCGATGATCGCGAACCTCCGGCTTTTCAGAGGGCTCGCGAGGCTCGCCGCCGCGGTCGCCGCCGGCATCGGCGCGCTTGCCCTATTCGGGTGGACGCAGGGTGCGCTGTGGCTGACGAGCGTCGTGCCCGGTCTCGTGCCGATGAAGCCGAACACGTCGGCGTGCATCATGGCATTCTCGCTCGCATTGGGCATCCAGTCTCTTTGGCCGTCCAAACCGGCAGCGATCGGCGCGCGAATCATCGCCCTCGCAAGCGGGGCGATCGCGATCCTCACTCTTGCTGAGTACCTCTTCGGTTGGCACCTCGGCATCGACCAATTCCTCATGCTCGATCAGACGCGCAGCGGCATTCCGGGTCGCATGGGCACGAATACGGCGATCGCGCTCGCGCTGATCGGCATCGGCGTCGCGCTTGAGGCCGGCGAAGCCGACATCGTGATTCTCCGCGCGCATATCGTGACGCTTGGCGCGGCGGTCGTAGCGCTCTTCACGCTCGTCGGTTACATGTACTCGGCGACGTATCTCTATCAAGTCGCCTCGACGACGCCGATGGCGATGAACACCGCGATCGCCATCTTGCTGTTGTGCGGAGCAGTCCTCTGGTTGAAACCCGACCGCGGGCTCATGGCTGCGGTCCACTCCGCCGACGGCGCAGGCCTCATGCTCCGAAGCATGATCCCAGCGGCGGTGATCATACCGGTCGTCCTCGGCTGGCTCGCCCTCAGCGGCGAGCGCGCGGGGTTCTACGATACGACGTACGGCGTCGCGCTCCTCGTCCTGTCGACGATCGCGATCTTCACCCTTCTCACCGCGGGGAATTCGAGAAGCGTCCGTGCGCTCGATGCGACGAGAAGCCGAGCGCAGAAGGATCTCGAGGAGGCATTCGTCTCGGTCGAGCAGCGCGTCGTCGAGCGGACACACGAACTCAACGAAGCGCTCGCCCGGCTCGCCGATAGTGAGCACCGTTTCGAGCTCGCTACCGAGGGTTCGAACAGCGGCGTTCTCGATCTCGATATCCTCTCGGACAAGTTGCATTGTTCGCGGCGTTGGAACGAGATGCTCGGCCGCGGCGGCGATCAGCCCCTCAACACGGCGGCGTTCATCGAGCTCGTCCATCCCGACGAGCGCACGAGCGCGATGAGGGCGTTGCTCGCGCACTTCAAGGGATCGACCGAGAGCTTTTCGATCGAGGTCCGCATGCGTCACACGGACGGGACCCATCGATGGATGCTCAGCCGCGGACGCGCGCTGCGCGACGAACGGGGACGTGCGGTCCGGATGATCGGGTCGCAGACGGACATCAGCGAGATCAAGGCGCTTCAGGAAGCCCTTCGTGACGCTTCCATACGCGACGGCATCACCGGCTTGTACAACCGCACGCACTTCGTCGAGCGCCTCAATGCCGCGACGCACCTCGCGGTGCGGCACGACCTGCCGCTCAGCTTTTGCATGTTCGACATCGACCATTTCAAGCAGGTCAACGATACGTACGGGCACGTCGTCGGTGATGACGTCATCCGTGCGGTCGGCGCCGCGATCGCAGCGGGGATCCGAGCAGAAGACGTCGGCGCGCGTTACGGCGGTGACGAGTTCTGCATCATGTTCGAGGGCACGCCGGCGGCCGGCGCCGCGATGTGCCTCGAGCGCATCAAAGCACGTGTCGAGAATACACCGTTCTTCAGCAAGGACGGACGGCGGTTTTCGACGACGCTCAGCTTCGGCGTGAGCAATCTCGCTGACAGATCCGTGCCGGAGCTCATCGAAGCGGCGGATCGTGCGCTTTACGAAGCGAAGAGCCGCGGGCGCAGCAGGATCGTCGTCGACACATACACCCCGCCCATCCGCAAACACGCGTAATACCCGTCAACGCCGGCCGACCATCCGTTCCCAAGGAAGGCCTCTGCGCAGCGAGAACCGCTCGTGACCGCGCCGTCGGTATTATCCGATGTGGCCGTTCGTTTGGGAGGGTTCATGAGCAATTGCACTTCTTGCGGAGCCGCGCTTGCGGACGGCGCCGCGTTTTGCCCTGCGTGCGGCAAATCGACCTCGACGTCGATGCCAGTTCGGCAAGCGGCCGCGCAGGCGCAGAGCGCGGTCATGAGCCTCGGCGCTGAAAAGCTCACGACGCTCGTCGGCGGCATCGTCGGCGCGATCGGCACCCTGCTTCCTTTTTACTCGATACCTGCCGACGTGAGCGACGTGACCGGCGGGTCGCCGTCGATGGTCGGCCAAGGCGGCGTCGGGTGGCTGGCGCTGCTGATCGCGGTCGGGCTCGGCGCGCTTCCTTTGCTGACGACGGTGACGCGGTTGTTCGCCATCGCAGGCTTCGGCCTCGCGATGGCCGTACTCGGCATTCTCATCGGCGACCGGACCATCTCATTCATGGGGCAGTCGATTCCGATCGATTTCGGGGCCGGCTTCTACTTCGCCGTCGTCGGTTTTCTGGTGCTAGCGTACGCCTACGGCCGGCGTGCGAACGAGGCGTGATTTCATGAGCGTCAAGCAAGAAGTGAAGATCAAGGGCATCGACGTCGCGGTGTATCTCGTCAAGGACGTCGCGCGCGCGAAAGCGTTCTGGCGCGACAAGATGGGGTGCGACGTGTCGTCCGAGTGGGGCGACATGGGCGCCGAGTTCGAGTTCCCCGACGGTACGACGTTCGGTCTGTTCAAGCCGGACGATCAGGAGTGGCGTCGGGGCGGCGGGCTCATGTTCGCCGTCGACGATCTCGATGCGGCGGTCGCCCAGTACAAAGCGCGGGGCGTCACGCTCGACGATGACGGGGCGATCGCGGACACGCCCGTCTGCCGCATGGCATTCGGCGAAGACAGTGAGGGAAATTACTTCATCCTTCACCAGCGCAAGGAATGACCCATGAGCGCGATACGAGTCTCGGTGGGCACGCGCAAAGGTGCGTTCGTCCTCACGGCTGACGGCAAGCGGAAGAGCTGGGATGTGAGCGGCCCGTTCTTCGCTGGCTGGGAGATCTATCACGTCAAGGCGTCGCCCGCGGATCCGAAGCGGCTGTATGCGTCGCAATCGAGCGGCTGGTTCGGCCAGCTCATCCAGCGATCGGACGACGGCGGCAAGACGTGGGAGCCCGTCGGCAACGAGTTCGCGTACGACGGTACACCCGGAACGCACCGCTGGTATGACGGCACGCCGCATCCGTGGGAGTTCAAACGCGTCTGGCATCTCGAGCCGTCGCTGACCGATCCTGACACGGTCTACGCCGGCGTCGAAGATGCCGCGCTCTTCAAATCGACCGACGGCGGCAAGTCGTGGGCCGAACTGGCCGCCCTGCGCAACCACGCATCGGCGCCGGAGTGGCAGCCGGGTGCCGGCGGCATGTGCCTGCACACGATCATCATCGATCCGAAAGACCCGAAACGGATGTACATCGCGATATCGGCGGCCGGCGCGTTCCGCACGGACGACGGCGGACAGAGCTGGCGTCCGATCAATCGCGGTCTGCGCTCCGAGGGGATCCCCGATCCGGACGCCCAGGTGGGTCACTGCGTCCACCACATCGCGATGCACCCGACGCGTTCTAGCGTGCTCTACATGCAAAAGCATTGGGACGTCATGCGCAGCGACGACGGCGGAGATTCGTGGCGCGAGGTGAGCGGCAATCTCCCCACCGATTTCGGCTTCCCGATCGACGTTCATCCGCACGATCCCGAGACGATCTACGTCGTGCCGATCAAGAGCGACTCCGAGCATTTCCCGCCCGACGGCAAGCTCCGCGTCTATCGCAGCCGTAGCGGCGGCGACGAGTGGGAGGCGTTGACGAACGGATTGCCGCAGCGCGATTGCTACGTCAACGTGCTCCGCGATGCGATGGCGGTGGACACGATGGAATCGAGCGGCGTCTATTTCGGCACGACCGGCGGACAAGTCTATGCGTCGCCCGACGCCGGCGACTCGTGGGCGCCGATCGTGCGCGATCTGCCTCCCGTCTTATCGGTCGAGGTGCAAACCCTCGCGTGACCGTGCGAGTCGTGCTGCCGGCCCATTTGCGCACGCTCGCTAAGGTCGACGGCGAAGTCAAGGTCGATGTCGATGCGCCGGTGACGCAGCGTGCGATACTCGACGCACTCGAAGACCGCTTTCCAGTTTTGCGCGGCACGATCCGCGACCACGTGACGCACGAGCGGCGAGCGCTCGTCCGCTTCTTCGCTTGTATGGAAGACCTGTCGCACGATTCACCCGACGTGCCGCTGCCCGACGAGGTCGCGCGGGGAACCGAGCCGTTCATGGTCATCGGCGCGATGGCGGGCGGTTAGCGGGACGGCCTAATGCGCCGGGGCTTTGGTCGGCTTGCGCCAACCGCCCACATGTTCTATTATGATGCCAGTCACATGCGAAAGCGCCTGGCGCCGCTCTGCGGCATCCTCGCTCCAGCCCTCGCGATAGCTCTATTGGGAGCGTCGCCGGTGCCGCAGTTGCCGGTGCCCAAAGGCGCGGCGACCATATTCGATCCGGGCAGCGGCGACTTTTCCGGTTTCCGCATCGTCATCCAGCCCGATGGACACACCGTATCAGTCGACGGCGCCGGCCGCGCGATGGTCGACCTCCAAAACGTCATCTCCGATCGCTTCTTCGCCGATCTGCGCAGCGCGTCGAGTGCCGTAAAGAATCCGACGGCGCAGTGCTCGACCGTTGCGATGCCGGTGAGCGATGACGTGACGATCAAATGGAGCGGGAGAGCGTGGTCGGGCTTGAGCTGTGCCACCGACGCGCAGCTGCTCGCGCTCGCGACCGACGCTAAAGCGATCGAGCGGGCCTTGTACGTGCAGACGTACCGAGCCCGACCGATGTACGTCTACATCGGCGCGAACGGCCCGCAGTATTCCGGCGGGGTCTACGGGACCGCGGCCTTATATGCGCCGCAGACCGGCTACACGTCGTTC
>JANWLL010000100.1 GCA_025450855.1 Vulcanimicrobiia bacterium
ACGGCAAGAGCGCGGTCTTCGTCCGTTTGCCGTCGAAGATAGATGTCACGCCTGTGTCGGTGACGCTCGCCGCGCCCGGTGCGTCGCAGAAGCTCACGGTGTCGGAGAAGAAGTACGCCGGCAAATGGAAGGTGCAAAGCTCGGATGACGGGATCGTCGACGTCACCAAAGGCAAGACGCTCGACACGTTCACGGTCGTCGCCATCTCGGACGGCACGTGCATCGTGACGATCGCCGACAAGAAAGGCAACTCCGTCACGATCCCCGTCACCGTGAAGTGAAGACGACAGCATGAAGATATACGACGAGCTCGCGCCGTGGTGGCCGCTTTTTTCGGAGCCGGCCGACTACGAAGAAGAAGCGGCGCTGTTCCAGAGCCTTCTCGACCGCGCGACCTCACCCGCGCCCCGCACGGTGCTCGAGCTGGGCAGCGGTGGCGGGAACAACGCCTCGTTCATGAAGGCGTCCTACTTGATGACGCTCGTCGACGTCGCGCCCGGCATGCTCACAGTCAGCCGCGTCATCAACCCTGAGTGCGAGCACGTCGAGGGCGACATGCGGACACTTCGGTTGGGCCGGACGTTCGACGCGGTATTCGTCCATGACGCGATCTGCTACATGACGAGCGCATCGGATCTGAAAGCGGCGATGCGAACCGCATGGGAACACACGAGGCCCGGCGGTGTCGCGCTGTTCGTCCCCGACCACGTCCGCGAGACTTTCGAGAAATCAGCCGACATGGGCGGCCACGACGACGGTGATCGTGCGCTGCGGTACCTCGAGTGGCACGACGATCCCGACCCGACCGATTCGACCTGCGTCACCGACTACGCGATCTTGCTGCGCGATCGCAACGGCACTCGCGTCGTCCACGATCGTCATATCCACGGCCTGTTCGGCCGCGACGAATGGAAGGCGTGGCTACGCGAAACGGGTTTCGAGTCCGATATCGTGCGCGACAAATGGGGTCGCGACGTATTCGTCGCGGCCCGCCCGAGATGAGATAGAGCCGAGAGCGATCGAGCTTGTAGCGGTAGCCAATGTCGACCGTGACTACGTAGGGGCGAAAACAAGACGCCCGTGGTCGACACGGGCGTTCGTTCAAGTATGACAGCGGCGGTCAGGCCGCGTCGGGGCTCCAGGGCGGCGGAGGCGCATCGAACTGCCAGCCGTTCTTCGGATCGTGGATGAAGTTCGCGAGCTTGTCGTAGTCGCGCTGCGACATGCCGGTGAACTTGAGACCGTACTGACACTTGAAGTCGCTATTGCGGGCGCCGGTGTGGACGACACGGGCAGGGATCTCGACGCGGAGGTCCGCGGCTAGTTGCACCTTGAGCGTCACACGATCGTTGACGCGAAGGCGGACGTGGCTCGTCATGCTCGCACCGCCGACGGAGATGTTCTTGAGCATGACGGAGACGGGCGGCTGTTTCGCGATATGAAGCTGCGCGGTCACCTTGACGGGCAGACGCGGCGCGCGACGCGGCTGGCGCGCGGACGACGACGTCGACGACGTGACGGCACGGACGAGCTTCATAAGTGGGTCGGCGAACGATTGACTCTTGCTCACGACGATATTCTTTTATCCTCGCCCATATGACCACGTCCGGACGCCCATCCATTACGGTCAAGGGGGAGGTGTGACGGGGCTCACTCGGGCCGCGCGAGATGGTCTAGGGTCGAAGTGCCTATTGCGGCCTAGCAGTGCCAAAGTCTAGCATGACTAGCATAACTCCGGCGTCATAGAACATCCGTTGTCGGGTTCGGACTCATCATTTCACGTACAAGCTCTCTTCGAAGACTTGATGGAGGTACGCGATGAGCTCTCGGAATCGCAGTCTATTCACGTTTGCCATGCTCGTCGTCGCGATCATCGGCGGTCTTGCGGCTTGCAACGGCTCGACCGCGTTGCCGGCCAATCCCGGCGGGTTGGCGCCCGCGCTCATGCAGCCGGGCAAGGCCGCCGGTCCGGACGCGGGTCAGAACTGGCAGGTGACCGCGGGCGGCAACCTGCACGAACAAGCTTTCCAAGCGTTGAATTTCTTCACGAATTCGATCACGATCGATCAAGGCGATACGATAACCTGGACGGTCGGCGGCAACGCGCATACGGTTACGTTCTTCGGGAAGCGGACGCAGCCGCGCGTGCCGATCAACAACCGTTACGGCGGCGACACGTACGACGGCAACTTCTACACGAGCTCGGGGATCATGTTCCCAGGGCAGCAGTATGCGCTCAAGTTCACCAAACCCGGGACCTATCCGTACGAGTGTCTATTCCACGATCCCGAGATGGCCGGCGTCGTCATCGTCCAGAACAAAGGCGCCGTGTACCCGCACACGCAGAGCTACTACGACCGGCAGGGTGCGATCTCGGCGCGCGAAGAACTCGACGCCGCGATCGGCTCGCTCGACCTGTTCCCGTTCGCACACGGCGGCACGACGCTCGCTGCAGGCATAGCGCCGGGCCTCGCAAGCGGGCCTCCGTCGAACTCGACGGTGCTGCGTTTCCTCGATACGAACGTCATCCACGACTCGATCACGATTCCCGTCGGCACGACGGTGACCTGGGTGAACGAGACCAACAACGAACCACACACGGTCACGGTACCAAAACCCGGTCACACGCCGCCGCCAGGCAAGAATCCGTTCGCCCCGCCGTCGGGCGGCAACACCTACGACGGCAGTCACCTCGTGAACTCAGGGCCGCTTTTCCCCGGACAAAGCTTCAGCCTGACGTTCACGGTGAAGGGCACCTTCACGTACTACTGCCTCGTCCACGACGCCCTCGGCATGCTCGCGACGGTCACCGTCAAGTGACCACGTAGGTCCGAAGAGGCGCAGCGGTCGACCGTAAAGGTCGACCGCTCCATTTATAGAGTAGTAGGCCCGCATGCTATTCGGACCTGCGATCCGCAACATCCAAGTCCGCTACTACATCGATCACGATAACGACCACCGCCGCGCGACGTTCATCGCCGGGATGGGCCGAAGCGGTACGACATGGCTCGCGCAGCTGCTCAACTTCCGCAACGACAGCCGCTTCATGTTCGAGCCGTTCGATCCGGGCCGGGTCGCGATGTCGGTGAACTTCACCGATCATACGTATCTGCGGCCGGACGACGCGCGACGCATCTACCTCGCCCCGGCTCGCGCGATCGTCACCGGGCTCGTCCGCGAATGGTTCGTCGACCAGCATAACCGCAAGGTGATCTGCGCGCGGCGCATCATCAAAGACGTCCGCGTCAACCTTTTCCTCCGCTGGCTCTACGAGCAGTTCCCGGGCATGCCGCTCGTCCTCATCGTCCGCCATCCGTTCGCTATCGCAGCGTCGCGGGCGAAGACCGGCGCCGACGTCGACCTCGAGACTCAGTTCCTCTCGCAGCCGCAGCTCGTCGAAGACTACCTCGCGCCGTTCGCCGATCTCATGCGGCGATGCCAGACGCCCTTCGAGCGGCATGTCGCGGCATGGTGCGTCGAGATCGGCATCCCGCTCTCGCAGTTCAAACCGGGCGAGCTCGGCGTCGTGTTCTACGAGCAGATCGCGGCCCAACCGCTCGTCGTGCTGCCGGAGATATTCGCGCATATCGGGCGGCCGTTCGATCGGCGCGTCGCCGACTTCGTGAAAAAGCCGTCGCACACGACCCTTTCGAAGTCGACGCTCGTGACGGCGTGGGCTTCCGGATCGTCGCGCGTCACGGCCGCTTGGCAGGCGGCGGTATCGCCGGTCCAGGTCCGACGGGGCCTCGATATCCTCGAGGCGTTCGGCCTTTCGCACGTATACGACGACAGCCCGATGCCGAAGCTCGTGCGGCCGCCGCTCGGCATCACTTGGCGCTTGGAGCCGGCGTCCCGGGAGAATATGGTTAGCCCCCAGCCATCTTGAACCTAACGTTCATTCCATGGTATAGTAAGGCCACCGAACAAATCACTAGCGTAGATCGGAATTGGCCTTATGATCGACCGCACAGCCCTTGACGAACTCGATATCGGATTGCTCGAAGCGTTGCAACGCAACGCTCGTTCGACCTACGCCGAGCTCGGCGCGCTCGTCGGCCTGAAGGCGCCGTCGGTTCACGACCGCGTAAAACGGCTCGAAGCCCGCGGGTACATCCGCCGCTACAGCGCGCAGCTCGACGGCCGCCAGCTCGGACGCGGACTCACCGCCTTTGTCAGCTGCTACACGTCGAGCGAGACCGGTTACGACGAGTTCACGAACAACGTATCGAAGCTTCCCGAAGTGTGCGAGATCCACAGCGTCGCCGGCGAGGAGACGTACGTCCTCAAGGTCGTCACGCGCAACACCGAGCACCTCGACGAATTCCTCGCACGCGCCAAGGCGATCCCCGGCATGATCCGCACGAAGACGACGATCGTGCTCTCGACGCCGTTCGAGCGCGGCGGCATCGCGCTCGATCACCAAGGCGCCGTGCCCAGGCGGCTGCGCAGCGTCGTCGCCGGACGCTCCTGACCGCACGCACCGGCATCACATCGCCCGACGAGGAAACCATGGCTATCAGCGACGTCTCGAAGATCCATGCGCCAGAACCGCACCGTCATGTGAAACCGCCGGCAGATCCGTCGGCGCTCGAGCACGAACAGCTGCTGCAGGGCGAGTTTTGGCGCACGATACCGGCCTACAAGGACATCGACGAGCCGACGTTCCTCGATCACGTCTGGCAGTATCGCAACTCGGTGAAGACGGTCGACGAGCTCGCGAACACGGTCCAAGATCTTGTCTCGCCGAAGTTCCTCGAAGATCTGCGCACCGGCTTCCACCGCGCGCCGATGAACGTCCGCGTGTCGCCGTATGCGATGGCGCTCATCGACTGGGCGAATCCCTACGACGATCCGATCCGCACGCAGTTCATACCGCTCGCATCGCGGCTGCTTCCCGATCACCCGAAGCTGTCGCTCGATTCGCTGCACGAGCTCGAAGACTCGCCGATGCCCGGCCTCACCCACCGCTACGTCGACAAAGCGCTCTTCTTGCCGACGAACGTCTGCCCGGTGTACTGCAGGTTCTGCACGCGCTCGTACGCGATCGGCGGCGATACCGACGTCGTCGAAAAAGCGGAGCTCGCGACCGATCCCAAGCGCTGGCAAGACGCGTTCGACTACATCGCGTCGCGGCCGGAGCTTGAAGACATCGTCATCTCGGGCGGCGACACGTATCAACTCCCGGCGAAGAGCCTCAAACGCATAGGCGACGCGCTGCTCGACATCCCGAACGTCCGGCGGATGCGCTTCGCGACGAAAGGCCCCGCGATTCTGCCGAGCAAGATCCTCACCGATCACGCCTGGACCGAGGCGCTGATCTCGGTCGTCGACCGCGGGCGGACGATGGGCAAGGACGTCGTCCTCCACACGCACTTCAACAGCCCGAACGAGATCACGTGGATCACGGAGAAGGCGATGCGGCTGCTCTTCGAGCGCGGCGTTTTCGTGCGCAACCAGTCGGTGCTCATCCGCGGCGTCAACGACGACAAAGAGACGATGCGGCTGCTCGTCAAGCGCCTCGGGTTCCTCAACGTCCATCCCTACTACGTGTACATGCACGACATGGTCAAGGGCGTCGAGGACCTGCGCACGACGATCCAGACGGCGATCGACATCGAGAAATTCGTCCGCGGCTCGACCGCCGGCTACAACACGCCGCTCTTCTTGTGCGACGCTCCTGGCGGCGGCGGCAAGCGCGATCTCCACTCGTTCGACTACTACGATCGCGAGAACGGCATCGCCGTCTACAGCGCACCGAGCGTCAAGCCCGGCGAGTGGTTCCTCTACTACGACCCGATCGACCAGCTCTCGAAAGACGCGCAGGCGCGCTGGAAAGATCCGGCGACGCAAGACGCGATGGTCGCCGACGCGATCAAAAAGGCAAAAGGATGAGGATGTAGCGGTCGAGCTTCAGCTCGACCGCCGCGGTCCTTCCGATTAGATCAGGGAGCGGTCGAGCTTTAGCTCGACCGGAGACGCGCTTGCAATGGAAACGCCGCGGCGGTCGACCATAAAGGTCGACCGCTCCCCTTTCTTCATCGCGAAAGTCATTTGTCGAACTGCGTCGGCGAGTAGTTCGGATGGTTTGGACGGGGGACGTCCTTCCACCACGCGCTGTATTTCGCAAGCCATTCGAAGTTCTCGTAGATGTATTCGTTGCTCTCGAGGCGGCGCCGGCGCGCGATGAATGGTTCGAGCGCCTTCCAGCGAGCCCTGATCATGTGGCCGACGGCGTCGACGATAAGCGACGCGTCGAGCACCTCGCGCCTCGCTAAGCAGGCGACGGTCTCCATCATCTGTCCGACGACGAAGTTCGCCCGCGAATCTGGCGAACTCGGATAACGGGATAGGAAATCTTCGTCGGTCGTGTAGCGCTTGTTGACATTTGCGAGTTCGTCGAAGGCGGCGATGAGTTCGGGCGATGTCAGCCGGTCGATCGCCTCGAGGAGCGCGAGGGCGTTGCGCTCGTGCGCCATCTCGCGGGCCTGCCGGTGCATGAGAACGGCGGTGACGATCACCGTCGCAAACGCGACGATCAGCGAAACGATGGGAACGATCGTCTCGAACGGCGACATGACGATGATGGTTCTCGGTACCGGTCCTTGCCTCCGCCCAACGGGGACGTTCGACCCTAGGCCGCCGTCGAGGCGCCGCGCTAGACTGTAATCACCTTTAGTCGCCGGAGGTCCATGATGTCGTCCGCGTTGCGCGCCCGCTCACTCGCCGTGCTCTCATCCCTACTCATCGCGACGACCGTCGCGCAACCTGCGTTCGCTGGATCCTGCACCTGGTCGCAGCTCAAGACGCCGGACCCCGGCGACGGCATCAACGAGTTGAATTCCGTGCTCGCGTTCTACGTCGGCAACGTCTGGGCGGTCGGCGATTCTTCGTCGGCATCGACCGGCGCGTATGAGGACGTCATCAATCATTGGGGCGGCAGCTCGTGGACGACGCAGATCGTCGGCACCGCGCCGCTCACGCAGCTGCTCTCCGTCGGCGGTAGTGACAACAAAAACGTCTGGACGGCCGGCTTCGCGACCTCGACGACGGATCCCAACAGCGCCGCGCCAATCGCGCTCCATTTCAACGGCACGACGTGGGCGACGACGTCGCCCGTTTTCATGAGCGATTGGTTTCCAGGCCGCTTCAACGCGATCGCCGGCATCGGAGGGAAGGACGCGTGGGCGGTCGGCTTCCGCAATACGATGTATGGGCCACAGCAGTTGATCGAGCATTGGAAGACCACGAAGTGGGTCGATTTCAACATCCCCGTCCAGCCGAACGCGCAAAGCGATCTCATCGCGATCGCCGCGCTCTCAGGGACGAACATCTTCGCGCTCGGCGACTGGTCCTCGAACGGCCAGAGCGGCACGATGATCGAGCACTACGACGGCTCGACCTGGACGACATCGTTCGAGTCGAGCGCATGCCTCTCGACGATGACCGCGCTGCCGCCAAGCTACGTCTTCGCGGCGGGGGCCTGCGGCGGCTCGACGGCGATCGAGTTCTTCGACGGCGCGAATTGGTCGTCGCAGCCAGGCCCCGCAGTCGATCCGTCGACGATCGTCTCCGGAATTTCCGCGCGCAGCTTGACCGGCGTGTTCGCGGTCGGTCAGATCCCGGCGACCGGACAAGGCTTTGCGATGTTCTTCGACGGCAACGCGTGGACGCAGATCAACGTGCCGAATCCGAACCAAGACGTGAGGATACTGAGCGCGACGGCACAGGTGCCGCGCCTCACCGAATTTTGGACGGTCGGCACCGTCATCCCGCAATTCGGCATGACGAGGACGCTGTCGGTCAAACCGAACTGCAACTAGATCTTTCGCCGAGGGTTTGAACGCAAGAAACGGGGCGCGCGACAAGCGCGCCTCGCGCTATGCTTGGCCCATGAGCTATCGAATCGTGGGCCTCGAGCCGGAACCGTTCCTGGACTTGTTCCAACTATCAGACGATGAGCTCGCCGCGCGGCATATCGTCCGCACGACGGCCACGGCGAAGCCCGGCTATCCTTGTCGCATCACGCTCGAAGACGCAGAACCCGGCGAGCGCGTGCTGTTGCTCAACTACGAGCACCAGTCGGCGTCGACGCCATACCGCTCGTCGCATGCGATCTACGTCAGGGAGAATTCGAGACACAGGTACGATGCAGTCGACCAGATCGCGCCGGCGCTTCGCACGCGGACGCTCTCCGTTCGCGCTTTCGACGTGGGCGGCATGATGATCGACGCCGACATCGTCGAAGGCGAAGCGCTCGAATCGCTGATAGAGCGTTTCTTCGCCGATAGAAACGCCGCGTATCTGCACGTGCACAACGCGAAGCGAGGGTGCTTCGCGGCGCGCGTGGAAAGGGCATGAAAATGAAGATCTACGCCGTTCGCACGACGGGCATCTACTGCCGCCCGTCCTGTCCGGCACGAGCGCCGAAACCAGAAAACGTCATCATCTTCGACTCGACCGACGCTGCGCGCAAAGCGGGCTTTCGCGCGTGCAAGCGATGCCGGCCCGACGGCGACACGCGAGCGGAAGAAGCGGTGAAGCGCGCGATCGGGTTCATCGATTCGCATCTCGACGACGATCTGCCGCTAGCGCGCGTCGCGCAAGCGGCCGGCATGAGCCCGACGCACTTCCAACGCGTCTTCGCGACTGCGACCGGTGTATCGCCTCGCATGTACGTCGCCACGCGCCGAAGCGAATCGCTCAAGTCGCGTTTGAAGCGAGGCGACACCGTCCTCGACGCGGCGCACAACGCCGGCTTCTCAGGGCAGAAGCAAGCGTACACGCATGCGAACGGGGCGCTTGGCATGAGCCCCGGCAAATACCGCCGTGGCGGCACGGGCGAGTCGATCGTCTACACGATCGCGACGACAAAACTCGGCAAGACGCTCATCGCGACGACGGAACGGGGCATCGCCGCCATCGGCTTCGGAGACAAAGCGACGTCGCTCGTCGCCGATCTACGCGCGGAGTTCCCGAAAGCGACGATCGAGGAAGTGAACGGTTCTACGGAGCGTGGCGCGAAAACGCGTCTCGGCGCGGCACTGCGTTCGGTGCGCGCTCGGATCGCCGGCCGCTTGGGGGGCGATGTCAAGCTCGACGTAAGCGGCAGTCCGTTCCAGCGTAAGGTGTGGCAAGCGATCCAAAATGTCCGGCGCGGTTCGACGACCACGTACGCGAAGCTCGCCAAAGCGATCGGCCGGCCAACGGCTGTGCGCGCCGTCGCGAGCGCTTGCGGGGCCAACAAGATCGCGCTTGTCATCCCATGCCACCGGATTTTGCGCGCGGATGGTGCGACCGGCGGCTACCGCTGGGGGAACGACCGCAAGACCGAGCTGCTGCGGAACGAGGTCGCGTAAACGCGAGACCCGATGAACGCACCAAGGCGCGCGCTTTCCCACGTCGATATCCGGGTCAAAGATCGAGCAGCGGCGATCGCATTCTACGATAAGCTGCTCGGTGCACTCGGACTGAGCGCGACGTCCGACGGCGAGTGGACCGAGTACAGTTCCGAGTCCGACATCACGATGCGATGCGACTGGTTCGCCTTGATCGAAGATGCGGGCGCGACGCCAGGCAGCACGCGCGTCGCTTTCGCGGCGTCATCGCGTGACGACGTCGATAAGATAGCGGGGTTGCTCGCGTCGATCGGATCTCGTTCGATAGAGGGCCCGGAGTTCGCATACGGCCCTGACTATTATGCCGTATTCTTCGAGGACCCCGAGGGCAACAAACTCGAGGTCTGCTGCATCGGCCGATGACGACTCCCAAAGTGTCTTCGCTCCGTACGACCTTTCTGTTCACGCTCATGTGCTGGGTATGGGGCAGCACGTGGCTCGCGATCCGCTTCGGTCTCGAGGGCGTGCCGCCGTTCGTCGGCGCCGCACTGCGCATGGCGATATCAGGGGTGCTGCTGATCATCGCCGCGCTGATCATGCGAACGCAATGGCCGCGCACCAAGACGTACGCCCTCCACGTCGTCATTCAGGGCACGCTGCTGTTCGGGATCCAGTTCGGACTCGTCTATTGGTCGGAGCAAACGGTGCCGAGCGGTCTCGTGGCGGTGCTGTTCGCCGTCACGCCGCTGCTGACGTCCTTTCTGACGACCGTCGTTCTCCGCATGGAACGCCTGACAACGTTGAACGTGGTCGGGCTCGTCTGCGGCTTTTGCGGCGTCGCCGTGATCTTTTGGTCCGAAGTCGTCTCCGCCGCGCACGCACCCGCTGCGGGCGCGATCGCGGCGCTCGGCGCGTCCGTGACCGCCTCGATCGCATCGGTCTTTGCGAAGCGCTTAGCGGCGAACGTGCCGGCGATCGCGACCGTCGGTCCGGGTCAGCTCATCGGTGCTGTCGTGCTCGGCGCACTCGCACTCGCGACGGAGCGGACCCAGGCGGTCCATTTCACGCAAACGTCCACGCTTGCGCTCGTATACCTTATCGTCTTTGGAAACGGCGTCGCTTTCTTATCGTATTTCACGCTCATGCGCGTCATGCCGGTGACCCGGCTCAATCTGCTGACGTACATCACGCCGATCGTCGCCGTGCTGCTCGGCGTCTTGTTCGCCGGCGAGCACATCGCTTCGACGACGATACTCGGCGCTGCGATCGTCTTCGCAGGCATCGGGCTCGTCCACCTCAAGCCCGCTGCGGCCAGGGCTCCCGCCTAAGCCTGGCAATCGAGGAAAACGGTCACACTACCTCAGAAGCGTAGGTGCGTGAAGCTAAAACGAATCTCCAAGGTTTGTCTCATAGCCACGATGCTCGTGTTCGCGAGCGCGGGTCTTGCTCGCGCCGGCACGATCGACGGCGTCATCACCGCTTACGTCAGCGGCAACGAAGGCACCGATGTGACCGTCAAGACGTCCGACGGCCATACGCACGCTTTCTGGTTCGACAACATGAAGAAGCCCGTGTTCCAAGGGAAACAGCTGCCGTGGTGCCCCGAGTTCCCGTGCACCAGCTGGCCCTCGAAACTCGTCATCGGCAAGACGCACGTCCGCGTGACGTTCGTTCAAAAGCGCGTCGAGGGCAAGGCGATCGAATCGCCCACTCGTATCGATCTGCTGCACTAGACCGAGGAAATCCGCAAACCTAGGCAGGATAAGTGTGCTCCCCAAGCACGGGCAGGTGGCCGAGTGGTTAATGGCAGCAGACTGTAAATCTGCCGCGCGACGCGCTACGTAGGTTCGAATCCTACCCTGCCCAGA
>JANWLL010000101.1 GCA_025450855.1 Vulcanimicrobiia bacterium
AGCAGACGGAGGTAATCGTAGACCTCGGTGACGGTACCGACGGTCGACCGCGGATTGCGGCTCGTCGACTTCTGGTCGATCGAGATCGCCGGCGAAAGCCCCTCGATGTAATCGACGTCCGGTTTTTCCATCTGGCCGAGGAATTGGCGCGCGTACGACGACAGCGATTCGACGTAGCGGCGCTGGCCTTCGGCGTAGATCGTGTCGAACGCGAGCGAGCTCTTGCCCGATCCTGAAAGGCCGGTTATGACGATGAGCTGATTACGCGGCAGCGTGAGATCGATGTTCTTGAGGTTGTGCTCGCGCGCGCCTTTGACGACGATCGACTCGATGCCGTGCCGCACCGGCACCGGCGCGGCCGGAGCGGCGTGTGGGTCGATGGGACTGCCATTCGGGCGCGCACTCATGGAAGTGCCGGATTCGATAAAGCGGGAGCGGTCGACCTTGTCGCATAAAAAAGGGAGCGGTCGACCTCTATGGTCGACCGCCGCGGTCTTACCACAAGCGTGTCCTCAGATGCGGGAGCGCGTCGAGCTATTGGAACGTATACGTATAGCCGTTGGATTCTCCCGTATCGACCTCGAGGAAACCCTCGAAGTCGTAGTCGCACGTCGTGTCGGCTTCGTTGAGCGTGAACTTATCGTTGTTGTCGACGCAGAACGAGTGCTCGCCGCTCCAATAGTGCTGCTCGCCGTCGCCGTACAGATAGTAGTACCTATCTTTGAGCTCGCCGGACAATGGCACTTTGCACTCGCCGGGATCGACGTTCCACCAGCCGCGCGACACCCAGTTGCCCGCTTCCTGATCGTGGTACGCGATGGCGACCGATATCTTCTCGCTCGACTGGTTGCATATCTTGAAGTCGGCCTTCGCAGGCGCCGGATGGGCCGCAGCGATGACGAACAGCGCTGCCGCGCTGCTCGCGGCGATGAATAATTTCCGCATGACGATGGACCTCCCAATCGTTCTGACAGGTTCATCGGCACCGTTGTGATAGGCGGCGAATCTTTGTGCGCTGCGTCACCCGGGCCTACGCAGGAATAGCGGCGAGCGCTCCGGGCAGGCCGGCGATCGAGTCGATGATCGCCTCCGGGGGCCGCGCTCCGTGCGGCACCTCTTCGCCGCGGCAGCGGATCCAAATCGCACGCATGCCCGCGGCGTGCGCGCCTTCGATGTCGCGATCGTATCGATCGCCGACCATGATGCTCTGGTCCGGCCCGACGTCGACCAGTTCCATCGCGTGGGCGAAAACCGCGGGATCCGGTTTGGCCATCTCGAGCTCGCCGGCGAGCACGACGACGTCGAAAAAACGCTCGAGCTCGAGCTGTGCGATCTTCCGCTCGTGCGTCTCGGCGAAACCGTTCGTGATGACGGCCATCTTGTACGTGGCGCGCAACGACGTCAGCACCGGCACGGCCTCCGGGAACAGCTCGACACGCTCGAGGCGCAGTTCGTCGAAGCGCGCCGCGAGACGTTTGGCAAGACCTTCGTCGTCGATGCCGTAGCGCTGCAGCGCGGCGCGCCACATCATCGGCCGGATCGCGCCCATCGCCGGTTTCGGCGAGCCGGGGCCGAGCTGCGTCCAGAAATCGATGGCGGCGTCGACGTATGCGTCGCCGAGATCGACCGGCGATGCGCCTCGGCCGTGCGCGAGCTCGCGCGCCGCTTCTTCAGCGCATTGCTCGAGCGAAATCGTGTCGTCGACGAGCGTGTCGTCGAGGTCGAAGAAAATCGCGCGGATCACGGTCCGACGGGTTTTCGGCCTGCCCGAGTTTGTCCTAGGCCGATCGGCCTGTTGAATCATCGTCTCCTCCAGCGTACAATGTCGGTATGAGAACGGCGCGGATCTTCATCGTCGCCGCTTTTGCGGCTTTCGCATCGGCTTGCAGTTCGTCGACTCTCGCCGAGCACACCGCGGCGCCGGCGAGGAACGTCGTGCCCGCGCTGTCGGGCGTCAAGATCTATACGGCCGATGAGTCCGCCAACGCGGTCTTCGCCTACAAGCTCACCGCGAACGGCGACATCAAGCCGTCCACCAAAATAAAAGGGACGAATACCGGCCTCGCGGCGCCGATCGGCGTCGACAACGACGGCTCGGGCCAGTCATACGTCCTCGAACAGTCGAGCTTCGCGGTCTTCGCGGCCGGCGCAAGGGGCAACGTCGCGCCGAGGTTTCTCGTGTCGGGCGCGTTGACCCAGCTCGACAACGCGCAAGGGATCGCAGTCGATCCGACGGGCATCACGTACGTCACGAACAGCACGGGCGGCAATTCGTACATCACCGTCTACGCGGCCGGCTCGAACGGAAATCGCGGGGCGATCGCGACGATCTTCGACGGCCAGAACTTCTTCTTCATACCCGCCGGCATAGCGCTCTTCAACGGCACGCTCTATGTGGCCGATCCGGGCGACCAATCGCTCAACGAATACCCGGCGAATTCGAACGGCATCGTGAACCCGACGGCGATGATCACCGGCCTCGGCACGCCGCGCGGCGTCGCCGTCGACACGAAGGGACGCATCTACGTCACCGACGGCAACAGCGTCATCGTCTACGCGGCGAATGCGAACGGCAACGCGACGCCGCTCGCCACGATCTCCGGATCGGCGACGCTGTTGAACGGCCCGGGTGGATTAAGCGTCCACGGCGCGGTGGTCGTCGTCGCGAACTCGGGCAACGCGTCGATCACGGTGTACCCGGTCAACGGCTCGGGCAACATCGCGCCGTTGCGCCTGATAAGCGGCGCGTTGACCGGGCTCGTCAACCCGCAAGACGTCGACGTACATTAAATCCTGACAAGGCCGCTGGCGATTCCGGAGAATCCTGCCCGTCGGCCGCCCTCGAGCGTTGCGCGTGGTGAGACACTGGCCGTTCGGGCAGTACGGCTTTGCTATGGTAGGCACGCTTCTGACGGTCGAGTCGAAGGTCGCCTAAGCGGGCTGCCCGTATAGCCGTTTGATATGAAGAAGCGTACGATTCTCGCGCTCGCGGGCGCACTCGCAGCGGCATCGTGTGGACATGGCGGACCGCCTCCCGGCTTCGGCGGCGGAGGTGCTGGCGCTTTCTCGTTCCCGGTCGCTGCAGCGCCGTTGACGCGCGGACAGATCACGCAATCGTTCGACGTCACCGGCACCGTGACGCCGCTATTGACCGCCGATCTATCGTCGGTCGCGTCCGGTACCGTCTTGGCGGTGAACGCGCAGATCGGCCAACACGTGACGCGCGGCGAGCTGCTCGTGCAGATCGACGACGGCCCGCTCCAGGCGCAGTTGCAGTCGTCGCAGGCGTCGGTCGAGTCCGCTCAGGCGAAGCTCGCGCAGACGCGAGCAGGCACGTCGGGCGACGTCGCGTCGACGAACGCAGGTCTCCTCGCGGCGCGCGCCGCGAATCAGACCGCCCAGGGCAACCTTCAGCGCGACCAATCGCTGTTCAAAGAGGGGTACGTCTCGCAGCAGGCGCTCGACCAAGCGTGGTCGGACGCGATGGCCGCGCAGGCGCAGCTGCGCAGCGCGCAGGTCGCGGCGCAGAACGCGCAGGTCAACCCGGCGGCGCAAAGCGTCGCACAGGCGAACCTAAAGGACGCGCAGGCAGCGGTGGACGTCGCCCAGTCGCAAGTCTCGCTCGTCGAATCGCAGATCGGGCAGACCGAAGTGCGCGCGCCGTTCGACGGCGTCGTCACCTGGCGTCACGTCGACCCCGGATCGCTCGCGTCACCGAACACGACGCTCATGGAAGTGGCGCAGCTCGATCCGGTCTACGTCCAGGTCGGCATCTCCGGCTCGAGCCTTCCGTTCGTCAAGGTCGGAACGCCGGCGACGGTGACGATCTCGATGATTCCGGGCCGCTCGTGGCAAGGGACGGTCCAGTATTTCAACCTCGCGTCCGAGCCCGGGTCGCTCACGTACCTCGCGCGCATCCGGATCGCGAATCCCGATCTCGCGCTGCGCGGCGGCATGGTCGCCGATGTCGCGTTCGTCCAGGCGAAGAAATCGGATGTGATCCTCGCGCCGCGCGCCGCCGTCTTCCAGACCGACGCCGGGATGTCGATGTTCGTGATCGATAGCGGCAAAGCAAAGCAGGTGCCGGTCCAGGTCGGACTCGAGAACGATCAGCAGATGGAAGTGTCGGCTCCGGGTCTTAAGCCGGGCACGATGGCGATCCTGAATCACGCAGCGACGCTGCAGCCCGGCATGCCGGTGATGGCGCTGCCGCCTGGCGGCGGCGGACCGCCGGGCGCGGGCGGTCCGCCCGCAGCGGGCGGCGGCGGTAAGCCGGGCCAGCACGCGACTCCGAAACCGGGTTACTGATGTTCACCAAGTTCTTCATCTCGCGGCCGATCTTCGCGGGCGTGCTCGCCGCCCTCATCATGCTCGGCGGCGCTCTCTCGATCCCGACCCTGCCCGTCGCCGGCTATCCGAACATCTCACCGCCGCAGGTAACGGTGAGCTCCGTCTATATAGGCGCGGATGCTGCCGCCGTCGAGTCATCGGTGACGAATCCGCTCGAGCAGCAGATCAACGGCGCCGAGGGATTGCGCTATCTCACGTCTACGAGCTCCGACGACGGCACGAGCTCGATCACGGCGACCTTCGATCTCGGCCGCGATATCGACAAAGCTGCGCAGGACGTCCAGAACCGCGTCAGCGTCGCTCAGGGCGTACTGCCGGGGCAAGTGAAAGCGACCGGCATCCAGGTCAACAAGAACTCGTCGTCGTTCGTCATGGCGATCGCGCTGACGTCCGACAACCCGAAGTACGACACGCTGTTCTTGAGCAACTACGCCGACCGCTACATCACGCAGGCGATCAAGCGTGTGAAAGGCGTCGGCAACGTCATCATCTTCGGCGAACGCAAGTACGCGATGCGGTTGTGGCTCGACCCGCGCAAGCTGCAAGCATACGGACTGACGGCCGACGATGTGACGAGCGCGTTGTCGGAGCAGAACGCGCAGGTCGCCGCCGGCTCCATCGGGCGGCCTCCCGCGCCGGCGAACCAGCCCTATGAATTGAAGGTGCGCGTCCAAGGACGCCTCACCTCGCCGGACGAGTTCGCGAGCATCATCGTCAAATCGGGCCCCGGCTATCTGGTCCGCGTTTCGGACGTCGGCAGGGTCGAGCTCGGCGCCGAAGATTACTCGACCGACTTGAACTACAACGGCAAGACCGCGGTCGGTCTCGGCGTGCTGCAGCTCCAGGATGCGAATGCGCTCAACGTCTCAAAGGGCGTCAACTCCGCGCTCGCCGACCTGTCCAAAACATTCCCGCCCGGCATCCACTACCAGATCGGCTTCGACGCGACGGTGTTCGTCAACGAGTCGATCAACGAGGTCTTGAAGACGCTGTCGATCACGATCTTACTGGTCGTGCTCGTCATCTTCTTGTTCTTGCAGGATTGGCGCACGACGGCGATCCCCGCGATCACGATCCCGGTCTCGCTGCTCGGCACGTTCGGCCTGCTCAAAGTGTTCAATTTCTCGATCAACACGCTGACGCTCTTCGGCCTCACGCTCGCGACGGCGCTCGTCGTCGATGACGCGATCGTCGTCATCGAGAACATCGTGCGCTACATCCACGAGCACAAGATGGATTCGAAGTCGGCGACGCCGCTCGCCATGCAGGAGATCGCGAGCGCCGTCATCGCGACCTCGCTCGTGCTCCTCGCAGTGTTCATCCCCGTCGCATTCTTCCCGGGCACGACCGGCGAGCTATACAAGCAGTTCGCTCTCACGATCGCTTCGACGATCACGATCTCCGCGTTCACCGCGCTGACGCTGGCGCCGGCGCTTGCCGCGCTCTTCCTCGAGGGCGAGGCCACGCACCACGGCCGGTTCATGCAGGTCGTCGCGCGCGGGATCGACGGGATACGCGGCTTCTACCGCCGCGCGCTGCCGTGGATCCTGGGTCACCGCGGCGTGGTCCTCACCGTCTTCGCGCTGCTGCTCGTCGGAACGGTCTTCATGTTCAAGATCGTGCCGACCGGTTTCATACCCGACGAGGATCAGGGCTTCTTCGTCGTCATCGCGCAAGGGCCGCCGGGTTCGTCGCTGCAGTACACGACGAACATCATGAACCAGGCCGAGCACGTGATGCTCGGCCAACCGGAAGTCGAAGCCGTTTTCAGCGTCGCAGGCTTCAGCTTCACCGGCGTCGGTTCGAACAACGGCATCGCGTTCGCCCGTCTGAAGCCGTGGTCCGAGCGCCATGGTGCGGACCAAACCGCGCAGGCCGTCATCCAAAACGTGCAGCGCGGGCTGTTCGGCATCACCGGAGCGGCCGTGTTCGCGTTCAATCCGCCCGCCCTCCAGGGCGCCGGCAACGTCGGCGGCTTCGACTTCGAGGTCGAAGATCAGGCGAACCTCGGCATCCCGGCCCTCGCGGCGACCGCGAACGGCATCATGTACAAGGCGAACACCGATTTCGACCCTCATGGCCGGCCGCTGCTCACGTCGGTCTTCACGACGTTCCGCGCGGACAACCCGCAGATCCAACTGAACATCGATCGCAACGCGGTGCAGACGCTTCACGTCAAGCTGAGCGATGTTTTCGACACCCTCCAGACGATGCTCGGGTCGGACTACGTCAACGATTTCAACTACCGCAACAAATCGTACCGCGTCTACGTGCAGGCGGACGCGCCGTTTCGCGCGCGGGTCGACGATCTCAACAGCTACTACGTGCGCGCGACCGACGGCACGATGGTGCCTCTGTCCGCGATCATGACGGCTACGAAGACGCTCGGACCGCCGACGATCTCTCACTACAATCTGTTCCGGTCCGTCGAGTTCAACGGACAGCCGGGACCGGGCGCCTCTTCAGGTCAAGCGATCGAAGAGATGCAAAAGGTCGCTGCGCAAGTGTTGCCGCCGGGCATGTCCTACGAATGGACGGGCACGTCGCTCGACCAGATCGAGGCCGGCAGCGCCACGGTCTTCATCTTCGGCCTCGCCATCGTGTTCGTGTTCTTGGTGTTGGCGGCTCAGTACGAGAGCCTTATCGACCCGCTGATCGTCATCATGGCGGTGCCGCTCGCGATCTTCGGCGCGCTCGTCGCGGTCTGGCTGCGCGGACAGCAGGACGATATCTTCACGCAGATCGGGCTCGTGATGCTCGTGGGCCTTGCGAGCAAGAACGCGATCCTGATCGTGCAGTTCGGGAACCTGCTGCGCGCGCAAGGCGTACCCGTGGCGCAAGCCGCCGTGCAAGCCGCCCAGACCAGGTTGCGGCCGATCTTGATGACCTCGTTCGCGTTCATCTTCGGCATCAGCCCGCTTGTGTTCGCGTCGGGCGCAGGCCAGAATGCGCGACATTCGATCGGCACCGCGGTCGTCGGCGGCATGCTCGTCTCGACGTTGCTGAACTTGTTCGTGATCCCGTTGCTCTACATCATCATCGCGAGCATCGAGGAACGCTGGAAGAACCGCCGCAAGAGCGAAGCGGCCTAGCCCAAAGCTCAAGGAAGGGGAGCGGTCGAGCGTTAGCTCGACCGCCGCGGCCTTGCGTTGTAGCGGTCGCCGCGGCCTCGCGTTGTAGCGGTCGAGCTTCAGCTCGATCGCCGCGGCCTCGCTTAGGAGGCGTACAAGCGTAGGATAGCCTAAAACCGCGGCCGTCCCCGGTCGAGCTAAAGCTCGACCGCTACGTTTCACGACCGCTCCACAGGCTGTCCCTTTGCCGCGTTTCAGGCTGCAGTCATAGTTTTCGCAGGACGTGTAACATCCGTAACGCCGCTTGGTCATATTGCGTGACGGCAGACACGCCGTTGCTTGGAACCCTCCTCAGCGGGAATACGACTACGACGATGTCGACATGCAGCGGTTGCGACAAGCCCGCGATAACTACGGCGGATCTGGGAACGGCGACGCTTTGCGATGAGTGCATTCGACGAGAGTGCATGCGCGAGCACCCGCCCGTCGACCAGCGGCCGTGGCTCGCGGTGCGCGTCGGCCGCACGACCACGACATCGAAGGACGATTTCGCGGCATAGCCCAGCGAGGCCGCGACTAGCGGGCGGACGCGTGACTGGGCCGCGACCGTCTAGCGCTTCTCCGACCGGAACATGGACGTTTCGGTCGGAGTCGTTTTTTTCATAGTCATACGACGAGCGAGTCGCCACACGATCTAGGTGCTAGAGGACTTCTCACATGGATTTGCGGCTCGGGCGATGAAGCCGCCCGCCAACTGCAATCCTTGAGGAGTTTGTGATGCGCTTCAAAGCGGTGATGATCGCCGTCTGTGCAATCGTCGTTTTCTCGTCGTACGCGGCGGCGGACGCAAGCGTCAGGTGGATCCCGGTAGGACCGAACGGTCCGAACATCGGTTCAGGTAAGCTCAACGCGTTCGCCTACGTCCAAAGCAATCCCAACATAATGTACGTCGGCGGCGGCTGGGGCAACACGCCGCGCGAGTCGCCGTCGCAGATGGGCATCTATGGCACGACCGACGGCGGCGCGCATTGGACCGCGCTCGACAATGGCCTGACGAACATCGACGGCACGATTTCCTCGGTCGTCAACGGGCTCTGGCTCGATCAATCGAACCCTTCGGTGCTGCTCGCCGCGACCGAGTTCGGCGGCACGTTCCGCTCGACTAACGGCGGCGCTTCGTGGACGAACGTCGACCGAAACGAGTCGACGCAGTTCGCGCAGAACGGCTCGACCGTTTACCTCGCGACGGCGGCCGGCATCCTATCGTCCGTCGATGACGGCGCGACCTGGTCGACCTCGCTCGCCGTCAGCGGCGGCGCCACGACTGTCGATGTCGCCTCGGGTGCGGTCATGGCGGGAACGATGGCGGGCGACGTCTACGTCCTCAGCGGCGGCACGTGGACGCTCAAGGGCCATCCCGGCACGGGGCCGGTCCATAACATCGCTATCGACCCGTTCCATACGAGCATCGTCTATGCGAACGTCGACGACTCGAGCGCGTGGAACGAGAACCTCTACGCTTCGACGAACGGCGGCAAGACCTGGGTGTTCGTCCAGTGCAACTGCTCCGTCGGCGCGCAAGCCCTCGCGATGAGCAATGCGGTCGCGGACCGGGTCTACCTCGGCGACGACGGCGGCGGCACGATTTACTACTTCACGGCTGACGGCAACCAGCGCCCGACGATCCATTTCGGCGCACAGCCGTTCGGCGTCGACATGCGCTACATCATCGTGGCCTCGAACGGCACGAACACCGACGACGCGTGCTACCTGCTCGAAGATCAAGGCCTGTTCTACGCGTCGCACTGCACGACCGGCACGGCGCCGCCGCTCAACGAGCAGACCAACGACACGCTCGCGTACGACGTCAAGGTCGCCAACAACGGCAATAACGCCCTCGTCGCGCTCCAAGACAACTCGGCCGGCGTTTCGACTGACGGCGGCAAGACGTGGAACTATCCGAACGCCGCGAACGCGGGCGAGGGCGGCGAAGTCACGCTCGACCCATACGACAACATGCACTGCTACTTCGCGCATCCCGACTCAGGTCTGTGGATGTCGTCGAACGCGTGCGCGACGACGAACTTGGTCGTCAACTCCGGTTTCGAATCGGTCACCTTCGACCCGACGCATTCCGGCAAGCTCTACGGGATCACGAACGCCGATCAAAACCCGTCCGTCGTCACGAGCACGAACTTCGGCAGCTCGTGGACCGCTACAGGCTGGTCGTTCACGTATCCGTATCAAGTGGCGGTGTCGCCGAACGACGCGAACACGATCGTCGTCGCGACCGGCGCGCCGGGCCAGGTACCGCATTTCTACTACACGCACGACGGCGGCACGACGTGGCAGCAGGCGACCGGCCTGCCCCACAAAGCACTCGGCGAATCGACGCTCTACTACCCCGTCAACCGCTTCTACGCAGCTTTCGATCAGGCTGCGCCGGGTACGATCCTGCTCGCCGATCACGACCCGGCCACCGACAACATCCTCGTCTACCGGAGCACGAACAACGCGGTCGGCTTCGCGCGGATAAAGATGTTCGCACAGCCGGTGCCGTCGCGTCCGTGGCCGCACCTCGCGTTCCCGTCGTCGAAGGAACGCGCGCCGAGAGACATCCCCTACTACGCGACGCGCTTTTTCGGCAACCGTCTCGTGTTCAATCCGTCGCCGCCGGCGGGTCACGCTCCCGACGTCGTCCTGACGACGCGCTTCGGCGCTTGGGTCTCGGCGGATGCGGGCAACACGTGGCAGCGCGTCGATCACCTGGCGATCGCGCACCACTTCATCGGGGCGGCGTGGAGCAACGGCTACTTGTTCCTGGCGTCGTTCGGCGAAGGCGTCATCCGCAGCAAGCTTCCGATCCAACAGTAAACCTTGTAGCGGTCGAGCTGTAGCGGTCGAGCTGTAGCGGTCGAGCTTTAGCTCGACCGCTGCGGCCCTATCGGGTCAGACGTCTGTCACGGAGGATAGTGCGATGACGGTTCGTCGTAAGCGTGACGCAAGCGTTTTATGGGCGGCCTCGGCCTTAGCACTCGCGCTCACACTCAACCCGCTTTCCGCGTTTGCGGCCTGCAGCTGGCAGCGGAATGCGATCTCCGATCCGCTGTTCTCCATCAGCGCGATCGGGCCAAACGATATCTGGACATCGGGCGGCGGCGCGGCGAGCGGTACGCTCCTGTACCACTGGGACGGTCTGCAGTGGTCTCCTACACAAGTCTCGATCCCGCAGGTCGCGACGTCGACGACGTTCGTGTCAGCGCCCGCCGACGACGATGTGTGGGGCGTCAGTTCGTATGTCGACGGAGCCGGCAACGTGCAGCCGTATGCGATTCACTTCGACGGAACGATGTGGACGCAGACGCTGTTGCAGACCGAATTGCCGGACGCGCCGAGAGCCGTGCCGATCCAAGCGTTCGCATCGAACGATGTGTGGGCCGTCGGTTCGGTGTCGGACGCGGCCCACCACGTCAAAGAGATATACGCACCGGAACATTGGAACGGGAGCGGCTGGAGCACGGGGCAATTCGAAATCCCGATGGTGCGCGGTCAGCCGACGCCGAATTTCGAGATCGATGCGTTGGAGGGCGTGTCGTCCACCGACCTCTGGGCGGTGGGGAAGGTCACGGGCTATCGGCCACTGATCGAGCACTTCGACGGCGTTCACTGGCGCACGGTGCCCGATCAGACGCTGAAAGCGATCGTCATTCAGGGCGTGCATGCCATCTCTTCGATTGACGTCTGGGGCGTGGGCTACGCCAGCGACGTGACCCAGCACTTACGTACGTTCGCCGCTCATTGGAACGGCGTCGCGTGGGCGCCGGTGCCGACGCCGAACTTCGATGGGCGTAGTGGGGATTCGAACGTGCTCCAAGCCGTGAGCGGCTCCGGCCCAAACGACGTCTGGGCAGTCGGTGCGGTGGAGGACGGTCAGGGCAACTTCAGTCTGCTCGCCGAGCACTGGAATGGCACTTCGTGGTCGATCGTCCGGAGGCCGACGATCATGGGTTCCGGCTTGCTCAATGCCGTCGCCGACCTTTCGCCAAACGACGTTTGGGCGGTCGGTGTCAGCGGCCTCGGGTTGACGGATTTCTGGTGCGGCCTTTAACGATGCTGTCTTGAATGCGGCTCGAGCGGCGCTAGCTCGTAACTCGTGTTGCGTCCGCCACCCGGGGACCTGACCAGCATACCTTTCTCGACAAGGTCACCGATGTCGCGGTTTGCCGTATCGTGTGACGTTTGTGCGAGCTTGGCCCACTTCCGGACCGTTAGCTTACCTTCGAAACGATTGAGTACGCGCGCCAGCACCTTGCGTTGACGATCGGAAAGACCTACTTCGGCGAACCTGTTCCAGTAGCGCGATGAGGTCAAGACGTCCGCGGTGGTCGTCAGCGCCGCATCGATCGAACGCGCGTAGCATGCAAGGAACCATTGCAACCATGGCGTCACGTCCAGCGAGCCCGACTGCGCGCTCTCGACCGCGTCGTAATACGCCGCTTTCTCGGCGTTGATCTGGCGCGTCATGCTGACGAACCGCGTTGAGCTCCGCTCGTCTCGTGCAAGCCCCAGATCGGCGATCGCTCGGGCGATTCTTCCGTTTCCGTCTTCGAATGGATGGATCGTGAGAAACCACAGGTGCGAGATGGCAGCCTTCATGACGCCGTCGCCGTTCGGCGGCGCTTCGAACCATCGTAAGAAAATCTCCATCTCTGAAGGAACGCGCGCCGCAGGCGGCGCTTCGAAATGGATGATCTCGCGACCGCTCGCACCGGATATGACCTGCATAGGTCCGACGGCATCGTCGCGCCAGCTGGCGACGTTCCTAACGCGCCGGTCCCTGCCGAGTTGGATCGGGA
>JANWLL010000102.1 GCA_025450855.1 Vulcanimicrobiia bacterium
CGAAGATGACGTTGACGACCGGCTCGAGGTAGCGGTTGAGCAAGTCGACGACCTGCTCGGGCATGAGGCGTTCGGAGAGCTCGGTGAAGCCGCGGATGTCGGCGAAGAGCATCGTCGCGCGGACGCGCGTGCCGCCGAGCGCAAACGCTTCCGGGTCTTTGAGCAGCGCATCGACGACGTGCGGCGCGAGGTAGCGCTCGAACGAGCGCGCGATACGGCTGCTCTTCTCGACCTGTGCGAGGTTCTCGGCGGCGAGTGCCCGGCTTTCGGTGAGGTCGTTGAGGACGACGGCGGTGCCCGCGCCGCTGCCGGCAGCGCCGCGGATCCGGAAGAAGGTCAGCTGGAGGACGATGCTGCCGCGCACGAAGTGATCGCCGGCGATCTCGAGCACGAGACGCGCATCCGATTGGTTACGGAACCGCTCGACGAGCGACGAGAAACCGGGCAGCCACGTGTTGAGGATGCGTGCGTTGCGGCCGACGAGCGTCGACGCCGACAAGCCGAACGTGATCTCGGCGGCGCGGTTGAACAGCGCGATCGTATCGGTCGAATCGAGGACGACGACGCCCGACGCGATCGACTCGAGGATCTCGTCCGTCTGGCCCTTGATACCGGATAGTTCGGCGAAGCTCTTCGTCAAGTCGTCGTAGAGCCGTGCGTTGTCGATCGCGACAGCGGCTTGGTCGGCGATCGTCGCGAGCAGCTCGGGATCGTGGTGGAGCAGGCTGTCGGGGCGGATCCGCGAGTCGACGTAGATGACGCCGACGACGCCGTCCTTGTTGCGGATCGGCACGCAGATGATGGACCGGATGTGGAGCGATCGGATGCTCGGGGCTTCGTCGACGTTCGGATCATTTTGCGCGTCGGTCGTCACGAGCGGTTCGCCTTCGCGCAGGACGCGCTCGACGATCGACCGGCTGATGGCGAACGACGGCGCGCCGATGTCGGACGGATCGAGATTGCTCGCGGCGCTGTACTCGCGCGATCCGCCGGCCGGATCGGGGATGACGACCAGGCCGCGTTCTGCGGCCGTCGCGTCGATGGCGAGATCGACGACGAGTTGGAGAAGCGCCGGCACTTCGCGGACGGCGTTGATCGCCTTGCCGATTCGTACGAGCGTGTCAGCCCGGCGCAGCGCCTGCGCGAGCTCGACCTCGAGACGTTGCGCGCGCGTCGCCGCGACCGACGCTTCGACCTCGCGCGCGCGCACGTCGTGGCGGGCGTCCGCGAGAAGTTCGATCAGACGATCGGCGGCGTTCTTCGAACGCGCGGGCGGACGGCCGGAAGTGGGCTTCGCATCGGCGAGCGAGCGCGCGTCATCGTACGCTTCATCGAGACGCGAAGCGATACGCTCCCACGGATTGTCACGCCGGTCGTGACTCATCTCACCACCCGATGCTCGAGGCACGTCAGAACGAGCGGCGACGGCAATAGGTCCGACAAGCAAGGTCGGGACCGCCGCCTTCTCATCTATTACTATCGGCTGCAAAGCCACCGGCTTCGAGCCGACGGGAGATCGAATATTTCCACGGTTCGTACTGGTGTTCTTTCGTCGGAGGTCGCTTTCGCGGCCGCCACTCCGCAGACAAACGCTGTTCATATGGTAAGCGTACGCTCGTTCCCAGCGGGAGGTCACGGCAATGGCAGATGGGTCTTTCGGGTTGATCGAACAAGGTCTTCACGTGTCGCAACTGCGGGCGCGCGTGCTCGCGGAAGACGCTGCGAACGCGCGCTCGACCGGTTTCGTCGCGCGCGACGTAACGCCGGCACCCGAGTTGAGCGACCGCGGCCTTGAGTTCGCGGCGGCCGTACGTTCGGCGCCCACGTCCGGAGAGAGCGGCACGATCGAGTACGCGATGGGCGCGACAGCCGAGAATTCGCTGCGCTTTCGGGCGCTCGCCGACCAAGAGCGAGCGATGCTGCGCGAGTATCGCACCGTTGCTGAAGAGGCGCGGCGATGACCGCGTCGGCGTTCGACATAGCGGCCAGCGGAATGGCCGCGCACCGCGCTGAGATGGATCTGATCGCGGAGAACATCGCCAATTCAGGTATCGCTCGTGCGGACGGCACCCCGTTCCGTCCCCGCGCTCCCGTCCTAGCGCCGGCCGGCGACGGCTCGTTCGCGAGCGCGCTCGAATCGGCGCTCGGATATGAGCCCAACGCCGGTTTCGCGTTCGACGACATGAAGGGGGTCGACGAAGGCGATTCGGCGTTCGGGTTTGCGATGTTCGGCGGCGGCGCGCCCGAGCCCGTACGAGTCGCGTCGATCGTTTCGAAAACAGGCGCCGGAGGCGACGATTCCATCGATCAAATGGTGTCGCTCGTCGCGGCCGGGCGAGCGTACGACGCGGACGTGGCAGCACTGCAGGCGGCGAAGCAGATGGACGTCGAGGCGATCGACGTGGACCGCACATGAACGTCGATATCGTCGACGGCGTCGCGCAAGCCGCCTTACCGCTCTCGGCGTCAACGTCTGCGCCGTCATCCTTTAGAGATGCGTTGGCGAGCGCGCTCGGGGGCGCCGCCGACGCGCTGCACGGCGCTGACGTCGAGGCCGCCGTGCTCGCAGGTGGCGGGGGTGACGTCGTCAGCGCTTCGATCGCGCGAGCCAAGGCCGACGTCGCGCTCGAGGTGATCTCGGTCGCCGCATCGCGCGTGAGCGGCGCCGTCAACTCGCTCCTCCAGACGCAGGTGTGATCCGTGCTCGCAGAGATCCACCCTCGGCTGCCGACGCTCATCGAACGGACCGCCCTATGGGTCGGCAGGCGTCGTGCCGGCGTCGCAGGTGCGATCGCAACCGGCGCGGCCCTCGCGGCGATCGCGCTGGGCATCGGGCGCTTTCAAGGCGACGTGCCGCTGTTCGATGAGGCGTTGCGCCCATCGCAAACCAGTGACGTCGAAAGCGCACTAACGCTCTGGGGTGAGACGTTTCGCGCCGACGCCCAGGGCACGGAGATATTCGTGTCCGCTTCACGGCGACGAGATCTGCTCTTGCGGCTGACGCTCGCCGGTCTACCGCGCCGCTACGTGCCGACTTCGGCCGACGTGTTAGACGATCGATCGAACGCGCTCACACCGCAGTCGATAATCGACGACCGACGGCGCTCCGGTATCGAGGGCGATATCGTCGCCGGATTGCGGCGTATCGCCGGCATCGCCGATGCAGCCGTCGTGCTGCCGCCCGCACAGGCCGATCCGCTCGGGGATCCCGATCGAACCGAGCCGCCGAGCGCCGCGGTGCAGCTCATCATGCAGCCTGGGGAGACGCTCTCCGCGGAAGCGGTAGCCGGCGTTCGCCGTTTTGTCGCGTCGGCGTATCCTGGTTTGTCGCCGGATCGCGTCGCCGTCATCGACGCATCCGGCGCGGCGATCGGGTCGCCGCCGTCACCCGATGCCGCCATGACGAAGGAGCGTCGCGTGCAAGGCTCGGTGCAGTCGGCGCTCGACGCGATCTTCGGCGCCGGCGTCGCCGTCGTGCGTGTGAGCGTCTCCGCCGCCGGCTCGGAGCAGCAGTCGCAGAGCACAAAGGTCGTGCCGCATGGCGCGTTGAGCGCGGATGTCGCGCACGAGCGCGGCACCGAGGCGGGCAAGTCGTTCGACCGCGAGCGGACGACCCGCCGCTACGCATACGATACACT
Organism: Vulcanimicrobiia bacterium; assembly: GCA_025450855.1. Lineage (GTDB taxonomy): Bacteria > Vulcanimicrobiota > Vulcanimicrobiia > Eremiobacterales > Eremiobacteraceae > JANWLL01. The sequence continues at coordinate 3,639 of JANWLL010000102.1, forward strand.
TTCTGAGCGGCGGGTGACGACGGCTGACGCGCCCGTCCGAATGGCGGTGGCCGTCTTCCTCAACGCGTCGCGCGTCGCGTCGACGTCCGTTTCGGATGTCAGCGCGCTGGTGCGAGCCGCCGCCGGCGCGGATCTGGCAGCGGGTGACGAGGTCGTCGTGCAAACGCTCGACTTCGCATCGCCCGCTCCTCAATCGCCTCCTTCGCCCGCAGACGTTCCGGATGTTCGTGCCGGGATCGCGCGGGCCGCAGTCGCGTGCGCGCTCGCATTGTTCGGCTTTGCGACGCTGCCGCTTTCGCGCGCCCGCGGGTTCGCGTTGGAAAAGGCTGCTTTAGCGAAGACGCCGGTCACGTTTTCGTCAATCGACCCGCACGCCGAGCGCTCGCGATCGATTCTCGCGTCCCTCGCCGGCGAATCGCCGCAAGCCGCGGCATACGTGCTCGCCTTCGAGCCGCACGACGTGCGCGAGGGCGTTCTGCGTCGGTGCGCCGCCGAACGGCGCGATGCGATCGTCGCGTATCTCGACCTTCGCTCGTCAACGGAGGTCGTCGGAAAGTGATACCAGACGGGTTTGCGCCGTTCGTGCCGCGCGTCGCGATCGTGCGGTCGCGAGCGCAAACAGCTACCGTAGAGCCAGACACATCGGTCGAAGAGGTTCTGCCGGGACCGGACGCGACCGACCGGGACGCCGTCGCCGAGTTTCGCGACGAGGTGGCGAGAAGCTGCGATGAGACTCAGGTCGCCGCGTCGGTCCGCGAACGCGCGATCAAGATCGCCGGCGAGGCCTGCGCGCGGGCACTCCGCGAGGCGATCGCGAGAAATCGGCTCTTCGTCGCTCGTTTCGTCGACGATGCGATAGAAGCCGCCGGACCTGGATCGAGCAGGACGGTTCGGCTCTCGCCGATCGATGCGGCGGCATGCCAAGGTCGCTTAGGCACGAGCGTCGTCGCGGACGAGGGCGTCGCGCCCGGCGAAGTCGTCGTCGAAACCGAACATGGAAAGATCACCGCCACGGTCGACCAGCGCGCGCTCCTCCTCGTCCGCGCCGTCGCCGACTCGTGATGCCCGGTGACGCGCCGCTGCCGCTTTCCTACGCATCCGCCGACGGCTGGGTCCGCCATGGCACGGTGGCAGGAGTGTCGCGCCGCAAGATGCGCGTCGTCATGCCCGGCCTCGCGATCGGCGCATGCGTCCAAGTCGAGCGACGCGGAAGGCCGGATATCGCAGCAGAGGTGGTCGACCTCGACGGCTCGTGCGCAACGTGCGTGCCGCTCGGCGATGCGACCGGCGTCGTCACGGGAGCACGCGCGAGTTCGAGCGGCGCTCGCATCGGTTCGTTCGTGGGCGGCGCTCTGCTCGGCCGCGATACGGATGCGTGGGGTCGCTCTAACGGCATTCGTGGCGTGCGCGCCATCTGCGTAGACGATCCGGGCGGCGTTTCGGAGCGAGTCGCCATCGAGCGGGCGCTGCACACCGGCGTCGCGGCGATCGACGCGTTCGCGACGCTCGGGTACGGCCAGCGGATCGCGTTATTCGCCGGTGCGGGTGTCGGCAAGACGTCGCTCCTCCGACGCATCGTCGAAAACGCGGTGGTCGACGCGCGCGTCATCGCGCTCGTCGGTGAGCGGGGTCGCGAAGCCGCAGAGCTCATCGAATCGCTGCGAACCGACCCGCGTCGGAAGACGACGACGGTCGTATGCGCGACGGCCGACGCACCCGCGCTCGAGCGGCTCGCGGCGATCCGTACCGCGACCCTCCATGCGCGAACGCTGGCAGCGGAAGGCCGCGATGTCTTGCTCGTCGTCGATTCCCTCACGCGCGCTGCGACCGCTTGGCGCGAGCACGCGCTCGAGGCGGGCGAATCGCCGGCGCATCGCGGTCATCCGCCCTCGCTTGCGTCGGTCCTCGCGTCGCTCGTCGAGCGCGCCGGCGCGTGGAACGGCGGCAGCGTCACGGGCATCTATTCGGTTTTGGTCGACGGCGACGACGTGCGCGAGCCCGTCACGGATTCCGTCCGAGGGCTCCTGGACGGTCACATCGTCTTATCGAGACGGCTAGCCGAAGCCGGCGCTTTCCCGGCCATCGACGTTCTTCGCAGCCTGAGCCGGTTGATGTCGAATGTCGCATCCGACGTCCATCGTGCGGATGCGACGACGGTTCGAGCGGCGCTCGCGACGCTCGAGCGATCTGAGGACTTGTTCGCGATCGGCGCTTACGAACCCGGCGGCGACGCGGCGCTCGATGCGGCGGTCGCGATGCGCGACGAGATCGCGGCGCTCCTCTACGGCGAGGCGACCGCGGACGCACCTTCGCAGGTGCCGACGCTTGAGGCGCTCGGCTCGATCGCCGGCCGCTTGAGAGCGGCGACGAGGCCCGCAATCGAGCCGCGCCGATCCGGAACGCACGGCGCCGGAAAGCGACGCGTCGTCAGACGCTAGACGGCACGCGCATCTGCCGCGATATCTCGTACGCGGACAACTCCCGAGGAGCGCACTCATGGACATATCCCCGGCGTCGGCGATCGGCCTTGATGCATTTTCCGATGCCGATCCGCTTGCGAACGCCGGCGCTTACGCAGGCGAGGTCGGATCGAGCCAGGCTTCTGAGGACGCAGTCGAACTGCCGACTTCGGACGCGCGCGTCACCGAACCGCAAGATCGATTGCTCGACGATGCACAGTCGGGGGTGGCCGGACTCGAGCGCCGATTCGCGGCGTTCACGCAGCTGCTGCGCCGAGAGCTGTCGACGCTCGAGAGCCGCTGCTCTCTTGCGCTGCGCTCGCTGTTCGGGGCTTCATCCACCCATGCGCCGCCGGCTTCGAACGCCACGAGCGAAGTGGATCCAGGTTCGAGAGCCGCGCCGCCCAGCCGCTTCGCGGGAATCATCGACAATGCGGCGCACCGGAACCACCTCGATCCGGCGCTGCTCGACGCGGTCATCTCTCAGGAATCGGGTTTTCGCGCCGACGTCGTCTCGGGCGCGGGTGCGGTCGGGCTCATGCAGCTGATGCCCGGCACCGCGCGCGAGCTCGGCGTCTCGGATCCGTTCGACCCGGCGCAGAACGTCGAAGGCGGTGCTAAGTACCTGCGCTCGCTCCTCGACCGCTACGATGGCCGGCTCGATCTCGCGCTCGCGGCATACAACGCCGGACCGGCGGCCGTCGACCATTTCGGCGGCGTGCCCCCATATCGAGAGACGCAGCAGTACGTGAGCAGCATCATGGCGGGTTACCGGTCGGCGGTGCTGCGCGGCGGGTAGAGGGAAGCGGCGAGCGCGCCGACAATCTTATCGAGAATGATTCTCGATAACAAAAAGGCATCGCGCTCGGTCGAGATAAATCTCGACGGCTCCCGTGCCGTCATCGCGGTCGCGTTTGCTTGCGCTATCGCGGCGGCATGTACCGGCCGCTCGGACTCGGGCACCGCGCACCCGCAAGTCGCTCCCGCGCCGCGGCTTCGCGTCGCCTGCACGATCACGACGTTGTGCTCGCTCGTCGCTTCGGTGGGCGGCGATCGCATCGAGCTCCACGGCATCGTGCCGGCCGGCGCTTCTCCCGAGACGTTCGAGCCGCGACCCGACGACATGGTCGCGCTTTCCGGCGCGAGCGTCCTCTTCGAAAACGGCCTTGGGCTCGAAGCGTGGCTCGCGCGACTCATCGACGCGGCCGGCGGAGCCGGCTTGCGCATCGAGACGTTGTCGGACTCGGTTCCGGCGGCGGACAAAGCGTCCGGCAATCCGCATCTATGGATGGATCCGGTCTACGCCGCCGACTACGTCGCGACGATCGCGCGCACGCTGGAATCCGCCGATCCCCAGAACGCTTCCGTGTACGAGCAGAACGCGAGCATCGAGACGGCGAAGCTCGTGTCGCTCGACGGCTGGATCAGATACCACATCAATATGATCCCGCGCGATCGCCGGGCGATGATCTGCTTTCACGACGCGTGGTTGTACTTCGACAGGCGCTACGGCATAAAGGACGTCGGCGCGATCGAGCCGCTCCCCGGTCAAGAACCGGCGCCGGGTTCGTTCGCGCGGCTCATCGCGCTTGCGAAGGCGAACCACGTGCGCGCCATCTTCGGCGAACCGCAGTATTCACCGAAGCTCGCGGATGCGCTCGCCTCGGGTGCGAACATCGCATACGTCACAAACCTATACGACGACACGCTCGGGACCGGAGGCGTAGCCGCCGACTACGATTCGATGATGCGCCACGACGTCGAGACGATCGTCGGCGCGCTGCGCAGATGAGCGAGGACGGGATGACCGAACACGACGTCGAACACCACGACCACACGCATGTGTCGCCAAGCGAGCTGGCCGCGCCCGCCGACCATAGCCACTCCGTAGCGCCGACTGCGCCGCATCTCCACCCGCACGAAGGGCATACGCGCGGCACGACCGCCGTCATCGCCGAAGCGCTGCGCGCGCGCGGCGCGGCGGAACCGGCGGTCGACTTCGAAGGCGTATGCGCAGGCTATTTCGGACGCGACGTCCTCGACGAGGTCACCTTCGAAGTCGATCGCGGCGACTTCGTCGGCATCATCGGGCCGAACGGCTCGGGCAAGTCGACGCTCCTGAAGGCGATCGCGGGGATCCATCCGATCGAGTGCGGCGCCGCCTGGGTGCTCGGGGCAGAGCCGAGCGACGTCGACAAGCGGCGCATCGGCTACGTGCCGCAAGCGGAGTCGGTGAATTGGTCGTTCCCCGTCACCGTCAGCGACGTCGTCCTCATGGGCCGCTACGGCCGCCTCGGCCTCTTCCGCCGTCCGTCAGTCTCCGACAGAGCCATCGTCGACCAGGCGCTGGCGGAGGTCGGCATGTCGCAGTGGCGCGACTCGCAGATAGGTCAGCTGTCGGGCGGCCAACAGCAGCGTACGTTCGTCGCGCGCGCACTCGTCCAAGAGCCGGACCTGCTCTTGCTCGACGAGCCGATCGCGGGCGTCGACGCGGCGAGCCAGCACGCGATCTTCACGCTCCTCGAAAAGCGCAACCGCGCCGGCACGACGATCATCGCTTCGACTCACGACCTGTCGTGCGTCGCGACGTGGTTCGGCAAGGTGCTCTGCCTGAACCATCACGTCATCGCGTTCGGGCCGCCGGACGAGGTGCTCACCCGCGACACGCTTGCGGCGACGTTCGGCAGCCATCCGCTGCTGATCGGCGGCCAGGAAGAGCCGCGCCCATGATCCATTGGCTCGCCGATCCGATGCAAAACGCGTTCATGGTGCGCGCGCTCGTCGCTGCGACGTTCATCGGGCTGACGTGCTCGGTGATCGGCGTCTTCGTCGTACTGCGCAATTTGTCGTTCATCGGCGACGGTCTCGCGCACGCGTCGTTCGCCGGCATCGTCATCGCATACATGATGAAGGCGAACCTCTACGTCGGCGGTCTCGTCGTCGCGGTGCTCACCGCGCTCGGTATCGGTTCGATCGCCAAGCGCTCCGAGCTGTCGCTCGACGCGGCGATCGGCGTCCTGTTCACGGCCGCATTCGCGCTCGGCGTCCTGCTCATGTCGCGCGCGCGCAGCTACTCGTCGGATCTGCAAGACTTCCTTTTCGGCAACATCCTCGGCGTCGACCGCCTCGACATCATCCTCGTCGTCACGCTCGCGGCGTTCGTGCTCGCGATCGTCATGCTGCTCTACAAAGAGCTGCTCTTCTCGTCGTTCGATCCGGTCATGGCGCAAGCGAGTGGACTGCCGACCGATTTCCTCTACTACTTGTTGCTCGTGCTGTTGGCGGTCACGATCATCGTCTCGCTGCAGGCGGCGGGCATCGTGCTCGTCGCGGCACTCCTCGTCACGCCCGCGGCGACGGCCTATCAACTGACGACACGCTTCGGCACGATGATGGTCGTTTCTGCCGTGGTCGGCGTGGTCTCGTCGGTCGGCGGCCTCTATCTGTCGTACTATCTCGACGCCGCGTCCGGCGCGACGATCGTCCTCACCGCGACGGCATGCTTCTTCATGGCCCTGCTGTTCTCGCCTCGCCGGCGTTCGCTGCTCTCAGCCGTGCTCGCGTCGCGGCGCGCGGCGGTGCGCGCACGATGACGAAAGAGCAGGCACGGCGCGAGGTCCGAGCCGCGCTGTCGGGCGGCTCGTTCCGCGTGACCAAACAGCGCCTCGCGATCGTTGACGAGCTTGCCGCAGTCGAGCGGTACGAAACCGCGAAAGAACTTCATCAACGTCTCTCCCGAAAGCGCAGCGGCATTGGGCTTGCGACGATCTATCGCACGCTCGAAACGCTCGAGTCGGTCGGCGCGGCGTCGGTCCGCACCCAGGGCCGCGGCGAAAGCGCATATCTTTTCTGTTCGCCCGAACATCACCACCACGCGGTGTGCACGAAGTGCGGCAAAGTCGAAGACGTGCCATGCCGGTCGATCGGCCGCATCGAGCGCGATCTCACGCAAGCGCTCCGCTTCAAGACGACCCAGCACCGCTTCGAGTTCTTCGGTCTGTGCGACCGGTGTTCGTGACGATGCAAGGGGAGCGGTCGAGATTTATTTCGACCGCCGCGGCCTTAGCGTTCGTCGCCGCAGCGGTCTTGGGCGCAGCATCAGCGTCATCGTCCCCGACGCCGACGGCATCGCCGGCCGCGACGTCGTCGCCGTCACCGTCGCCCTCGCCACGCATTCCGCCCGCGGTGCCGGTCGCGCTTCACGCCGGCGACTCGATCAGCGATCGACAGCTGTTCGCGTACCTCTCGTATCCGGTCGCTTCCGGCGACTGGGTGCGCTACCGCGTCGCCTTCACGGACGGTTCCACGGTCGACAAAACCGTCGGTTTCGCGAGCGAGCGGGTCCAGGGCACGCCGACGCTTTTCATCGAGACGCACGTGCACGCGCTGCCCGTCAGCGGACTTCCCGCCGAGACGACCGTCGGCATCGGCACCGATGCCGTGCTGAAGACGTATGTCATCGGCTCGACGCTCGGAGATCTCGCGCGGACGTACCGCGTGCTCACGAGCGCGCTGAAAGTCTCGAGCTTCGAGTACGAGGTGTCCGCCGGAAATAGCGCGACCTATTCGATCTTGACCGGCGCTGTCGATACGTCACCGCGGTACGGCAGGCTGCATTCGATCGACGCGGTCGACATGCGCATCGGCCGGACCGTCGTCCACGCGACGCGCCTCGTCGCAGAGTTCCCCTCGCGATCGCTCCCCGCCGGTGGGGTCGACTTGCCGATCACGATGGAGGTCTGGCAATCTCCCGACGTGCCGCTCGGCACCGTCGCGATCAAGGCCGGTGGTGGGCGATACATCGATTGGCGGCTGGTCGCGTTCGGTCGTGGGGGCTATCGCTCGATGTTCTCCAAGACGCTCGACCAGATCCGCAGCGCGTCACAACCCGCGATGCCGTAGCGGTCGAGCATCGACGACTTGCATTCTAGTCTGTAGCGGTCGAGCTTTAGCTCGACCGCCGCGGTCTCTGCGGAGGGAAAGATGGAGCGATCCACCTTCAGGGTCGACCGCCGCGATCTTCGCACTGAGAGGTCGGCTCCGGTCGAGCTAAAGCTCGACCGCTACATCCCACTACGTTATCGTATACAAATGCGACGAACTAAATACGTCCGACGGTTCGGCTCGGAAGCAAAAGGCTGATCTAATCCCGCTTAGCGGCACTATCGCCGGGAAGTATCCGCTCTTAATCGATCACCTCAACCGAGCCAGGTGCTTAGTCTATTCATCACGCGCAAGCATGAAGGCGAACCTCATGGGTAAGGCTCGCCCCGTCAGTCTATTTCCACTTGACCTTGATAAGGCGATGCGCGGACTGCTCGCAGTTCCTAAGGAAGCGGTCGAGCCCGACACCAAACCCGATCCTAAGAAGAAGAGCAAACGACACGCGAAGAGTAAACGAAGATGAGGCCTAGAAACAAGATTGTTCGGTTACTGGTATTGCTTTGCGCATCGTTCGCATTATCAAGCGCAGGGTGTGGGAACGTGTCATCCCCTTCGTCGCCGCCTTCCGCGCAAGACGTTTCTCTTTGGGTCAAATCGGGAATTCCTCTCGGGGCGTCAAAGTCGGAGGCGTTGCGTTTCTTGAGGACTAACACGCTAGAGGGTTACGCCGCAAGGGTGACTTGTCGGCAATTAGGCCACGCGTTTTTTATGGCGGCGGATTTCGATCATATCATAAGGATGTGCTGATCGCCACCCTCGGACAACCTCCAGACCGGTACGCCTCCACGGTTTGTACGAACATAATTTTTGTTTCGTTCGACAGTCATTGGAGTGTCGATTTTAGAGATGCGGAATCGGCCTGTGCGACTTTCCCAAAGGTGTCAACAGGCAGATAATCGCCCAATGCAAGGTCGGCTCCGGTCGAGCTAAAGCTCGACCGCTACATTCCACGTGGTAAAGCTCGACCGCTACATGCCAATTCAGCAGGCTTTCATCGCCGCCGGGCTGAAGTTTGTTAACCATGGTTAACACCGGCGGGGATCGATGGCCCGATCGCGCCCGGCAGGACTATTTGAAATCGATCTACCTGGCGGGGAGCGGTCAGGCCGTCAAGGCCGCCGACGTCGCGCGACGGCTTGGCGTCTCGAGAGCGTCGGTGAGCAAGCGGGTGAGAGAGCTCGAGCGCGGTGGGCTCGTCAAGCGCGACAAGGCGGGCGTCGCTCTGAGATTGACGCAGGCCGGGCGGAAGATCGCGCTCGCGGTCATCCGGCGGCATCGGATAGTCGAGACGTTTCTCCATAGCTCGCTCGGCGTACCGCTCGACCGCCTCCACGCAGAGGCGGAGCGCATCGAGCATGCGGTATCGGACGACGTCGCGATGCGCCTCGAGCGGCTCATGCGCTTCCCCGAGATCGATCCGCACGGCGACGCGATCCCGGACGCACGCGGTAGACTTGTCCGCGTCGCCGACGAAGCGCTGTCGGGGATCGCGACCGGCGTCGTCGCGCACGTGAGCAGGATCGACGACCGCGTCCCCGCGGTGGTCCGCGCACTCGAACGCGCGGGCGTCCTTCCGGGTGCGAGAGTCCGCGTTATCGCAAAGCGCGCCGGCGAAACGCGGCTGCGCATCGGCGCGCGGATCGTGTCGTTATCCGAGAAAGCATCGAACTCGGTTCGCCTGCGTCGCCGGTCATCGGCCGCGAAACGGACGGTCGCATGAGCGACGCCATCATCGCACAAGAACCATCGACCACGCTCACCGAAGCGCGCGCCTCCCTCGACGGGCGGCGCCGAGGGATCGCTGCGCTGCTGCCGTTCCTCGGGCCGGCGGTCATCGCGGCGGTCGCGTACATCGATCCCGGCAACATCGCGACCGACGTCCAAGGCGGCGCGCAGTTCGGCTACCGTCTGCTCTGGGTCGTGGTCTTCGCGAATCTCACCGCTATGTTCGTGCAAGCGCTCTCCGCGAAAGTCGGCATCGCCACCGGACGCAACCTCGCGGAGCTCTGCCGCGACCATTTCGGTGCGCCCGCCGCATACGCGTTATGGGTCGTCGCTGAGATCGGCGCGATGGCGACCGATGTCGCCGAGTTCGTCGGCGCCGCGGTCGGGTTCTATCTGCTGCTGCGCGTGCCGCTCCTGTGGGGCGCCGGACTTGCCGCGGTCGCGGTCATAGCACTCCTCGCGCTCGAACGGCGCGGCTTTCGCAGGCTTGAAGCAGCGATGGCGACGTTCGTCGTCATCATCGGCGCGGCGTACGTCTTCGAGCTCATCGTCGCGCATCCGACCGGCTGGGTTTCGGGCGGCGCTTTCGTCGTCACGCTCCCGCAAGGCGCGATGTATCTCGCGGTCGGCATCATCGGCGCGACGATCATGCCGCACATCGTCTTCCTCCACTCGTCGCTGACGCAGAACCGGATCAAGCCGTCGAGCGAGGCGGACGCCAGGCACATCTACCGCTTCGAGGTGATGGATGTCGTCATCGCGCTCGGCGCCGCGGGCATCATCAACGTCGCGATGCTCGTCGTCGCGGCGGCCGCATTCCACTCATCCGGGCACGCCGACGTCGCGACCTTAGGTCAAGCCTACCAGATGCTGACGCCGGCGCTCGGCCCCGCGGCCGCCGCTGCGTTCGCGATAGCACTGCTCGCGTCGGGCCTATCGTCTTCGGCGGTGGGCACGATGTCGGGTCAGGTCATCATGCAGGGCTTCGTGCGTTTTTCGATACCGATTTGGGTGCGCCGAGCGGTGACGATGGTGCCGAGCTTCATCGTCATCGGTCTCAGTCAGAATCCGCAGGCGGTGCTTATCTTCACGCAGGTCGTGCTGTCGTTCGTCTTGCCGTTCGCGCTCGTGCCGCTCGCGCTCCTGACGTCGCGCAAGGACGTCATGGGCGGGCTCGTCAACTCGCGTGCGACGACCGCGACCGCGTGGCTGATCGTCGCGCTCATCATCGCGTTCAACGTCGTGCTCATCGGCGCGCAGTTCACGGCGCGATGACGCGCATGCCCCGGGGCACGACGGCGATCGACGCATGCTCGACCGTCGTCAGCTCGCCGTCGACGTGCATGGCGACCTTTCGGTCGACGTCGATCTCGAGCGACGCCGCGCGTGACGAATCGACGTTCGGCTGACCGACGTGCTTGCCGGCGCGGATGCGTTGCATGAGCGAGAGCCGGCGGAAAAATCCTTGGACATCCGAGAAGACGTTGACGTCGAGCAATCCATCGTCGAGCGACGCCCCGGGCGCGCCCTTGAAGCCGCCGCCGTAGTCGGGACCGTTGCCGATCGTCACCATCACGCCGTCGTCGCGGCGTATGGTCCTATCACCGATGCGCACCATGATGCCGACGGCTTTGACCATGAAAAGGCCGGCGAGCGCAGCCGAGTAGTATGAAGGTCCGGGCGGGAAGCCGCGGCCGCGCATGCGTGCCGACAACGCGCCGACCTCTGCGTCTAGCCCGATGCCGACGCAGTTCGCGAAGCGGCGTCCGTTCACGGTGCCGAAGTCGACGGGTTTCGAAGCGCCGCGATCGATCGCGTCGAGAGCCGCGTCGATGCTTGCGATCCCGAGCGCCGTGGCGAAATCGTTGCCCGATCCGACAGGGACGACCGCGAGCGTTACCGCCGACGGATCCGTGAGCGCGTTGAGCGCGATCGAAAGCGTGCCGTCTCCGCCGACGGCGATGAGCGCAGGTCGCTCACCCGTGGCGACGACGTCGCGGATCGCGTCGCGCATTCGCAGGTCGAAACCGTCGGCGAGCGACGTCTCGAGCACTGCAGCGATCTTGCCGTCGAGCCTCGTCGTGACGGCGCGCAGCGCTTCGTGCGCACCGCGGCGTCCTGCTGCCGGATTGAAGACGACGACGGCCGCGCGATGGTCTGCCATCGAGCGATGCGGGTTCCGCCAGGCTCGGACCGCGGCCTTCCCGAACCTGCGCCGCCATGAGCAAGAAGAACAAACGGTCGACATCCGGTCCGAGCCCGTCGTCCGGCCAGGCCCGGCGCCCCGGCCTGACGCCGGCGATCGCCGGTGCCGCGCTCGGCGTCTTCGTGCTCGTCGTCATCGTCTGGATATGGCGCGGAGCGCATGCGGGATCTCCGGCGGCAGCGACGGCGGGGTCGCCATCCGCGACGTCGACCGCATCGCTGCCTCCGTTCCCGGGCGCTTCGTTCCCGTCGCAGGGCCACGCGCATCTGGATCCCGGGGCAAAAGACGACTTCGTCTACAACTCAAACCCCGCGACGAGCGGGCCGCACAAAGAGATCTTCTCCGATCAATTCGTGAGCCCGAACCCGCTCCCCGTGTACGTCCAAGTGCATCTGCTCGAACACGGCAACGTGCTGCTCCAATACAGCTGCACGTGTCCGGATGTGGCTGCGAGCCTCAGCTCCATCGCGTTTGGCTTCGACGCGCCGCTCATCGCGCCGAACGAGCTTCAGCCTTCCGTGCAGGAAGTGCAGCAGGGCGAGGAAGTCGGCAAGGCCGTCATCGTCGCGCCGTATCCACACATGAAAGCACGCATCGCGCTCACCGCGTGGACGCATCTCGCGACGCTGCAGTCCGCCGACAAGTCGAAGATCGATTCGTTCATCAACCTGTATCTGACGAACGAAGCGAACGCTGCTAAGTAACGGCTCGCAGTAGACTCCATAGGAGAAGGTATGACTACTAGGATCGTACCGCTCGTCATCGTGCTCGCCATCGTCGCGATCGGCGCGTGGTTCGTATCGTCGTACAACACGCTCGTCGCGCTCGATCAAGGAGTCCAAGCCCAGTGGGGGCAGGTCGAGAACGTCTACCAAAGGCGCGCCGACCTCATCCCGAACCTCGTCGCGACCGTGAAAGGCGTGGCCAACTTCGAGAAGAGCACGTACATCGCCGTGGCGCAGGCGCGGGCGAAGGTCGGACAAGTGACGATCCGCGGCACCGATAATTTGCCGACCGATGCGGCGGCGCTCGCGAAATATCAAGCGGCGCAAGACGGATTGAGTTCGGCGCTCTCGCGGCTGCTCGCCGTCGTCGAGAACTATCCGGACCTCAAGTCGAACGAGAACTTCCTCGAGCTCCAATCGCAGCTCGAAGGGACGGAGAACAGGATCGCCGTCGAGCGCATGCGCTACAACTCCGCCGCGCAGAAATTCAACACGATGCGGTTGTCATTTCCGATGACCGTGATCGCCGGGATGTTCGGCGACAAGTTCAAGGAGAAGGCGTACTTCCAAGCGACCTCGGGTGCCGAGACCGCGCCGAAAGTCCAGTTCTGATAGCGTGAGAGCTTCGCTCGCGTGCGCCTTCGCGGCGTCCGTGCTGCTGTTCGCCGCTCAGGCACGTGCCGACGAACCGCGCGTTCCGCCGTCGCCGGCGAGCTGGGTGACGGACAACGCAGCCTTCCTGTCCGCGACCGAGCGCGAGGCGCTCGATAACGAGCTCCATGGCTATCAGACGCGGACCGGGCATCAAGTCATCGTCTGGATCGGTCAGACGACGGGCGATACACCGCTCGAAGAGTTCACGATCAACGCGTTCACCAAATGGAAGGTCGGGCGCAAGGGTCTCGACGACGGGGCCGTCCTATTCGTCTTCGCGCAAGACCACAAGCTTCGCATCGAGGTCGGATACGGCCTCGAGCCTATGCTCACCGACGCGCTGTCGTCGGAGATAATCAGAAACGTCATCGTTCCGAAGATCCGCGCCGGTGACGACGACGGAGCGATCCAGAGCGGCGTCGACGCGATGATCGCGGCGATCGGCGGAAAACCGATCCCGGCTTCGAGCGACGGATCAACCGATATCCCACCGTTTGTCGTCATCGTCATCTTCCTCATCGTCTTCGCGAGCTTCGTGACGATGGTGTTCATCACGGCTCGGAGAGCATACACGCTCGGATCCGGCCGCGGCTACGGCGGATACGGCGGTTCTGGCGGCTTTTGGGGCGGTGTGGGCGGTCTGGGCGGTGGCGGCTTTGGCGGCGGCGGCGGATTCGGCGGCGGTTTCTCAGGCGGCGGCGGCATGGGCGGCGGCGGAGGCGCATCCGGCGGATGGTGAAGCGACCGGTGCGCAACATCGATCCCGAGCGTGTCGTCCGCGCGATCGTCGATGCGGAGCGCAATACGACAGGCCAGATCCGCGTATCGATCGCGCCGCCGCCGTGGGGCAGCGTGCGCAACGCCGCCGAGCGCGCGTTCGCGCGGCTGGAGATGACGCGGACGCCGCAGCGCAACGGCGTGCTCATCTTCGTCGTGCCCGCTCGCCGCGAATTCGTCATCCTCGGTGACGTCGCGATCCACGAGCGGGTCGGGCAAGAATTCTGGGAGCGAGTGGCGTCGGCGATGTCGGAGCGGATCCGCAGCGGCGACCTCACCGACGGCATCGTGCACGGCGTCGAAGCGTCGGGCGTGGAGCTCGCGGCGCACTTCCCGCCGGACGGCGGCTCGGGCCGCGACGGGTCGCTGCCGAATACCGTCGATATGTGAGGACGGGAGAAGCGGCCTAGCCGCCCGCTTTCAGGATCGCGGCGACGAGCGACTTCTCGTCGATCTCGCCGCTATGCGCGTATCTGATCGTGCCCTTCGCATCGACGATATAGATGCCCGGGAAGCCGCCGAATCCCCACGTCTTCGCGACGGTGAGATCCTTGTCGAACGCTGCCGGCCACGTCACGTTGAATTGTTCGTCGAAAGCGTCGACGTCGGCTTGCGTCTCAGGCACCTCATTGTCGGGCGTGCTCGCCATGCCGATCGGCGATCCCGTCGCCGAGACCATGCCGAGTTTATCGAGCGGGAACCGCTTGCGGATGTCGCGTAGGACGCTCGTCATGCGCTGGCAGTGGGGACACCATGTCGCGAATATCTCGAGCAGATATGGCTCGCCCGCGAACGAGTCCTGCGTGAGGACGCCGCTCTTCGTCGTCACCGAAAAGCCCGGCGCCTTCGTGCCGACTTTCAGCGGTGGCGGTATCGAGGGCAGCGCGTTCGGGCTGACCGACGCGCCGCTCACCTGCGCGTTGCGCTGGATGACGGCGTACGCGATGATGCCGATCATCGCGATGACGAGGACGATCGCCGCGATCGTACCGCCGCTCATGCCTTTTGGGGAATCGCCTTGACTGCGCTGCTGTCGGCGGCGTTCGGACCGCGTGCTCATATCGCTCCTCTGATCGCGCGAATCGCGCTTGGGCTCATATTTCTCGCCGCTGGTGCGCTCAAGATCGGACATGCGTCGGATCTCGCGGCGACCATCACCGCTTTCGGGTTCGGGCTACCTCCGGTCCTCGTGGCGATCGCCGCCATCGCGCTTCCGCCGTTCGAGGTGCTCCTCGGCGTCTATCTCATCGGCGGTTGGCTCCTCTCAGGCACATCGGTCGTAGCGGCCGCTATGCTCGCACTGTTCATCGGCGTCGTCGCTTCCGTCGTCGCGCGCGGGCTAAATGTCTCGTGCGGCTGCTTCGGTTCGGCCGACACCGCGCCCGCGACGTGGTGGACGGTGGCGCGCGACGCCGTCTTCCTCTTTCCGGCGATCTATCTCGTGTGGTGGTCTCGCGCTTCAGAGCGAAAGTGACTTCGAGTAAGGGAGCGGTCGAGTTTCATCTCGACCGCTCCCTTTCGTTTCTCGCGTTCGTTCGTTTCTCGCGTTCGTCCGTTGCGCGAGTTTGTTCGTCGCGCGTCGTTAGGGGTGCAGGTATTTCGCGAACCAGTCGGCACCGATACGGAGCCGCTCGACGCGATGGATCGGCTCGCCCGTCCGCGAGAGGTCGTGGTTGTCGCGCGGAAACTCGACGTATTGGACTTCGCGGCCGAGGATCTTGAGCGCCGAAAAGACCTGCAGCGTCTCGCCGATGGGCGTGCGGATATCGTTGTCGCTGTGGAGCAGCATGAGCGGCGTGTGGATCTTGTCGACGTAGGCCGACGGCGACACGCGCCAGTTCTGCGAGAAGTGGTCCCATGGGTTGCCCCACGAGTACTTCGGATCGAATGCGAAATTGACGTCACCGGCAAGCCACTGCGTCGTCATGTTCACCGCCGGCCGTTCCGAGATCGCCGCCTTGAAGCGATCGGTGTGTTCGATTACCCAGAGGGTCGCGTAGCCGCCATAGCTGCCGCCAGAGACGCCGAGCCGGCCAGAGTCGACATCCGGACGCTGCGCGACGGCGTCCATGACACGCATCTCATCATCGAACATCGCATCGCCCCAGCTCAGATTGAGCGCCGCCTCGAACGCATGACCGAAACCGGGGCTGCCGCGCGGATCCGCGTAGACGACGTTGTAGCCGAGGCCGGCAAGATATTGGAACTCGTCGAAATAGGCGTTGCCGAATTCCGTCTGCGGGCCGCCGTGGATGTCGAGGATCGTCGGGTAGCGTCTCCCAGCGACCGCGTTCGGCGGACGCATCACCCAATAGTGCACGTGGTAGCCGGCGTTGTCGACGATCTCGAACTCCTGCGGCGTCGAGAGCGAAACCGTCGCGAGATACGCGCCGTTGACGTTCGTCAAACGCTTCGGCGCGCCGGCGTTCGTGTCGACGACGTAGAGCTCGCTCGGGTGCGTCGCATCCGACGCGACGAACGCGGCCTTCGAACCGTCATCGCTCATCGAGCACTCGAGGACCTCACGGTCCCCGCCGGCGATCGTCGTCGCCGCTCCGGTCCGAGCGTCGTACTTGACGAGCGCGGACGCGCCGGGTCTGCTGACGATCGCGAGATACCAGCGATCGCCGGGGCCGAGCAGCGGCCCGCAGCCCGCGCCGCCCTCAGTCATATCGGTGATGACGGCATCGCCCCACGCGAGCGTATCGGGCGGCACGAGCTCGCGCTGTGCTGTTGCGTCGAGCGACGTGTAATCGAGCGACGCGTAACCCGCGGGGTCGTGAGTCACTTGTTTGAAGTAGTAGATGCCCTTGCCGTCACCCGACCACGTCGGCTGGTAGTTGCCGACCAGGGCGAGCGGGATCTTGCGTGCCGCGCCGCCGGACGACGGGATCACGTAGATGTCGTTGCGCACGCCGTATGGGTCGTCGCCATGGAGCGTGCCGAACGCGATCTGTCTGTCGTCCGGCGACCACACGGCGCCCTGCTCCGACCATTCGTGCCCTGATGTGAGCGCGCGCTGTCCACCGCCGTCGGCCGACATGACCCAGAGATGGACGTGCCTGTCGTACGTGTCACCTTGGCCGTTGCTCTCGAAGTGGCGGACGGTGATGATGCGGACGTCGCTCGTCTTCTGTTCGTCCTTCGGCGTGAAGCCGGCTGCCTTGAAGTCGATGTGCGCGGGGGTCTTCGCATCGAGCGTCACCGATGAGAACAAGATGCGCGATCCGTCGTGGGAATAGCTCGGCGCGAATGCGCCGTTGGGAAGATCGGTCAATCGCTGCGCTTCGCCGCCGCCGAGCGAGATGCGATAGACTTGTCCCTTGTCGCCGCGACCGCTGTCGAAGGCGAGCCATTTGTCGTCGGGCGACCACGCCGGATCCGCGTCGCTATCGCCTTGCGTCAATTGCCACGCATGGCCCGTCGAGACGTCCGCCACCCAGATGTCCGTGAGATACGTGTCTTTAGGTCCGTCCATTTTCGTCACGACGTAGGCGATGCGCGAGCCGTCGTGCGAGATGATCGCCGACGACACCGTGTGAAGCGCGAAGAGATCCTCCGCTTTCACGGGTCGCGTCGCGGCCATGGCCGGCGTCGAGAACGCGAAGAGCGACGCATACGCGGAAACGGCGGCGATCGCAAAGGAGATGGAAGGGCGCATGGATTTCGATCCTTTCGTCGCGACGGATGGATGACGGCGCCTTCGCTTCTCCGCGGTGCGGGGCGGACCTGTGCGCCGGGCCGGCGAACACGCGCCCATGAGCCGCGCCGGCACGGCGAGCGAAGCGTACGCACCGGGTGATACGGTCGCGCTGTTCATCCCGTGCTTCATCGACGTCTTGTTCCCGTCGGTCGGCAAAGCGGTCGTCTCAATCTTCGAGCGTCTCGGCGTCGACCTCGCCTATCCCGAAGACCAGACGTGCTGCGGCCAGCCGGCGTTCAACGGCGGCCATCGCAAGGAAGCGCTCGAGCTCGCCGCGCGTTTCGGCGACGTCTTCGAAGAATACAAATGGATCGTCGTGCCTTCGGGGTCGTGCGGAGCGATGGCGAAGCGTTTCTACTCGACCCTCGACCCCGGCAGCAAGGGGGCGACGGTCGGTGCTCGGGTTTTCGACCTCGCGACGTTCTTGGTCGACGTGCTCGGCACGGTCGACGTCGGAGCGCGGTTCCCCCACTCCGTGACGATGCTCGACGGCTGTCACGGCCGGCGCGAACTCGGCTGCACCGATGCGGCGCGGCGCTTGCTGGAAGCGGTCGGCGACATCGAATACCGCGAGTTGCCCGCCATCGAGGAGTGCTGCGGCTTCGGCGGTCTGTTCAGCGTCAAGTTCGACGCGCTTTCGACGTCGATGGGCTCGGCGAAGTGCGCGAACGCAACGGCGACCGGCGCGGAATATCTCGTCTCGGGGGACTCGAGCTGTCTCATGCACGTCGGCGGCATGCTCGACCATCGCGGGTCGAACCTCAAGACCGTACACCTCGCCGAGGTGCTCGCGAGCCGATGAACGCGGTGCGCGGATGACGATCCACTTCGATCGCAAGCAGGTGCACGACGACCTGCATAGCCCGAGCGCGCCCGCCGTCCTCGATTCGTCGATGCGCCGCGCTGTGGAGCACAAACATGCCGCGCAGGCGCTGATCGCTTGGGACGAGCTGCGCGAACGGGCACACGAGATCAAGGCCTACGCGATCGAGCATCTCGACGAACTGCTCGTCCGGTTCGAGAGCGAATTCATCGCGCGCGGCGGGCGCGTCCTGTGGACCCAGACCGCCGACGAGGCCGCATCGCGCTTTCTCGACATCTGCCGGACGCACGGGGCGCGCAGCGTCGTCAAAGGCAAGTCGATGGTGTCCGAAGAGCTCGAGCTCAATGCGCGCCTGACCGCCGCCGGGATCGATCCGGTCGAGACGGACCTGGGCGAATACATCGTGCAGCTCGCGGGC
Source organism: Vulcanimicrobiia bacterium (assembly GCA_025450855.1). Classification (GTDB taxonomy): domain Bacteria; phylum Vulcanimicrobiota; class Vulcanimicrobiia; order Eremiobacterales; family Eremiobacteraceae; genus JANWLL01. Next base: position 22,073 of record JANWLL010000102.1, read on the forward strand.
GAGCGCCCGACGCACATCATCGCACCCGCTATCCACATGTCGCGCCAGGACGTCGGCTCGCTCTTCGAACGCAAGCTGAAGGTCGACTATACCGACGACCCGGAGGTGCTGAGCGAGATCGCGCGCGTCCGTCTGCGGCAGCGCTACCTCGACGCCGGTGTCGGCATGACCGGCGCGAACTTCGGCATCGCCGAGACCGGCACGGTCGTCGTCGTCGAGAACGAAGGCAACGGCGGCTTGTCGTCGCAGGCGCCGCCGGTGCAGATCGTCGTCATGGGCATCGAAAAAGTCATCCCGACGCTCGACGACCTCATCGTTTTTCTCCAGCTGCTCGCTAGGTCCGGGACCGGCCAGAAGATGTCGACGTACGTCCACCATTTCCTCGGGCCCGTCGACGGGCGCGCGATGTATTGCATCTTCGTCGATGCCGGTCGCACGGCATTGCTCGCCGACCCCGTCGCGCGCGAATCGCTCTACTGCATCCGCTGCGGTGCGTGCCTCAACGTCTGCCCGATCTACCGGCGTGTCGGCGGCGGTGCGTACGGCTGGGTCTACCCCGGTCCGATCGGGTCCGTCATCACGCCGTCGATGGTCGGCGTCGAAGACGCGGGCGAGCTCCCCTTCGCGTCGACGCTTTGCGGCGCATGCGCAGTGGAGTGCCCGGTGAAGATCGACCTTCCGCACCTGCTCGTCCATCAACGTGCGCGAGCGGTCGATGAGGGCGCCGCGTCCTCGCCGTTCGAGAACGCCGCCGTCGCTTCATGGACGCGGGCGATGTCATCGTCGCGAGGTTACTCGTTCGCGGTTTTGGCAGCGCGCGTCGGCGGTGCCGCCTCATCGATGCTACCGTGGATCTCGCCTGCCGCGCGCGCGTGGTCGAAAGAACGATCGATGCCGAAGGTCGCGTCGATGACGTTCAAGGATTGGTGGCGCGAGCGATGACGGACGATTCCGGACGAGCGAGTTTTCTCGCTCGCGTCGCTGCCGCGCTCGGGCGGAAAGAAGGCGAGCCTCGCCCGGCCGCGCCGATCCAACGGGCTGTCGGTGCGTCGACGTTTGACGAAGAAACCACGCGTGACGCGGCTGCGCTCGCAATACGGTTTCGCGACGAGCTCGGGCTCGTCTCGGGCGAAACTGTGTTCGTGCCCGATGTGGGCGGAGTCGACGCGGAGATCGAGCGCATCGTCCGATCGCGTGGTCTCGGCCCAGCGGAAAGCGATTTGAAGAAGGCCGACTACGCGGTGTTGCGAGCTGAAGCGCTCATCGCTGACACCGGAACGGCGCTCGTCATCGAGCGTACCGCGGAACGCCGGCTGGCTCCGTACTTGCCGAGGACGTGCATCGTCGTCGCGGATTCAGACGCGCTGTTCCCCACGATGTCGAGCGCATCGCTCGCCGCGCTTCACGCAGCCGCACGGCGGGGCGATAAGGGCGAGGCGGTTTTGATAACAGGACCGGCGCGCACGGCGGACATCGAAAAGACGCTCGTCCTAGGCGCGCACGGTCCGCGACATCTCATCGTCATCATCGCCGGAATCCAGGCGGCAGAAAAAGACGCGCCGTCGTGATCGGCGACGTCACCGGGAAATCGGTCCTCGTCATCGGCGGCACGCGCGGCATCGGCGTGGCGATCGTGCGGCGTCTCGCTGAGGGCGGCGCGTCGGTCGGTCTCACCGGGCGCGACCTCAAGGCGGCAGAAGGCACCGCGATGAGGATCGGCGCGAAAGCGAAAGGCTACGCGCTCGACGTTGACGACCGCGCGGCGATCGACGATGTCGTCAAAAGCTTCGATGCGGCCTACGACGGTGCCGATGCGCTCGTCTACAGCGCCGGCATCAGCCCGACATATACGTCGGGCGAGAAACTCGACGTCGCCGATTGGGATTCGATCCTGAGCGTCAACCTGACCGGTGCGTTCGTCGCGGCGAAGGCGTTCGCGCGGCACGCGATCGAGCGCGGCCGATCGGCATCGATCGTCTTCGTCGGATCGATAGCCGGCTCGTCAGGAGCCGCGCGCCTTACTGCCTACTCCGCGTCGAAAGCCGGGCTCGTCGGCCTCGCGAAATCGCTCGCGCTCGATTGGGCCCGCTACGGGATCCGGGTCAACGTGCTCGCGCCCGGCTGGGTCGAGACCGACATGACGACAGGCGTTCGCGCGAGCGACACGCTTTCGAAATGGATCGAGTCGCGCACCCCGCAAGGACGGATGGCCAAGCCGGAAGAGATCGCCGATATGGCGACCTTCCTCGTATCCGATAGCGCTTCGTTCGCGACGGGCGCCGTCTTCATGCTTGACGGCGGCTGGACGGCGGGCTAAAGGCTAGTACTTCTCGACGTTCGGATCGACGTCGTCTGACCAGCGCGTGATGCCGCCCTTCAGATTACGTGCATTAGAAAACCCGCTGCGACGCAAGAACTCGACGGCGCGCCCGCTGCGGCCGCCCGTGTGGCAATAGACGATAGTCTCCGCGTCCTTGTCGAGCTCGCCGATGCGATCGGTGAACTCGCCGAGCGGTATCCACTTCGTGTACGGCAGCGCCGCGATGTCGAGCTCGAAGTCCTCGCGCACGTCGACGAGTTCGATGCGTTCGCCGCGATCGAGCTTCGCCTTCAGCTCGACGGGGGTGAGGTCGGTTCCCGGTTCGCTCACGCTCGCGCCGCCTGACCCTTCCGCGTCGGCCGCGCCGACGCCGCAAAACGCCTCGTAATCGATGAGCTCTGTGACGCTCGGATGCGCTCCACACACCGGACACTCCGGGTCCTTGCGCAGCCGCAGCTCGCGGAAGCGCATCTCGAGCGCATCGAAGACGAGCAGCCGTCCGGCGAGCGATTCGCCGATGCCGGTGATGCGCTTTATCGTCTCCGTCGCTTGTATCATGCCGATGAGACCGGGCAACACGCCGAAGACGCCGCCCTCCTCGCATGACGGCACCGACCCCGGCGGCGGCGGTTCGGGGAAGAGGCAGCGATAGCATGGGCCGATCGTGGCGTCGAAAAGCGACGCTTGGCCTTCGAATCTGTAGACCGAACCGTAGACGAGCGGTTTGCCGAGCAGCACGCACGCGTCGTTCGTCAGATAGCGCGTCGGGAAATTATCGGTGCCGTCGACGATGACGTCGTAGCCGCGCATGATGTCCATCGCGTTCGCGCTCGTCAGCCGTTCCTCGTGGATGATGGTGCGGACGAATGGGTTAAGCTCGGTGATCCGGCGCGCGGCCGACTCGGCCTTCGAGCTGCCGACGCCGCTCGTCGAATGGATGACCTGACGCTGGAGATTCGACTCCTCGACGACGTCGAAGTCGGCGATGCCGAGCGCGCCGACTCCCGCCGCCGCGAGATAGAGTCCGACGGGCGCACCCAAGCCGCCGGCGCCGACGATGAGGGCGCTCGCCCGCTTGAGCTTTTCTTGGCCTTCGATGCCGACTTGAGGCAACGTCAGATGACGCGAGTACCGCTTACGTTCCTCGCGCGTGAGACCGGACGTCAGGTGAGTCGCCACGGCCGGCAGGTTTCGACGGCCGCGGCCTGCGTTCACTCCTTGTCGCGGATCACCATATAGACGAGCGCCGCGACGATGCCGCCGACGATCGGGGCGACGATGAACAGCCATAACTGGCTGACGGGATCTCCGCCGCCGGAATACAGCGCCGGGCCGATGCTGCGCGCCGGGTTGATCGACGCGTTCGTCACCGGGATCGCCACGAAGTTCGTCACCGCAAGCGCAAGGCCGATCGGGATGCCGGCGAGCCCGGCAGGAGCGATCTTCGACGTCGAGCCGATGACGGTCAGCACGAGCACCATCGTCAGCAAAGCTTCGGTCAGGAAGCCGCCGAGCACGGTGTAGTCGCCTTGGATCGAGTTCGCGGTCGCGGCGATGCCGCCGGACACGATGGGGAGCAGCGCTCCCGCGCCCGCGATGCCGCCGACCACTTGCGCGATGACGTAGCCGGGGACGTCCGCCCAGCTCATGCGGCCCGCGACCGCAAGACCGATCGTCACCGCCGGATTGATGTGGCAGCCGGAGATCGGACCGATGGCGTACGCCATCGCGACGAGCGTGAGACCGAATGTGAGAGCGATGCCGACGATGCCGATCTTGTCGCCGCTGATAGCGGCAGCGCCGACGCCGCAGAACACCAGCACGAACGTGCCGACGAGCTCGGCCAAATACTTCTTCATCCGTTCCTCCTATGGAAGAGCTGGAAGAGCACAGCGCAGTCGGAGCGGGACTTGTCGCAACGCCGAGTTGCGACCTGCGATGAAGGGCGTGGCACGGCTCGCGCAGTAGACGCGCGAGCCATGACGGACGAAAGCCAAAAACACGAGCCGGTCCTCGACCTGCGCCACATCGGTCGCGTGCTCGACAAGGACATGCCCGTCCGCCAAGCCGGTTGGGAGATGTCGAAGCCGGGTTCACCCGACATGCGACGCCGCAGGTACACGGTGCCGATGCCGCACCTGGAACCGAAGCCGGGTCCCGACAACCCGCCTCAGACCGTTCGCTAGGCGGCCGCTAGAGCCGCAGCTCCATCTCACCGGTCAGTACGAAACCCATCGACTCGTAGAGCGGCCGCCCGAACGGCGACGCTTGCAGCCGGACGACTTTGCATCCTAGGGAGCGAAGCCAGTCGATCGCGGCCGTCGTCAGCGCCCGTGCGGCGCCTCGGCGGCGGTACGACGGTTCGACGAACACGTTGGCGACATATCCGCTCGGCACTGTCTTGAGGTAACGCTCGGACATCGAACGTTTGAGCAGCGCGACCGCCGATCCGACGACCTTCGAGTTCATGTCGACGACGAAGTAGCGGCTCTCACCGCTCGCCGCGCTTTCCGAATACGTCGCTGCGAAAAGCGAGACGAACTGCGGGTCGAGCTCGCCATCGGGCCATCCGAGCTCGCGCCGCATACCGAGATAGTGTTCCGCCGCGAGCGCCAGCTCGCTGCGCTGCGCCTCGCGTGTGACGATCCTGCTCATGCGGAAGGGTTCTAAGGCGGCATGCTTGTACCTATCCAGCGAGTAAGGACAAGTATATCAATGCCGGCTACCCTGACTCAGATCCAATTCCACGGCCGCGATAAGCGCCCGCTCTATCAGCAGCTCGCGGAGGGCATCGCGCAGCAGATCCGCAACGGGGCGCTCCCGCTCGGGACCCGCTTGCCGCCGCTGAGAGAGCTCGCGAAACGGCACGCCGTCGCGCTCGTCACCGCGAGTCAGGCGTACGAAGCGCTCTCGGCCGAAGGCCTCGTCGAGTCGCGAACCGGACGCGGTACATTCGTGTCGTTCGATTCCGACGGCGTCGAAACGATCGAGAGCCCGCGGCCCGTCACGGCGCGCCAAGACGATCAGTGGGATTCGGCGTTGTCGCGCTATAGCGCGCAGACGCGCCGCGTCGCGGCCATGCATCTGCTCCGCTCGTCGTTCCGGCCAGGGACGATAGCGCTTTCGAACGGCCACACCGCACCAGAGACGTATCCGCTCGCAGATTTCGCGCGCTGCTACGCGCGCACGTTCCTCGACGATCCGCCCGAGATCCACCAGTATCGCGCCGACCGCGGTGATCCGGCGTTGCGCGAGATCTTCGCCGCGCGCTTGCGCGCGCGCGGTGCCGATGTCAGCGCCGACGACATCCTCGTCGTCAGCGGCGCGCAGCAAGCGCTCAGCCTCGTCGCAGAGACGTTCCTCGACCTTGGCGATTTCGCCGCGGCGGAGGCGCCGACGTACTTCTCGGCGCTCGAGGTGTTCGATCAGAAGCGCGTCTCGTGGGTGAACCTCGCTGGCGATGCCGACGGTGCCCTGCCCGATTCGATCGCAGGAGCCGTGAGACGCTTCTCGCCGCGTCTCATGTACTTGAACACGGCGTCGCAAAATCCGAGCGGCTCGTTCCTCGCGCGCTCGCGTCATCGGGCGGTGCTCGACGTCGCGCGCGCGGCGAAGCTGACGATCGTCGAAGACCAGACGTCGTGGCCGCTTTCGTACGAAGGCGAAGCGCCGCCGCCGCTCCTCGCGAGCGACGCCGACGGGCGCGTCGTCCTCATCGAGAGCTTCTCGAAGCTGTTATTCCCGAGCTTGCGCATCGGCTACATCGCCGCGCGCGGACACGCGATGCAGGAGCTCGTCGCCGCAAAACTGCGCGCCGACACGTTCACGACGACGGTCGCGCAACGCGCGCTCGTCCGCTTCATGGAATCGAAGGCTTCGGCGCGGCATCTCCGCACGACGCGCTTTCTCTACCGGCGACGGCGCGACGCGCTCATGACCGCGCTCGCGGGCGTCCTGCCGGACGGGGCGAGAGCGGTGGCCCCGCGCGGCGGCGTCAACGTCTGGGTCGAACTGCCGGTGGATTGGTCTTCGCTCGAGCTGTTCGGATACGCCGCGCAAGAGGGAGTGCTCTTTCTGCCGGGAACGCCGTTTTATCCGACGATGCCGGCGAACAACACGCTGCGCCTGTCGTTCGGAACCCTGCCCGAGAATCTCGCCGGGGAAGCGATGGCGCGGCTCGGCCGCGCGATCAGGCATTACGCATCCGCGCGCAAGAAGGCGCGGCGGACGGACGTCGCGGCGGCAGCCGTCTAAGGAGAGACATGTCCACCGTCCTAGAGAAAGTCAGCGAATTCCGCAACGAGCCCGTCAAGACGTTCGCCGATGCCGCTTCACGCGAGGCGATGTCCGCCGCGATCGAAGCAGAGCGCAAGAAGTTCGGCACCGTGTACGATCTCGTCATCGACGGCAAGAAAGTCGAAGGCGGCAAGCAGTTCGCATCGCGCAATCCGGCGCGTCCCTCCGAAGTCGTCGGCATGGTGCAGTCCGCGACCCCCGATCAAGCGCGCGCCGCGATCGAGGCCGCCGATCGCGCTTTCCGGCGGTGGTCGAAGACGCCGGCCGAAAAGCGTGCTGAGGTGCTCTTCCGCGCGGCCGGAGCGGTGCGCATGCGTCGCTACGAATTCGACGCGTTGCTCGTCCTCGAGGTGGGCAAGACTTGGGTCGAGGCCGACGGCGACGTCGCCGAAGGCATCGATTTCCTCGAATACTACGGCCGCGAGATGCTCCGCTACGCGCAGCCGCACCCGATCACGCCGTTCGAAGGCGAGCGCAATGAGATGCGCTACATCCCGCTTGGCGCCGGCGTCGTGATCCCGCCCTGGAACTTCGCGTTCGCGATCATGGTCGGCATGACCGGAGCGGCGGTCGTCACCGGCAACACCGTCGTGCTCAAGCCGTCGAGCGACTCACCGGTCATCGCAGCGCGTTTCGTCGATCTGCTCGTCGACGCCGGACTTCCGGAGGACGTCGTCAGCCTCGTGACCGGTTCCGGGGGCGCGATCGGCGACGAGCTCGTCAAGCATCCGCGCACGCGGTTCATCTCGTTCACCGGCAGCAAGGACGTCGGTCTGCACGTCAACCGGCTGGCTGCGGAGACTCAGCCCGGCCAGATATGGATCAAACGCGTCGTCGCGGAGATGGGCGGCAAAGACGGCATCATCGTCTCGGCCGACGCCGACATTGCGGCAGCGGTCGAAGGCGTCGCACAGGCCGCGTTCGGTTATCAGGGGCAGAAATGTTCCGCCTGCTCGCGCGCGATCGTCGAGGCTCCCGTGTACGACGAGTTCGTCAAACGGCTCGTCGACCGCACGCACAAGATCACCGTCGGCGACACGACCGATCCGAACAAGGGCATGGGACCGGTCATCAACGAGTCGTCGATGAAGAAGATCCAGCAATACATCGAGGCCGGCAAAGCCGAAGGGAAGCTCGCGCACGGCGGCAAGCGCGTCGGCAGCGACGGTTACTTCGTCGAACCGACGATATTCGTCGACGTTCCGCCCGACGGCAAACTCGCACAGGAAGAGATCTTCGGTCCCGTGCTCGCCGTCATCAAGGCGAAGGACTACGACGACGCGCTCGCGATCGCCAACAACACGGAGTTCGGGTTGACCGGCTCCGTGTACTCGAAAGATCGCGCGAAGCTCGAGCGCGCGCGCGACGAGTTCCATGTCGGCAATCTCTACTTCAATAGGAAGAGCACGGGTGCGCTCGTCGGCGTCCACCCGTTCGGCGGATTCAATATGTCGGGAACGGATTCGAAGGCCGGAGGCCCGGATTACCTGCTGCTGTTCCTGCAGGCCAAGAGCGTCAGCGAAAAGACCGCCTAACGGCGGCGGAAGTGGACCTCGACGCCCGTACACGCGGCGAACGAACGCAGCTGGCTTTCGACGTCGCCGAGCCACTCGTCGGACGGCACCGAGCGGTCGAGCCACGAGATCGTTATCGCGCTGAGACCCGGCGTGATGATGCGCTCGACCGACGTGCCGCTGATGTCTGCGATGCCGTCGATCAGCTGACCGAACGCGACGGCGAGCTCGTTCGGAGAAGCGAGCGGACGCGTCACGGTGAACTGGATCGGATCGAAACCCGGCGGCAGCGGCTGGTTCGCGTGGGACGCTTCGTTCATTGCTCACCTATACGAAGGTCTGCTGGTCGGCGTGCCACCCATGATACCCAACAACCCCATCGCTTAGAAGTGACGCCGATTGCACTAAACGAGCGCTCCGACGGGAAGGCCACCTCCTTCGTGCTAAGGTGTTTTTCATCACCCTGCTCTAGAATGCGAGGACGATGCCGCGCCTGATCGCCCGCGAATTGATGGACGACGACACGACGAGCGGCGACGACGCCCTCTGGCGCGGGAGCTTGCACGACCTCGCGCGCGTCAATAGGCTGCTCGGCGGACGGCGCTGCCTCCGCCTCGAGCTCGACCGCATCGAACCCCCTCCGCGCACCATCCTCGACGTCGCGACCGGCGGCGCGGACCTGCCTGCCTTCATGCTCGATCACCTCCGCAGCCGCGGGATCGCGGCGACGTGCGTCGCGGTCGACCGTTCGCCGAAGGTGCTCGCCATCGCCGCCGGGCGCGTCTCAGGTCGAGATGATATCCGCCTCCAGCAAGCGGACGCTACCTCGTTGCCCTTCGCCGATAAGAGTTTCGACCTCGCGACGATCGTGCTCGCGTTCCATCACTTCGACGGCGATGCGGCCGTTGCGGTGCTCCGCGAGCTCGCGCGCGTCGCGAAGACCGTCATCGTCAACGATCTGCGGCGCAGCATGCTCGCGTATGCGTTCGCGAAGTACGCGTTCCCGCTGTTCACCCGCAACAAGTTCACGCTCGCGGACGGACCGATGTCGGTGCTGCGCGCGTATACTCCGCAAGAAGTATCGGCGCTCGCTCGAAACGCGGGCTGGACTCGAGTCGCCGTCCGCAACTATCCCGGATATCGCATGGCGCTCGTCGGAGGAACGGCGTGACGGACGTTCTTGTCGTCGGCGGAGGTCCCGCGGGTTCGTCGTCGGCCCTTCGGCTCGCGCGTGCCGGCTTCGAAGTCAGCGTTCTCGAGCGCGCACAGTTCCCGCGGACGAAAGTATGCGGCGAATATGTGAGCCCGGGCGCCTGCAACGCACTCGCCGAACTCGGGCTGCTCGACGCTATCGCGGCAGAAGCATTTCCGTTGCGTACCATCGCGCTCGCCGGTTTCGGCACGCAACCCGTGCGCCTGCGCTTGCCCGATCGCGGTGCGCTCTCGATCCCGCGCAGCCGGTTCGATGAGATCCTGCTCGAAGCGGCGTGCGACGCCGGCGCGACGGCGATCGGCGGCGCGTTCCTCGACATCGAGAGATCGCGCGATCGTCTCGTCGTTTCGTATCGCGACCGCGACGGCGCGACCCGGAACATCGAGTGCCGCGTTCTCGTCGGGGCCGATGGCGCGTTTTCGACGGTCGCGCAGCGAGCGGGCATGGCGCGACGCCGCGGGCGCGGCGGCCGCTGGGCGATCGGCGGCCACCTCACCGGACAAAAGGACGAAGATGCGCTCGAGATGTTCGTCGGTCCGGGCGGCTACTACGCGCGAAACCCGCTCGGGAACGGAAAGGTGAACTCGATGCTCGTCATGCCGGACGCGCGGCGCGGCAGCGATGCCGACAGGACGGTCATCGAGTTGACGAAAGGCAAGTGCCGTTTCGAAGAGGACAAGCTCGAGCGCCGCGTCGCTGTCGGTCCGCTGCGCTATGCGGCCGACGTCGCCGCGCGCGGTCGCGTGCTGCTCGTCGGCGACGCGGCCGGGCTACTCGATCCTTTCGTCGGTCAGGGCATGGCGATCGCGCTCGAGACATCGTCGTCTGTCGTCACGGCGACGGACGCGCTCTTGCGCGGTTCGCGGTCTTCGGCGATAGCGCGCGATTTCGCCGCAGCGCGCACGAGCGCGGTGCGGCCCCGGACCATGCTCGCTGCCGCGGTCGATGCGGTCATCAGAATCCGGCCGCTGCGCGATCGAGCCGAACGAGCGATCCGCCGCGATCCCTCGCACGCCGAGTCGGTGCTCGCAGCCCTTGCCGGCGCCGTGCCGGCCCGGACGGCGCTCACTCCGCGGGCGCTCCTCGGTCTCATCGCATGATGCATCTCGAACGCTCGGTCGAGGTCGCGGCTCCGGCGCGGAGGATCTACGATCTCGCACAGGACGTGGCGGCGTGGCCGGCGATACTTCCGCACTACCGTTGGGTGAAGGTGCTTCGCGAGAACGCGCGTGAACGCGAAGTCGAGATGGCGGCGCGGCGAGACTGGATCCCGGTGCGATGGACCGCGCTTCAGACGCTCGATCCGTCGACGCCGCGCATCGAGTTCAAGCACTTGTCGGGGTGGACGAAGGGGATGTCGGTCGCGTGGACCTTCGCGCCGTGCGCCGGCGGGACGCGCGTGACGATCGCCCACGATCTCGACGAGAACGTGCGGCCGATGTTGCGCGGCTGGTTCGGCCGCCGGGTCGTCGGCGATTTCTTCATACAGTCGATCGCGGGCCGGACGCTCGCACGAATGAAACAGCTCGCGGAGGAGCGCAATGGCTAGTCGTGTCTTCATAACCGGCATCGGTGCGATCACGCCGATCGGATCGGGCCGCAGCGACTTGTGGCGGGGCACGCTCGACGGCCGCCGAGGCGTGAAGGCGATCGATCGCTTCGATGCTTCGGCGTTCCGCTCGCAAGTCGCGGGTCAGGTCGACGATTTCGATCCCTCGGCATTGCTGTCGCGCCGCGAGACGCAGCGGACCGACCGCTACAGCCAATTCGCGATCGCAGCGGCGCAGATGGCGTTCGACGACGCGAACTACACGCCGCAAGGCGACGACGGCGACTTCGGCGTCTGGATCGGCAGCGCGCTCGGCGGCGCAGCGTTCGGTGAAAGCGAGTTCGGCCGCTATTACGAGAAGGGGCCGAAGGCGATCAGCCCGATCCTCGCGCTCAGCGTCTTTCCGGCAGCGGCCTGCTGCAACGTCGCGATCCACTTCGGACTGCACGGCCCGACGATTTCGAACTCCAATTCCTGCGCGGCCGGCGCGGTCGCGATCGGCGACGCGTTCCGTGCCGTGCGCAGCGGCTTGTGCCGCGCGGCCATTGCCGGCGGGGTCGAGGTGCCGCTGGCACCGCTCATCTTCGACGCATTCGACGTCATCCGCTCGATGTCGACGCGCAACGGCGATCCCGCGACCGCGAGCCGCCCGTTCGATGCGGCCCGCGACGGATTCGTGATGGCCGAAGCCGCGGGTCTTCTATTGCTCGAATGCGAGGAAGACGTCATCCGTCGCGGCGCGACGCCGTACGGCGAAATCGTCGGCTACGCGCTGACGAACGACGGCGTGAGCATGGTGGCGCCGCGCGAGGACGGCCGCGAGGCGGCGCGCGCGATGACGCTTGCGCTGCGCGACGGCGGCGTCGATCCGTCGGAAGTCGATCATGTGAGCGCGCACGGATCGTCGACGCCGCTCAACGACGCGACGGAAAGCAAAGCGATCCGCGCCGCTCTCGGTGCGGCGGCAGACAATATCGTCGTGTCGGGGACGAAGGGGATGACCGGGCACGCTCTCGGCGCGACCGGCGCCGTCGAGATCGCGATGTGCGTGCTCGGCATACGCGACCATCGCGTCGCGCCGACGATCAATCTCGAAACGCCGGGCGACGGCTGCGACCTCCGTTACTCGCCGGAGACGC